>NZ_JBITCS010000003.1:0-377917 GCF_044453445.1 Streptomyces sp. NPDC051684 | reverse complement strand
CAACGGCTCAACGACCACCCAGGCCTGATCAGTCAGCTCATGACGACGCACCACGAAAACACCAACGCGCCAACCACTTTGCGGACACGACCTAGGGGCGGTCCCGGTCGACGGAGTAGAGGTGGCTGTCCCGGAACTGCGAAGCAGCAAGCGTGCGGCCCACGATGATCACAGCCGTGCGCAGCACACCCGCCCCCTTCACCTGCTCCGCGATGTCCCCGAGCGTCCCCCGCAGAACCAGTTCGTTCTCCCGGCTGGCGTACGCGACGACGGCCGCCGGGCACTCCGCCCCATAGTGCGGCGTCAGCTCCGCCACGATCCGGTCCACGTATCGCGCGCCCAGGTGCAGCACAAGAAGCGCCCCGCTCGCCCCGAGCGTCGCCAGGTCCTCACCGGACGGCATCGGCGTGGCCTGCTGGGCGATCCGGGTCAGGATCACCGTCTGGCCGACCGTCGGCACCGTCAGCTCGCGCTTCAGCGCAGCCGCCGCCGCCGCGAACGCCGGCACCCCGGGCACCACCTCGTACGGAATGCCGAGCGCGTCCAGGCGCCGCATCTGCTCGGCCACCGCGGAGAACACCGACGGGTCACCGGAGTGCAGTCGGGCCACGTCGTGACCGGCCTCGTGGGCCGCCGCGAACTCCCGCTCGATGGCGTCGAGGTCGAGGTTCGCGGTGTCGACCAGCTTCGCGTCCGCCGGGCACTCCGCGAGGAGTTCGGCCGGGACCAGCGACCCCGCGTACAGGCACACCTGGCAGTCCGCGAGCGTGCGCGCCCCGCGAACCGTGATCAGGTCGGCGGCGCCGGGGCCCGCCCCGATGAAATAGACCGTCATGCCTGTCCAACCCCTGTCTTCGTTACGGACCATTGCGTGACCGGCATCGCCTGCCGCCACCCCGTGAAGCCGCCGACCGGCACCGCGTGCGCCACGGACAGCTTCACCAGCTCGCCGCCGTGCTCCCGGTACCAGGTGGCGAGCAGCGCCTCGGATTCGAGGGTGACCGTGTTGGCCACCAGGCGGCCGCCCGGCGCGAGCGCCGCCCAGCAGGCGTCGAGCAGGCCGGGGGCCGTGAGGCCGCCCCCGATGAACACGGCGTCGGGCGGCGGGAGTTCGGCCAGCGCCTGCGGTGCGGGCCCGGTGACGACGGCCAGGCCCGGTACGCCGAGCCGCGCCGCGTTCCGCCCGATGCGGGCCGCGCGGGCCGCGTCCCGCTCCACGGCGTACGCGTGGCAGGACGGGTGCGTGCGCATCCACTCGATGCCGATGGAGCCCGAGCCGCCGCCGATGTCCCAGAGCGTCTCGCCGGGCGCCGGGGCGAGCGCGGCCAGCGTCGCGGCGCGCACATGGCGCTTGGTGAGCTGGCCGTCGTTCTCGTACGCGGCGTCGGGCAGGCCGGGCGCGGCGCCGAGGCGCAGGGCGTCAGGGGCGCGGCGGCAGTCGACGGCGATCACGTTCAACGGGTCGCCGGGCGCGTGCGTCCACTCCTCGGCCACCCCCTCGTACGACGTCTCCTCCTCGGCGCCGAGGCGTTCGAGGACCGTGAGCCGGCTCGGCCCGAAGCCCCTTTCGCACAGCAGCTTCGCGACCTCGGTGGGGGTGTCCGCGCCCGCGGAGAGGACGAGGACGCGGCGGCCGTGGTGCAGCGTGGCGGCGAGCCGGTCCGCCGGGCGGCCGACGAGCGTGACCACGTCCGTCTCCTCGACCGGCCAGCCGATCCGCGCACAGGCGTAGGACACGGAGGACGGGTGCGGCAGGACGTGCAGCGCGTCGGCGCCGACGGTTTCGGTGAGCGTGCGGCCGATGCCGTAGAACATCGGGTCGCCGCTCGCCAGGACGGCGACGCGGCGTCCCGTGTGGCGCGCCAGGAGGCCGGGTACGGCGGGGCGCAGCGGGGAGGGCCAGGGGACGCGTTCGCCGGGGCATCGCGGCGGGAGCAGGCCGAGTTGGCGGGGGCCGCCGATGACGACGTCCGCGCCGCGGAGGGCGTCGCGGGAGGTCTCCGGGAGTCCCTCCCACCCGTCCGCGCCGATTCCGACGACGGTCACCGCGGGTATGGCGGGGTCGGGGGGAGTCACGGCCGGTTACCTCAGGTGGGAGCGTCAACGTCGGCCCGCACTCTATCGGGCGACATTGGCTCCGCCTCGATCGCACCGGGTTCCGCGGCACCGTGCTTGACGTCTCGGGGCTCTGCCCCGGACCGCGCTGCTCAATCGCCGCAGGGGCTTGAAAAGCCCATCCGTCGCTGGGGCCGGAGAGCGGCTTGATGTGCCCACCCGCCACGCGATCAGGGCTCCGCCCCGAGTGGGCAGCTCAAGCCCCGCCGGCGATCGAGGCGCGGGGTCCGGGGCGGAGCCGCGTGGCCGTGCACGACGCGCCGCAAGCCGGTACGGTCCCCGTCCCCGACACTCCCACCGTGTTACCTCAGGGACGGGTGACCCATCGGCAGAAGGCAGGGCGACATGGCGGGATACGGGACGGCACGGGCCTGGGCCCTGACCGCCATGGTGGTCGGGGCCCAGGCCCTCCCCGGCACGACGCCGGAGGCCGCCGCCAAGGACGACCCCGCGCCGACCGCCGTCGTCTGGCCGGTGACCACGACCCCGCACATGACGGCGGCCGCCCTCGGCTCGGGCCCGAACGCGAAGCCCGTCTTCGACGACGACTCGCTCGCCGGCCTGTTCGCGCCCGGCGGCCGGCTGCGCGAGGTCGTCGAGGCGGGCAAGGGCCGCGACATCAGCTGGGCGCTCGACCCGGACGTGGTGATCGCCGCGCAGGAGATGTCCACGGGCTACCGCGTCGCGAAGAACGCCGACTCCGCCTCGCCGCAGGACACCACCGAGGGCACGGGGCAGAGCGCGGCCCGGTCCTGGCTCAGCGCGCTGCGGGAGGCCGTCGAGGGCCGCGAGGTCTGGCTCCTGCCGTACGCCGACACGGACCTCGCCTCGCTCGCCCACCACCCCGGCACCGACACCGAGGACCTCACGGAGGTCGTGTCCGGGCTCGCGGCGGAGGCGAGGAAGCGGGTCGACCGGATCCTCGACACGACCACCCGCTCCGGACTCGGCTGGCCCGTCGACGGCGCGCTCGACTCCGACGTGACCGCGCTCGGCGCGAAGTTGGGCGTGACGCGGGTCCTCGCCTCGGGCCAGGGGCTCACGCCCGCGGGCGCCGAACCGGTGACCGTGGGCAGCGGCGACGACGCGATGACGGCGCTGCCCTACGAGGCCGACCTCACGACGGCGCTCGGCCGGCTCAAGGACCGGGCGCCCGACCCCACGCCCTCCGCCTCCTCGCCGTCGCCTGCGACCACGTCGCCCAGCGGCTCCCCCGCGTCCCCGGACCCGAGCGCCTCCGCGAGCCCCGACACCGCCGACAAGGCCACCGTCGACCACATCACCTCGCTCCTGAAGGCGAACGCCCGGCCGGTCCTCGTACCGCCCCGCAATCTGTCGGGCACGGCGGCGGACGCGCTCGCCGCCGCCGTCGACGCCGGCACGGAGGACGGCTGGCTCGACCTCCAGGACCTCCGCGCGGCCGACGACGACCCGGTGAAGGGGCGGGCGGGGTCCCCGTCCGCGTACCCGGAGCGGCTGCGCGACAGCGAGCTCGGCAAGGAGCAGCTGACCGACGCCGCGGGCGACCTGGACCGGCTCGCGACCCTCAGCAAGGTGCTCGCCGACCCGAAGGACACCACGGAGTCCGTGCACGCGGCGATGGCCCGCGCGCTGGCGACCGCGTGGCGGGTCGAGGAGGACTCGGCGCAGCGGACGTTCCAGGACCGTACGACGGACTTCCTGTCGACGTCGGTGAAGTCGCTGCGCCTGGTGCCGAAGACGACGGTCACCGTGACGTCGGGCGACGCCTCGATCCCGGTCACGGTCGACAACGCGTTGCAGCAGGAGGTCTCCGGGCTCGAACTGCGCGTCACGTCCAGCGACTCCGAGCGTCTCAAGGTCAACGACGACGAGATCTCCGTGTCGGCCGAGGGCTCGGCGAGCCACACCTCCCAGATCGACGTCACGGCGAAGGCGAACGGCAAGGCGCATCTGACGGCGCGGCTCTACACGACGAGCGACGGCAAGCCGTGGGGCGAGGAGATGGCCTTCGAGGTCGACGTGACGTCGGTGTCCTCGGGGGCGATCGCCGTGGTGGCGGCGGGCGTCGGGCTCATCGTCCTGGCCGCGGCGTTCCGGATGCGGAAGGTGCGGCGGCGCAGTGGCGGGAACCACGACGAGTCGGCCGAGTAGACCCCGGGCCTCACACCGTCGCACCGCGGCCTATGGGCGTTGGGGTTGCGCGGGTGGGGCAGGGACCACGCGGAACGACATGCCGGGCGGCGCCGTGACCCGGCTCGGCTCGCCCGGCTTCAGCGGTGCGCCGCCGCCCGCCCCGCACGCGCGCGGCAGGGACTTCGGGGCCGTCGTGCGCTCGCCGTTGCCGGTGAAGCAGTTGCCGCGGGCCGCGTTCGCGGCCAGGACGAGGTCGGTGCCATTGCCGCGGACGCGGTTGTCGCGCACGGTGTTGCCGCGGGCCGGATAGCCCTGCTCGTCGCGGAGCAGCAGGCCGCCCGCGCGGTTGCCGGTGATGGTGTTGCGCTCCACTGTGTTGCCGACGCCGCCGCCGATCCCGATGCCGATGCCGAACCCGCCGTCGGCCTGGGCGGGGCTGGCCGGTTCGTTGTTGTCGGCGACGGTGTTGCGCCGGATCACCGCGTGGCGCTGCGGGCCGAGCGCCTCCAGGTCGTTGGAGTTGACGGTGATGCCGACCCGGTTGCGGCGCACCTGGTTGTCCTCGACGGTCAACTTCTCGGAGGAATTCGTCAGTTCGATGCCCACCGCGTTGTGGGTGACGGTGTTGTGGCGCACGGTCGTGGCGCAGGGGCGGCACTGGCCGACGTAGATCCCGGAGTCGGCCTGCCCGGAGGCGTAGGAGTGCTCGATGACGCCGTCGCGGGCGTCGAAGGCGTAGATGCCGTACAAGGCGTTGTTGTACGCGGTGATGTACGCGCCCCTGAAGCCCTTCAGCGGCGGGAACTTGACGGTGTCCAGCGGGTCGTAGATCGCGCCGCCCCCGCCCTCGCCCTGGAGGGTCTCGTCGGTGACGCCGGTGAAGAGCACGCCATTGGCGAGGTGGTTGCGGACCGTCAGGTTCTCCACCGTGGACCCGGGCCCGGTCACGGTGACGCCGTTGCCGCGCTTGAACTCGCCGTCGATGACGACCTTGTTGCGGTCGGTGCCGCGCAGCGCGACCCGCTTGGTGCGCATCGAGACGGCCTCCTTGTAGACGCCGGGCGAGACCAGGACGACGTCGCCGGGCAGGGCCGCGTCGACCGCGCCCTGGATCGTCGCCGAGTCGGCCGGCACCCGGATCACGGCGGCCTTGCCCGGCGGCCCCGGCCGGCTGTCGGGGGTGTCGGCCGCGCACCCGGTGACAGCAGCCAGGCCCGCAAGGGCCACCACCGCGGCGAGAACGGCGCGGAGGGGAAGGAGCCGCACGCGGCGGCGTAGGGGGAGACGCATGGCGACCAGATGTACCGTCCAACTCGCCCCATAAGCAACAATCAAGAAGTTATGTGACCTATGCGGTCTATGTAGTGCGATCCATACGGTTCGTCAGCACCTTGCGCCGATTGACCCTTGAGGAGCCACCATGTACACCTCCAGTCGGCGTGCCGTACTCACCGCCGCCGCCCTCGCGGGCGCCGCGTCCGGCTGCGCCCGAGCACCGCGGGACGCGGCCGACGACCGGCCCGCCACGCCCTTCTACGGCACGCACCAGGCAGGCGTCCTGACACCCCCTCAACCCAGCGTCCTGATCGTCTCCTACGACCTCGGCGCCCGCACCCGGGGCGCCGCCGGGGCCCGGGCGCTGCGCTCGGTGCTGGCCGCCTGGAGCCGGCTGCTGGGCGAGCGGGATCGCGAACTCGACGCCGCGGACGGCCGGTTGGCGTCGGCACGAACCTCTCGGCTCACCGCGACCGTCGCCGTCGGCCCCGCACTGCCGAGGCGGCTCGGACTGCGCTCCCCCGCCCTGCTGCGCGAACTGCCCGCGTTCCCCGGCGACCGCCTGGAGGAGCGGCGCGGCAGCGGCGACGTCCTCGTGCAGGTGTGCGCCGACGACGCGTGGACCTGCAACGACGCCGCGCTCGCCCTGGACGACGCCGCCGCCGGCGTCCTCACGCCCCGCTGGCGCCAGCCCGGCTTCCTGCCGCCGACCGGGCCGGGCCGCACCCCCCGCAACCTCTTCGGCTTCCTCGACGGGACCGCCAACCCCGCCCCCGCCGACGCGCCCCGCCACGTCCACGTCGCGAACGGGCCCGACCGGGGCGGCAGTTACCTCGTCTACCGGCGCATCCGGATGGACCTCGCCGCGTTCGCCGCCCTGGACCGCGGCCGCCAGGAGCGGATCATGGGGCGCCACCGGGTGGACGGGGCACCGCTGGGCGGACGCCGCGAGCACGACGAGGTGAACCTGTTCGCCAAGCGGCCCGACGGCGAGTACGTCGTCCCGGCCGACGCGCACGTCCGGCTCGCCCACCCACGGCTCGACGGAGGGGCGCAGATGCTGCGGCGCGGCTACAGCTACGCGGACGCCGCCGACGACCAGGGCCTGCTCTTCCTCGCGTACATGAAGGACCCCGACCTGTTCGTCCGCGTACAGGAACGCCTTGCGGGGTCCGACGCCCTGAACCGCTTCACCCGGCACACCGCGTCCGCCGTCGCGTACGTGCTGCCCGGGGTGCGGCGGGGCGAGTCGCTGGGCGCGCCGCTGCTGTGACCCCGGCCGCGGCGGCGCCCGAGCCGTCGCGACAGGGCCGAACGGCGGAAATCGGCGTGCCGCCCGGCGTCCTTCGCGGCCGGGCCCGCGGCCCACCGATGGGGTACGCGGTATGCCGATCTCCACAACCTTGCGCCGCCGTTCCCTGCGATGGGGTGTCCCGGCCGTGCTGCTCGCCTCGCTCGCCACGGTCGCCGCCGTCCGGCTCGGCGAGGATCCGCCCGCCGCGCACGCGGTGACCTCCGCCGAGGCCCAGCGCTTCGCGCTCGCCCGGCTCAGCCGGTTCGAGGCCAGCCCGACCCGGGTCCGCGTGCGGGTGCCGCAGCGGGAGGCGACCGTCACCGTGGACGGCGTCGTCGACTACCGCAGCCATCACGGGATCGGCCGGTTCGACCAGGGCTCGCAGGGCGGCCTGCTCGCCTGGGACACCTCGGGGCTCGGCGTGGCCACCGACGGCCCCGCGGGCGGCGCCGCGGGGCCCGCCCCGGCCGGGGGCAAGCAGCGGGCGCTGAAGCTCGCCGACGCCGCGCGGATGTCCACGGACCAGTGGTCGCCGCGCCAATACACCTCCGACCCGCTGGACAGCATGCTGAAACTGACCGTGCTGCTCGGCCAGGACCGCCCGGAGAACGCCCAGTTGCTCGCCCAGTCCGGGGCCCGCTGGACCGGCACCGAGGAGATCGACGGCCGCTCCTACGACATCTTCGCGGGCCCGCGCCCGGCCCCGCAGGGCAAGAAGAAGCAGGGCGCCAAGCCGGGCGGGATGCGGGCGGAGCAACAGAGCGGGAAGCAGACGGGGCCGGTGCGGGCGGGCGGGTCCCCGCTGCGGTTCTACGTCGCCGAGGACGGCGCCCTGCGCCGGGTCACCGTGCGGCTGCCCGGCCAGTCCCGTACCGGGGTCGTCGACTTCGTCGCCGACAAGGTGCGGCAGAAGGTGCCGGGCAGGCCCTGGCAAGCGCGCCAGGGCCACTGAACCGCCCGACCGCCCTCTCCCCCCGGTCGCCACGGCCGAAGGCCCCCACCGCGAGCGCGGTGGGGGCCTTCGGAAACAGCGGGGCCGGCGGATCAGAGCCGGCCCCGGCGGGTTACTTCTTGTGCCCCTTCTTCAGGTCGGCGGGCTGGTTGGTGACCTTGACGGTCACCTTCTGGTGCTTGGAGTTCACGGCGATCGGTCCGTGGACCGTCTTCCGCGGCTTCTTGTAGCCCTCGGGAACGTCCGTCTCCACCAGGTAGTACGTACCGCCGGCGAGCTTGCTCCAGGAGCAGCGGCCCTTTCCGTTGGTGGCGCAACCCACGGCGACGCGGGTGTCGTGCTTCTTCCCGCTCCGCTTCAGGCCCTTCTTGCCGTCGGTGTCCTTCCACAGCTCGAACACCGCGCCACGGAGCACCTTGCCGGTCCGGGCGTCCTTCTTGACGACCTGGACGCCGTACTTCGGCGCCGGCTTGGGCGGCTTCGGGGGCTTCGGAACCTCCCAGTTCCACGGGTCCTCGTCGTCGACCGGCTTCTTGCTGGTCATGCCGATGCCGGTGACAGTGGCAGCGTCGCTGTGCATGACGCCGGCCGGAACGCCGGACACCATCAGCGTGCACTTGAAGGAGGCGCCGACGGCGAGCATCGACGGGTTCTCCTTCGCCCACGACGCTTCCCAGCGGACCTCGGACTTCCGGCCGTCCTTCCCCTTGCCCTTGCTTCCGTCGGGGAAGGTGCAGGCCAGGTCCTTCACCTTGCCGGGGCCCGAGGTGAAGGCGTCGTCGACCGTGATGTTGCTCAGCGGCTCGGTGCCGTTGTTGGCGATCGTCAGGTCGATGAGCTGGTCACCCAGCTTCTTGCCCTTCACGGCCTGGGCCTGCGTGTCCGCGTCGGACCCCGTCTCCCGGTCCGCCTTCTCGATGTCGACCTTGGGGTTCGGCGTCTCCGTCACCGGAGGCTTCGGCTCGTCGTACGCGGTGGCCGAGAACTCCCGGCTCTCCGCGTTGACCGTGAACGGCCCCGTCACCGGGTTGTCCGGAAGCTGGTAGCCCTCGGGCGCCTTCGTCTCGACGATCGAGTACTCGCCCGGCGCCAGGTCCTCCCAGTCGCAGGCACCCTCGCCGTCCGTCGTGCACACGTCCCCGGACTTGGTGTCCGGCTCGTCACCGTCGGTCTGAAGACCCTCGGTGCCGTTGGACTCCATCCACAGCTGGAACTGCGCTCCCGCCAGCTCCTCCTCGGTCTTCGCGTCCTTCTTCACGACCGAGATCATCCCCGTCGGAACCTTCCAGTTCCACGGGTCCTCGTCATCGACCGGCTTGCCACTGTCGGAACCGACTCCGGCGACCGTGGAGTTGTCGGTGTGCAGCACACCGGCCGGCACACCGGTCACGGTCGTCGTGCACTTGAAGGAAGCACCCACGGCGAACTTCGCCGGGTCCTTGTCGGACCAACTGGCCTCCCACCGCACCGACCGGCCCGCCGGATCGTCACCACTGGTGCCGTCCGGGAAGTCACAGTGCAGATCCTTCACCGAACCCGGACCCGCCGTCACCGAGTCACCGACGACGACCTTCACGAGCGGCTCGACACCGGTGTTCTTGATGGTCATGTCGATGACCTGGTCCTTGACCTCGGACCCCTGCACCGCCTGATCGGCGCTGTCCGCGTCCGAACCCGTCTCCCGGTCCATCTTCTCGATGTCGATCAACGGGTTCGGAGTCTCCGTCACCGGAGGCTTCGGCTCGTCGTACGCGGTCGCCGAGAACTCCCGGCTCTCCGCGTTGACCGTGAACGGCCCCGTCACCGGGTTGTCCGGAAGCTGGTAGCCCTCGGGCGCCTTCGTCTCGACGATCGAGTACTCGCCCGGCGCCAGGTCCTCCCAGTCGCAGGCACCCTCGCCGTCCGTCGTGCACACGCCGCCGGACTTGGTGTCCGGCTCGGCGCCGTCGGTCTGCAGACCGTCCGTACCGTTGGACTCCATCCACAGCTGGAACTGCGCTCCCGCCAGCTCCTCCTCGGTCTTCGCGTCCTTCTTCACGACCGAGATCATCCCCGTCGGAACCTTCCAGTTCCACGGGTCCTCGTCATCGACCGGCTTGCCGCTTCCGGCGCCCTTGCCGCTGACGGTGGAGTTGTCGGTGTGCAGCTTGCCGGCCGGTACACCGGTCACGGTCGTCGTGCACTTGAAGGAAGCACCCACGGCAAGCTTCGCCGGGTCCTTGTCGGACCAACTGGCCTCCCACCGCACCGACCGGCCCGCCGGATCGTCACCACTGGTCCCGTCCGGGAAGTCACAGTGCAGATCCTTCACCGAACCCGGACCCGCCGTCACCGAGTCACCGACCTTGACGTTCACCAGCGGCTCGTCGCCGTTGTTGGTGATCGTCATGTCGACGACCTGGTCCTTGACCTCGGACCCCTGCACCGCCTGATCGGCGCTGTCCGCGTCCGAACCCGTCTCCCGGTCCATCTTCTCGATGTCGATGCCCGGCTTGGGGGGCTCCGGAGGTGTGGTCGGCTCCTCCGGCTTGTCGCTGACCGTCGCCTCGTACTCCCGGTTCGCCACGCTCAGCGTGAACGGGCCCGTCACCGGGTTGTCCGGCATCTGGTAACCCTCGGGCGCCTTCGTCTCCTGGACGTAGTACTCACCCAGCGGCAACTCGTCCCAGGCGCAGGCACCGTCGTCGTCCGTGGTGCAGGCGGCCCCGGACTTCGTGTCCGGCTTGTCACCGTCGGTCTGAAGACCGTCCGTGCCGTTGGACTCCTTCCACAGCTGGAATCCGGCGCCCGGCAGCACCTTCCCGGTGTCGGCGTCCTTCTTGACGACCTTGGCCTTACCGGTGATCACCTCGGGGGTATCCCGGTTGAAGCCGAAGTCGTACGTGTGGTTGTTGCGGCCCGGCCCACCGGTCGTGAACGGGATCTCGGGGTACTTGCCGCCCGCCGGGACCTTGCCGTCGCTGTCGATGTGGTTGTTGCCGCCGGCATCGTTCTGCGTGACGTCCCAGCCGTCGAGCGGTCCGCCCGCTGCGTAGTCGTCCGGGTTGTCGACGGCGACCTTGTAGTCCTTGCCGGTCTTCCACTTGTCGGCGGGGACGTTCTTCAGCAGCGTCGAGTCGAAGTAGTACTCGCCGCGGTCGTTGGTCTTGCCGGTCGCGATCTTGTTGCCGTCGGCGTCGTAGAGGTTGACGGTGGCACCGGCCACGGGCTTCTCGCCCGGGTCCTGGATGCCGTCCTTGTCCTCGTCGTACCAGAGGCGGTTGCCGACCTGGAGCGGGGCGAGATCACAGAGGACCTCGAGGTCACCGATGCCGCCGGCCTTGCCGAACATGGTGGTGACGAGGAGGCCGCCGGAGTCGGTGCCCTTCTCCCGGTCGAAGAAGCGCACGCCGCTGTTGCCCGCGGTGTTGAGCGGGTCGTACAGCGATGCCGCCAGCTCGTTCTCGACGCGGCTCAGGGCCATGCCACCGAGCGCGGCTTCCTGGTGATTCTTCAGCCCGTAATCGGCCGGGTAGTACTCGCGGACGTCGTCGTCCTGCTTGGCGAAGTCCTGGAGGTCCTCGTGGTTCTCACAGGCCCCGTTGCCGTCGAGGACGAACTTGCCGTCCTCGTTCTTGCAGGCGCGGTTGATGTCGCCACCGCTCTGCACACTGTTCTCGACGCCGGTGTACCGGTCGTGGAAGGCGACGGCGAGGTCGCCGTCGCTCTCCTCGATGATGTCGAGCATGATCGGCTGCGGGTACACGTACTGGGCGTTGCACTTCTTCGTGCCGGTCTCGGTGTACGAGACGTACTGGCCGCCCTTGTCGGCCCACGGGTGCCAGCGACGGCCGCCGCACTCCTTGCCGACACCGGAGTTGGCGGCGCCGCGCGCGAAGTTCAGCGGGTCGTTCATGACGATGTCGCCGAACGTCTGCGCCTGCGCGTCGTACGTGCGGATCACGGCGCGCATGTCGTCCGGCTTCCCGGAGGTCTCGCCGGAGCACACACCGCCGACGTAGACGACGCCGTTGTGCACGCCGAGCGCGCCCGGACGCCAGTCGTTCTCCCCGCCGGGACAGTCCGGGGCGGGGATCGGGACGGCGGCCTTGGGGGCCGAGCCGGCGGGCTTCGTCAGGTCGTACGTGTACAGCGTCTTGTCCGCCATGCTGACGACGTACAGCTCCGAGTCGTCCTCACTGGTGTCGATGTCGCCCAGCGAGCTCCTGCCGACGTCGGACGCCGGGGGCTTCTTCCCCTCGGTGCCGGGGCCGCCGCTCGGCACCGTCGCGAACTGCTTCGTCGTGTTCGTCATCATGTCCGTGACGTACACGGTGTTCGGGCCGCCCGGCCCGAAAGCGGACCGGGCCCTGGCGTAGTTCGCGCTGTACAGGCTCTTGCGCGTGCGGTCGTAGCCGAGCCCCCACAGCGCGGTGCCCGTCTCGTCGCCCTGGGCGTGCGCGGTGCCTCCGCTGGACTGGCTCCCACGAGCGTCGTAGGGATAGGTCTTGATGGAGTCGTGCGACGCGTGATTGCCGTTGTGCTGCACGCACATCGCGAGCGGCGCGTTCTTCTGGCAGTAGTCCGACGGGTTCCAGAACGCGGTCGTGTACTCCACGTCCTTGCCGCCGGACAGGTCGACGAACTCCTCCGCCGACGACAGCTTGTTCGGCGCCCCGTTCAGGCCCTCGGCCGACGCGAACGCGGGCGCGTAGAGCTTCGCGTCCGGGTTCTTCGCCTGGACGCGGTACTTGCCGCCCGTCAGCGCGGCGCCCGGCGACAGGGTCACCGTGCCGTCCGCGCCCGTCTTCCCGGACACGGAGAGGCCGTTGTCGTCGGTCAGGGTGACCTCGACGCCCTCCCAGCCGGGTTCGAGGACGGAGTCCCAGTCACCGTTCGCGTTGACCTCATGGACAACACGGACAGTGACGGAACCGTCCCCGGCCTCCGCGGCCGCTCTGCCGGTCGGCACGACCGCTCCGGCGCTCCCTGCTGTGAGTACGCTCGCGAGCAACGCACTCGCCGCTGCCAGGCATTTTCTGCCTGGCAGCCATGCTGGTCGGGTCACTGACGGGTCCATCCACACTCCATCGGCCGTTGACCCCGAAGGTCAACAAGAAATAAAAATCCAGGACGAAAGCCGTATTCCGGATACGGAGAGTAGTCAAACGTCAAGGAATCCTCCTGCCGCAGTAAGTCCACCGAAGAGCGCAGTTGTATCCGCGTGTCGTAGTGGCCCGGCGGCGGACGCACTGTGCGCCGAACGGCCCTGCCGCACCGAGCGGTCCCGGCCCGCACGTGACTGAGATGGGCTCGTCACATCCACTCGCCCCGCGTACGGAGTCCGTCCATGCACCAACCACGCCTAGCCGCCGCCCTCATAACCGCAGTGCTCCTCGGCTCGGCGGCCCCCACCGCGCAGGCCGTCACACCACCCGCCGCCACCGCGGCCGCGGGCTGCACCCCGAGAACCGGCCCCTACCAATGGGAGATGGAGAAGAGACTCGGCCTGAAGCAGGACGGGCGGGCGTCCGTCGCGGACTGCGTGGCCGTCAAGAAGCTGCAGAAGCGGCTGAAACTGAGGCAGACCGGCAAGGCGGACACCCGGACGTACCGGATGCTGCTGGTCGACGACGTCCGCCGGAATCCCAACGCGCGCAAGCAGTGCCCGAAACGCAAGTACCGGGTGACCTGCGTGGACCTGAACCGGCAGATCCTGTGGGTGCAGGCCGCGCGGACCGGCAGGCTCGTGTTCGGCCCGGTGCCGATGCGCAGCGGACTGCGCGGCGTCGAGACCCGCACCGGCTGGCACAAGATCTACTGGCGCCACAAGAAGCACTTCTCCACGATCTACGACAACGCGCCGATGCCGTACGCCCAGTTCTTCGACGGCGGGCAGGCCCTGCACGGCACGTACCACGACCTGTTCTCGTCCGGCTCCGGCGGCTGCGTCAACCTGCGGGTGAAGGACGCCGCCGCGCTGTGGAAGCTCCTGCGCACCGGCGACCACGTCTACGTGTGGGGCAAGAAGCCCGGCACCAACCGGCGCGGCCTGCCCAGCGACGATCTGCTGATCGCCCAGGGCTTCGGCTCGTTCGACATCGCCGAGGAGCCCACGCCGCAGACCCCGCTCACCCCCGGGGACCAGGCCCGGTAACGTCCGGGAACAGGAACGGCGACGGGCCCGGCCGCTGATCGGCCGGGCCCGTCGCCCTTTGCTCCGCCTTCTTCGCGCTTACTTCGCCTTCTTCACCGCCGCCTCGGCGTCCACGATGCCGAGGCCGAGCTTGGCGTTCTTCTTCGGGTTGGCGGCCGTCTCCCGGATCGTGGAGATGATCTCGTCGGGGTCGAGCCCCTGGTGGTGCAGGAGCGCCGCGAGCGCGGAGACGTAGGGCGCCGCCATCGACGTGCCGGAGAGCTTCCCGTAGCCGGACGTGTCCTTCAGGGTCTCCTTCGTCTTGTACGTCGGCAGCGTCGAGAGGATGTCCTCGCCGGGGGCCGAAACGGCCTGCTCGGCGCCGAAGTTGGAGAAGTCGGCCGCCGTGCCCTTCGCGGTGCTGGCGCCGACGACCAGGACCGGCGTCTGCACCTTGTACGGCTGGGTGTCCGCGCCGTCGTTGCCCGCTGCCGCGACGACGACCGCGCCCTTGTCGTGGGCGTGCTGGATGGCGTAGTTGAGGATGCCGCCCTGGAGCAGCTTCGTCATCAGGACGCCCTCGCCGAGCGAGAGGTTGATGACGTCGGCGCCGTGGTCGGCGGCCCAGACGATGCCCTTGGTGATGTTGCCGTTGGATCCTGAGCCGTTCGCGCCGAGCACCCGCACCGGCATGATCTTGGCTCCTGGCGCGCCGCCCGCGATGCCGACGCCGTTGTCGGTGTGGGCGGCGGCGATGCCGGAGACGTGCGTGCCGTGGCCGTTGAGGTCCTTGGGGTCGTCGTCGCCGTCGACGAAGTCGTGGCCGTCGACGATCCTGCCCTTGAGGTCGGGGTGGTCGGTGGCGACGCCGGAGTCGACGACGGCGATGGTCGTGTCGTCGCCCTTCGACGTGTCCCAGGCAGCCGGCAGTTTCATCGCGTCGAGGGCCCACTGGTCCTTCCGCATGGGGTCCGGCTTGCTGTCGTCCCCGCAGGCGGTCAGGAGCAGGAGGCCGGCGACGGTGGCGGCGACGAGCGGTGTACGGATGCGCATGGTCCGAGCCTGCGGGCCCGCGCCGTCTCACGCATGTGGTGGCCAGCCGTGTGGGCTACCGCCGGTCCCGACCCGCCCAGTGGGGCGTCCAGAAGTCGGCCGGTCCGCCGTCCTCCTGACGTTGGTACCGGTCCGTCAGATACGCCCGCAGCGCCGTGAGACCGGGGTGCCGGTTGTCGGCCCGCCACAGCAGCGACAGCGGGTAGAGCGGGGTGGGGCGGCGTACGGGGATGAAGCGCAGTTCGATGTCCGCGGGGCGGGTGAGCGGGGTGCGGGTGCCCATGATGGTGGCCACGTCGTCCGCCGCGGCCACCGTGCGCAGCAGGTGGCCGCCGCCGAAGGTGGTGCCGCCGACGTCGATGGTGAGGCCGAAGGCGCGCTCCAACTCCTCGTAGTACGCGGCCCATTCGCTGCCCCTGGCCATGCCGGGCATCCAGATCCGGTGCCCGGCGAGTTCGGCGGGCGTGACCTCGGACCGGTCCGCCAGGGGGTGCGCCGCGCCGGTGACGAGGATCGCCGGCTCGTCGATGACGCGGGCGCTGCGCACCTCGCGCGGCAGCCGGTCCTCGGGCACCGCCCGCGTCCAGAAGGCGGCGTCGACGCCTCCTTCCCGTACGGAGGCGAGCGCGGCGGGGCCGCCGTGGCCGAGGGCGACGACGTCGAGCGGGAGGTGCGGGTGGGCCTCGTGGAAGTCCTGCACGACGCCGTTGGTGATCACGTTGGCGCCGAGCACGTCCACGCGCAGGGGCCGGCGCCCGCCGCGTACGGAGTCGGCGGCGCGCTCGGCGGCCGCGAGCAGCTCCCGCGCGTACGGCAGGAAGGTCTCGCCGTCGAGGGTGAGCCGGGCCCCGCGCGGGGTGCGGGTGAACAGGCGCGCGCCGAGCTCCCGCTCCAGGGCGGCGACGCGCTTGGAGGCGGCCTGCTGGGTGATGCCCAGCTCGGCGGCGGCGATCTGGATCTGGCCCTCGTCGGCGACGGCGACGAAGGTGCGTACGTTCTGGAGGTCCACGGGGTGCACGACAGCCATACAACCATTGGTTGTGCGGATGCGGTTGTCGGTTGTTTGCCGCGGCGTGCCGTCCGGCGCTTGTATCTCCCGGTCGGCGGCGGGAACGGGAGGCGGTTCGGTGCGGCTCGGACGGGATTTCGGGTGGCTGTGGGCCGCCTTCGCGGTGAGCACCGCCGGGTCGTGGCTGGCACTCGACGCGTTCCAGCTGATCGCCGTCCTGGTGCTGCACAGCAGTGCCGCGCAGGTGTCGTTCCTGGCGGCGGCCGGGCTCGCGGTCGGCGCGCTGCTCGCGGTGCCGCTCGGGCCGTGGATCGAGTTCCGGCGCAAGCGGCCGGTGCTGGTCCTCGCGGACCTGGTGCGCTGCGCGGCCCTGCTCACGCTGCCCGCCGCGTACGTCCTCGACGCGCTCACCTTCGCCCAACTCGTCCTGGTGTCCGTGGTGGTGGCCGCCGCCGACATCGTGTTCCGGGCGGCGAGCGGCGCCCACCTCAAGGCGCTCGTGCCGGACGAGGGACTGCTGGCGGCCAACGCCCGCTTCGAGTCGACCCAGTGGACCGCCACGACCGTCGGGCCGCCGCTCGGCGGCGCGCTCATCGGCGCCTTCGGGCCGCTCACGACGGTCCTCCTGGACGCGGTGAGCTACGTCCTGTCGGCGGTGGGCGTGCGCGCGATCCGCGCCCCCGAGCCGGTCCCCGCGCGCGGCGCGAACGGCGGCCGGTTCAACGCCGCCGACATCGCCGAGGGCTGGCGCCACCTGTGGCGGCGGCCCGGACTGCGCGCCCTGTTCCTCAACAACACGCTGGTGAACGCCCTGATCATGGTGGGCGCCCCGCTCATGGCGGTGCTGCTCCTCGACGAACTGGGCCTGTCCCCCTGGCAGTACGGCCTCGTCTTCGGGATCCCGTGCCTGGGCGGCCTCGCCGGCTCCCGGCTCACCGGGCCGCTGGTGCGGCGGTACGGGGCGCGGCGGGTGCTCCTCGTCAGCGGGACGACCAGGGCGTGCTGGCCGATCGGCCTCGCGTTCGTGGTGCCCGGTGTCGCGGGGATGCTCGTGGTGGTGGGCGTGGAGTTCGGCCTCATCACGTGCAGCGCCGTCTTCTCCCCGGTCATGGCGGCCGAGCGGCTGCGGCTCACGGACGACGACCGGGTGGCCCGGGTGCTGTCCGCCTGGACGGTCACCCAGCGCGCCGTCACGGCCGTGCTGACGCTGACGTGGGGCGCCTTCGCGGCACTGATCGGGACGCGCGGGGCGCTGGCGCTCGCCGGAGTGCTGCTGCTCGCGACGCCCCTGCTGCTGCGCGGCCTGCGCTCCCCGGCGTGTACACCCCGCCCCGCGGCGCCCACGCTGCCAGAGTGACCACGAACAACCGCCCCAAATGCGCCGGATGTCCCGGTTCAGGGAGTTAGGGAGCTTTCGTGGCACACGTACACGTGATCCTCAATCAGAAGGGCGGCGTGGGCAAGTCCACGCTCGCCGTGAACCTCGCGGCCGTCACCGCCGACGTGCTCGGCGCGGGTGCCCCCGACGCCGAACGCCCGCCGGTCGTCGCCGTCTCCATCGACCCGCAGGGCTCGGCCGTCTGGTGGTCGGAGCGGGTCGGCGACGGCCTCCCCTTCGACTTCGTGCAGGCCCACGACGATCTCTCGGGGCTCGCCGCGCTCTCCCGCATCCCGTCCGCCGAGCACGTCTTCGTCGACACCCCCGGCTGGCTCGACCTCGCCGACGACGACGGCGACGACCCCCTCGGCAAGGGGGCGGCCGCCGACGCCCTGCGCGCGGTGCTCTCCAACGCCACCGACGTCATCGTGCCCATCGAGCCGGAGCCGCTCGGCTTCCAGCCCACGCAGCGCACGGTGGAGCGGGTCGTGAAGCCGCGCGGACTGCCCTTCCGCGTGGTCATCAACAACTGGGACCCGCGCGACGGCAAGGCCGACCTGGCGCAGACCCGCGCGTTCGTCGAGGCGCAGGACTGGCCGCTCGCGCGCACCGTCGTACGCCACTACAAGCTGCACACGCGGGCCAGCGCCGACGGCCTGGTCGTCACGCAGTACGGCGCCAACCGGGTCGCCCTCCAGGCCCGCGAGGACTTCTTCCGGCTCGCCCTGGAGGTCGGCCTCGCGGCGATCCCGGCCCCGGCCCGCAGCAAGAAGTCCTCCCGCACCACCACGAAGCGCACGAAGAAGAAGGTGAACGTCTGATGGGGCGCCGTACCGACCTCTCCTCGCTCCTGTCCTCCGACAAGGCGGCCGCCGAGGAGCAGGCCGCGGCCCCGGCCCAGCGCAGACGCCCCGACACCAAGCCGCTGACCGTCCCGATCGGCGACCTCACCGAGAACCCGGACAACCCGCGCCACGAGCTGCGCGACCTCGACGGCCTCGCCGAGACGGTCCGTGAGCGGGGCGTCCTCCAGGCCCTCGGCGTCGTCTCCGCGTCCGTCTTCCTCGCCGCGCGCCCGCACCACAAGGAGGCCGTGGGCGAGGCCCCGTACGTCGTGCTGCACGGCCACCGGCGGCTCGCGGCGGCCCGGATGGCGGGCCTGGACGAGGTTCCGGTCCTGGTCAGGGACGATGCGACACGGTCCGACGAGGACGCGCTGATCGAGAACGTGCAGCGCGACGACCTCACGGAACTGGAGCAGGCGCAGGCCATCCAGGGCCTGATCACTTCATACGGCTACTCGCAGCGCCAGGTCGCCGCCCGGATCGGCAAGACGCAGGGCTTCATCTCGCAGCGGCTGTCCCTGATGAAGCTGCGCGAGGACATCCAGGAGGCGCTCGCCGACGGCCGCGTCTCCATCGAGGACGCCCGCCGCATCGCCCGCCTCCCGAAGGACGATCAGGTGCTCCCCGGCGAGCCGGAGGCCGCCGCGGCCGTCCCTGCCGCCCGCAAGGAGAAGCGCGGCCGCGATTACGGCGTAATCAAGATCGACAGCCGGGGCACCCCGGACGATGTGGTCGAGGCGCTGCGCCGGCATCTGGCCCCGGCCACCCTCGACCGGATCATCGAACTGCTCGGCCGATAGTCGACCGTGTCGTCGATGCGGTCGCCGGGGTCGCCTACCGTGGCCCCGTGCTCGAAGTGCCGACCATGGCGTCCCCGCCCGTGACCCCGCAGCCGCCCGCCGAGGCCGTCGCCCCGCTGATGCGCGGCCTCGACGTGCTCGGGCGCCTCACGGACGCGGACGGCACGCTCGCCCTCGCCGACCTCGCCCGGGTCACGGGCCTGGCCCGCTCCACGGTCGACCGGATCTGCGCGACCCTCGCCCACCTGGGCTTCGTACGCCTCGACGGGCGTGACGCCGCGCTTGCCCCGCCCCTGATGACCGTCGCCAACGCCTGCCTGGACGCGCTGCGGGTGCCGGGGCTCCTGGGCCCCCTCGCCGACGCGCTGGCCGACGAGCTCGACGAATCCGTCTCCCTCGCGGTCCCCGACGGGGACGACATCCGCTTCGTCCACCAAGTGCTGCGCAGGCGCGCCCTGTCGATCAGCTTCCGGGTGGGGGACGCGCTGCCGATGGACGGGTGCGCGCCGGGTCTGGTGTTCCGGGACGGCTTGGAGCTGGCCGTCGACGACCAGCTGGTCGAGCCGGGCCTGGTGGCGGTGGCGGTTCCCGTGCGAGGGCCGGACGGTTCGGTGGTGTGCGCGGTGAGCGTCGTCAGCCACACGAGCCGGCATGGCGCCGGGGAGCTGGCGGGGGCGGTGCGGGGGCCGTTGGAGGCGTGTGTGCGGTCGATGGAATCCGTACTGGGCACTTCTTCCTACGCCTCGGGGCTCCGCCCCGAACCCCGCGGCCTCTCGTCCACAAAGCAGGCTCCAGTGGTGTCACTTGCCCGCGGACTCGACGTCCTGACAGCCTTCGACGCCGTCCACCCCACCTTGACGCTCAGCGAAATCGCCGAGGCCACCGGTCTCGCCCGTGCCACGGCCCGCCGCGCCCTCATCACCTACGAACACCTCGGCCACGTCACCCACCAGGGCCGCACCTACCGCCTCACCCCCCG
Source organism: Streptomyces sp. NPDC051684 (assembly GCF_044453445.1). Classification (NCBI taxonomy): domain Bacteria; kingdom Bacillati; phylum Actinomycetota; class Actinomycetes; order Kitasatosporales; family Streptomycetaceae; genus Streptomyces; species Streptomyces sp. NPDC051684. The sequence continues at coordinate 357,987 of NZ_JBITCS010000003.1, read as the reverse complement.
CGTCCTCTCCCTCGGCTGCGCGCCCCTGTCCCGCACCACGCTCCCCCGCATCGCCGCACCGCACCTCGCGGACCTGTCGAAGCGGCTCGGCGAATCCGTCGGCCTGTCGGTACCGGACGGCACGGCCGTGCGGTGCACCGCACGGGTGACGCCGCGCCGGGTCATGAGCGTCGACATCGGCGTCGGCTCCCGGCTGCCCGCCGCGGACACGGCCGCCGGGCGGCTGCTGCGGGACGGCGGCGAGCTCGCCGTGGCCGACGGGCCCGAGGCCGGACTGCGCTCGGTCGCCGTGCCGGTGCGGGACCGGGCGGGCCACGTGGTGTCCGCACTCGACGTCACCGCGCACCAGGGGCGCGGGGACGACGCCGCGTGGGCGGCGGAGCTCACCGGGACCGCGGAGCGCATCGCGGCGGACCTGCACGTGACGTCACGCTTCGTGAGCGTCCCCGTGCACTGAGACCCGGATCTCACCCGCGTACGGACCTTGGTCCCTACTGCTCACGACCAATGCCCCGCATTCTCGACGTGATGACATCTCGTGGCTCGAGCGGCTTCCACTCCTCGATCCGTGGCGCGGACCCCACCGACACCCGCCCCACGGGCGGTTGGCGTGCCATGGTGCTGCTCGTCGCGGTGATGGCGCTCATCATCGCCACCCTCGACGTCGCGACGCCCGCCGACTTCCAGGCGCGCGCCCTGCTCGGCCTCGTGCCGATCGTGGTGGCGCTGCTCGCCCCCGTGTCCGTCACGGCCGTCGTCACCGGAATGCTGATCTGCGTCTACGTCGGGCTCCAGGCCGTCGCGCCGCTGCCGACCAGCGGGAGCTGGGACCTGCTCGGGCCGCTGATGATCGGCACCGGCGGCCTGCTCGGCGTGCTGATCGCGCGCCGCAGGGAGGAGCAGCGGGCCCGCGTCCAGGCCCTCACGGACATCGCGGAGGCCACCCAGCGCGCGGTGATGCGCGGCCTGCCCGAGCGCTTCGAGGACCTGCGCATCGCCGACTTCTACCAGCCCGCCGCCCGCGCGGCCCGGGTCGGCGGCGACTGGTACGACTTCCAGCCCTCGCCGCACGGGGTGCGCGCGGTGCTCGGCGACGTCAGCGGGAAGGGGCTGCCCGCGGTGTCCGCATCGGCGTGGCTGCTCGGCGCGTTCCGGGAGGCGGCGTACCACGAGGAGCGGATCGAGGAGGTGGCCCGGCGTCTGGAGATCGCCATGCAGCGCTACAGCGCCTGGACCCGGATCACCCACGACGAGGGCCTCACGGACGCGTTCTCCACCGGTCTGCTGCTGCACTTCCCGCCGACGGACCCCGAGTGCGTCGACATCGTCAACTTCGGGCACGAGCCGCCGCTGGTGGTCACCGCGGACGGCCGCGTGCACACCCCCGACCTGCCGGCCGGACTCCCCCTCGGCATGGGGACGCTGGGCGCCGCGGCACCGACCGTGGCCCGGCTGCCGTTCGGGGTCGGGGACACGCTGATCCTCTTCACCGACGGCGTGACGGAGTGCCGCGACGCGGACGGCACCTTCTACCCCGTACGCGAGCGGCTGCCCCGCCTGGTGTCGCCGCGCGGCGCGCAGGAGTCGCCGGAGGCGCTCCTCGGCCGCCTCGCGGAGGATCTGCGCGCGCACCGGTACGGACCGCCGAGCGACGACGCCGCGATCACCTTGCTCCGCAGGACCGCCGAGCGCGCGGGCTACGAGAACGAGGCGGACGCCGAGCTGTACGAGTACCGGCACAAGGAGCCCGATGACACGGCCGACACGGCCGTTCAGGGGGCCGCGACTCAGTACGCGACCGACATGCGCTTCCTGGAGTGCGCGTCGCGCTCGATCTCGTCGACGAAGGCCAGCGCGTAGTCCTCGGCACTGATCCGGCTCTCGCCGTCCGCGTCCTTCATCAGCCGGTCGCCGCCGATCCGGAACTCCTCGGTGCGCTCCCCCGGCCCGATTTCCGCGGCGGGCGAGATGTACGTCCAGTCCAGGTCGTCGACGGTGCGCAGATACTCGAGCACGTCCCGGTGCGCGAGCGCCTCGCCGCGGTACGCGTCGGGGAAGCCCGGCTGGTCCACGAGCGCCTCGCCGGGCGCGACCTCCAGGCTGCCCGCCCCGCCGACCACCACGAGCCGCGCGACGCCGGACCCGCGCACTCCGGCGACCACCGCCTCGTTGAGCGAGAGGAACGGCGCGACGGGGTCGGAGCCGTCGCGGGGCGGCGCGAGCGCCGAGGCCACGGCGTCGTGCCCGCCCGCGAGCTCGGTCAGCCGCTGTACGTCCGCGACATTCGCGGCGGCGGCCGTGCAGCCGGCGACGGGCACGTCGCCGGAGCGGCTGACGGCGGTCACGCTGTGGCCGCGGCCCAGGGCCTCGGCGGCGATGCGGCTGCCGACCATGCCGGTGGCGCCCAGGAGCAGGATGTTCATGCGCTCAGCGAAACACGGTGCGCCACCGCGCGCATGTTGCGAAGGGCGTGCCACGAGAGGTCAATGGAAGACGAAGAACGCGAGACTCGGGGCATCCGAGGGGGCCTGGCAGAAAGGAGCCCGTCATGGCTCAGCATGCGGCACCCGCACCGGGACGCGGCGGCACCGGACACACCGGCGGCGCGGCGCTCTCCCCGACGAGCGCGGCCGTCGTCGTTCCCGTCGTGACCGGCATCGCGTACGGCTTCTGGGCGGCGAGCATCGACCGCTTCGGCGGCGAGGTCACCGGGGGCAACATCGCGCTCGGCTTCGTCACTGGCATCATCGTGGCGGCGCTCTGCTTCGGCATCCACCACTGGTCCCGGCAGCAGGCGGGCCGGCACTTCCTCGCGCGGGCCTCGGCCTGGGGCGCGTTCGCCGGCATCGCGATCGGCTTCCTGCACAGCCTCTCGGACCCCGCGATCCTGTGGTCGGTCATGCTCGGCCTGGTCATCGGCGCGTCCACGTTCGTGGGCACGTACTACCGCTACTACTCGGCGAGCGAGTACGCGCCCTTATAGAACGTACGTTCTAGAAGGTGACGCCGAACTCCCGGTACTCCCGGTAGTAGAAGCTGCTCGGGCCGTGGTCATGACCGCGATCGTGCCGCGGCCCGTCGGGCGCCCCGGACGTGCAGCTCGGCACGCCGCGGCCGCCGGTGTCCACGTACGCGGCGCTGGCCCAGCCGCGGGCGCCCGTGAACCAGTACCAGGTCGTGGTGCCGTGCACGGACGAGCCGTCGGTGGCGCACTCGATACGGTCCTGGCTGCCCGGCGCGAGCCGGTACACGACGGATGCCGAGGTGCTCGGCCCCGAGCGCAGATTGAGGTCCGACGGGGAGACGACCGTCCCCCAGACGACGTCCCCGCTGTTCGCACCGGCCGGTGCCGCGGCGGTCACGGCGAGCAGCCCGCCCGCCAGAAGCCCGGCGGCAGCCAGAGCAGGAGTGGTTCGGCGCATGATCGGCCTCCTAGGATGAACCCTGGATCCCCACGATCTCCACGCCCCCACGTCCAGGAAACACCCGTTCGGCCCAGTGCTCCACCTGAGGCGCGGCGGCTCCGGGCGGCCGATGAGTTCCCGGCGCGGGGCCGGTCTGCCTCTGTGACGTGACCGAGAGGGGCATCCGACATGAGCACCACCGCGACCGGCCTGGCCATCGAGACCGCGGGCCTCGTCAAGATCTTCGGCGACAACCGCGCCGTCGACGGCATCGACCTGACCGTCCCGGCCGGCACGGTCTACGGCGTGCTCGGACCGAACGGCGCGGGCAAGACCACCGCCGTGAAGATGCTCGCCACGCTGCTGCGGCCCGACGCGGGCGAGGCCCACGTCTTCGGCCACGACGTGGTGCGCGAGGCCGACGCGGTGCGCTCCCGCGTCAGCCTCACCGGCCAGTACGCGTCGGTCGACGAGGATCTGACGGGCCACGAGAACCTCGTGCTGCTCGCCCGTCTGACCGGCCACGCCAAGAAGTCCGCGGCCGCCAGGGCCGGCCAACTCCTCGACGCGTTCGGCCTGTCGGAGGCGGCGGGCCGCCAGGTGAAGAACTACTCGGGCGGCATGCGGCGCCGCATCGACATCGCCGCGTCCATCCTCAACACCCCCGACCTGCTGTTCCTGGACGAGCCGACCACCGGGCTCGACCCGCGCAGCCGCAACCAGGTGTGGGAGATCGTCCGCGCCGTCGTCGCCCAGGGCACGACGGTCCTGCTGACCACCCAGTACCTCGACGAGGCCGACCAGCTGGCCGCCCGGATCGCCGTCATCGACAAGGGCCGGGTGATCGCCGAGGGCACCAAGGGCGAGCTGAAGTCCTCGGTCGGCTCGGGCTCCGTCCACGTACGCCTGCGCGACGCGCACCAACGCCCGGATGCCGAGCGGCTGTTGAACACCGTGCTCGACGCGCAGGTGGTCCTGGAGCCCGACCCGGTGGCGCTCACCGCCCGCGTCGGCGGCGCCTCCAACGGCCGGGGCGCCGCCGAACAGGCCTCCCGCGCGCTGGCCGAACTGGCCGCCGCCCGCATCACCGTGGACACCTTCGCCCTCGGCCAGCCCAGCCTCGACGAGGTGTTCCTGGCCCTCACCGACCAGCCCGTGCAGGACCAGAACCCCGTACGCGACCAGACGTCCGAGGAGGCGACGGCATGACGACCGCCACCACCTCCAGCACCGAGGCACAGGAACTCGCCCCGGTCAGCGCCGATTCCCTCGCCGAGCTGCTCATCGCCAAGGAGCGGCCGCCCCGGCCCAGCGCCCTGTCCGCGTCGCTCACCTTCGGCTGGCGCGCGATCCTGAAGATCAAGCACGTGCCGGAGCAGCTCTTCGACGTGACGGCGTTCCCGGTCATGATGGTGCTGATGTACACGTACCTGTTCGGCGGCGCCCTGGCCGGCTCCCCGGGCGAGTACATCCAGTACCTGCTGCCCGGCATCCTCGTGATGTCGGTCGTGATGATCACGATGTACACGGGCGTCTCGGTCAACACCGACATCGAGAAAGGCGTCTTCGACCGCTTCCGTACGCTGCCGATCTGGCGCCCGTCCGTCATGGTCGGGTACCTCCTCGGCGACGCCCTGCGCTACACGATCGCGTCCGTCGTGATGCTCGCCGTCGGCCTGATCATGGGGTTCCGGCCGGACGGCGGGGTGCTCGGCGTCCTCGCGGCCATCGCGATCCTGCTGGTCTTCTCGTTCGCGTTCTCGTGGATCTGGACGATGTTCGGGCTGCTGCTGCGCACTGAGAAGTCCGTGATGGGCGTCAGCATGATGGTGATCTTCCCGCTGACGTTCCTCAGCGACATCTTCGTGAAGCCCGAGACCATGCCGGGCTGGCTGCAGGCCTTCGTCAACAACAACCCCGTCACGCACGTCGCGTCCGCCGTGCGCGGCCTGATGGAGGGCGACTGGCCGACCGCCGCGGTGCTGTGGTCGCTGGGCTGGGCGGCGCTGCTGATCGCCGTGTTCGGGCCCGTGACGATGCGCCTCTACAACCGCAAGTAGGGGCCGTCCGAGTAGTCCGTCTGCACGCACCCCGCTCGCGCGCCGCGCGAGCGGGGCCTTGCCTGAAACGGTGACCCGAAGAACCGCCTCCGCCTGCCTGCTCGTCCTCGCCTGCCTGCTCGTCCCGCTCGGCACGCTCTCCACCTGGGCGAAGTACGAGATCGGCGACAGCGACCGGTACGTGTCGGCGATGGCGCCGCTGGCCGGCGACGCCGATGTGCGGAACGCGGTCGCGGACGCGGTGACCACCGGGGTCATGAAGAGCCTCGACGTGGGCGCGCTCGAACCGGTCGTCGAGGACTATCTGCACGACGCGGTCGTCTCGTTCACGGACACCGACGCCTTCCGCGGTGCCTGGAACACCGCGAACCGGGCCGCCCACGACGCCGTGCAGCAGGCCCTCGACGAGGGCACCACGGGCCCCGTCACGCTCGACCTGGCGCCCGTCACCCGGCAGGTCAAGCAGCAGCTGGAGGCGAACGGCGTGCCGTTCGCCGAGCGGATCCCCGTCGCCCACACCGAGGTCACCCTGCTCTCCGCCGGCGACCTGGCCGGGCTGCGCAAGGGCTTCCACGCCTTCCAACTCGCGGGCCTCTGGCTGCCGTCGGCGGCCGTGGTGTGTGCCGCCGCCGGCCTCGCGCTCGCCCGGCGCCGCCGCCGCGCACTCGCGTGGACGGCCCTCGGCGCCGCCCTGAGCGCGGCCGCGCTGCTCGTCGCGCTGCCGATCGCCCGCGCGCTGACGCTCTCCGACATCTCCGACGCCGCCAACAAGGCGGCCACGGCCGCGGTCTACGACGCCCTGACCTCGCCCCTGCGCACCGCGTCCTGGGCGATCGTCGCCGTGGGCGTGCTCGTGGCGCTCGCGGTGTGGCTCGGCAGACACCCGTTCAGCCGCGCACGGAGTGCCGCGGCGGCGCTGCGGCGCGAGCATTCCGGTGACACGAGGAGGCGCCCGCATGACGAACACACCACCGGAAACCGGGCCGACGACCGCCTGGTCCAAGGACCACCGCACGCCCGACCCTGACCCCACCCGCGGCGCGGGCCCCCGGACCGACTGGGCGGCCGGCGGCACCCTGTTCGCGGGCGTCCTGATGCTGGTCAGCGGCTGCCTGGGCGTCCTCAACGGAATCGCCGCCATCGCCAACGACGACGTCTACGGCCGGATCGGCGACTACGTCTACGCCTTCGACCTCACCACGTGGGGCTGGATCCACCTCGTCATCGGCGCGCTCGTCGCGGTCACCGGCTGGGGCGTGCTCAGGGACAAGGACTGGGCGCGCGGCGCGGGCATCGGCTTCGGCGCGCTCTACGTCGTCGAGTACTTCCTGTTCCTGCCGTACGCGCCCGTGTGGTCGGTCATCTCCATCGGCATCGGCGTCTTCGTCATCTGGGCGCTCGCCTCGGAGCACGGCCGCGCCCCCAACCCCGGGGCCGCCAAACCGGCCTGACGGCCACGCACCCCGGCTAACCTGGAGAACTCCGAACAGACCGGTACGGAGACGGGGGCCGGGTCTTGGACCAGAGGCAGCAGCACATCACGGACGAGACGCCCGGCGCCGCGCGGTACGAACCGCGGGAGGCCGGGCACCGCCGTGTGAACCGGGCGGGGGCGTGGGCGGCGGCGCTGCTGCTCGCGGCGGTCAGCGTGGTGGTCGGCTGCCGGGCCGCGGACCGCGACGCGATGACGCCCGTACCGCAGCTCCTGGCCTTCCTCCCCTGGCTGCTCGCCCCCACGGCCGCCGCGCTGCTCCTCGCGCTGCTGGCGCGCTGGCGTACGGGGCTCGTCTGGGGCGTCGTCGTGCTCGGCGCGCTCGCCTGGTACATGGAGCCGTACGGGCCCTCCGGGTCGACAGGCGGACCGGCGGGCGCCCCGGTGTCCGGCGTCCGGGTGCTCACGTCCAACGTGCAGTTCAGCCGCGGCACGAACGCCCTGATCGACACGGTCACCCGGCACCGCCCCGACCTCGTCTTCGTCGAGGAGTGCGGGCGGCCCTGCCGGGACGCGCTGGACCGCGAGTCGCTGCGCACCCGCTATCCGCACCGGCAGGCCGTGGCGGCGGACGGCTCCGAGGGCTCGATGATCCTGAGCAGATTCCCGCTGAAGGGGGCGCCGACGGTGACCGGGACGATGGGCATGCCCGCCGCCGTCGCGGACGTACGCGGTCACGGGGTGCGCCTCCAACTGGCGCACCCCATGCCGCCGTTGCCCGACCAGGTGGGCGTGTGGAGGGCGGAACTGGGCCGCCTCGCGGACGCGGCGCGGGCCGGCGAGGGACCCGGGATCACGGCGGGGGACTTCAACGCGACGCAGGACCACGCGGCGTTCCGCCGGCTCCTCGGCGCGGGCGGGCTGCACGACGCGGCCCGCCTCACCGGCCGGGCCCGCACACCGAGTTGGCCCTCGACGGCGCCGGGCCCGCTGGGCACGCAGATCGACCACGTACTGGTGACGGACGACTTCTCGGCGGACAGGTCCCGCTTCATCCGCCTCGCGGACACCGACCATCGGGCGCTCCTGGTCGACCTGACGCTGCACGGCTGAGGGCCTTGTGCACGCGCTGGACCGCACCGGGTCGCCGCCCATGGGGAGACGGGCGGCGGCCCGGTGCGAGAGACGGCGGTCCGCTGCGGTCAGGTCGCAGGTGGGGCCGGGCCGCGCGCCTCGTCCGTCGGACCGTCTAGCGCAGCGCGGCCTCCGCCTTGTGCAGGGCCTTGCCGAACCCGTTGGCCCACAGGGATTCCACCTGCGCCTTCTCGTTCGCGTCCGGGTTCGCGTTGGTGCACGAGGGGCCGGGGCCACCGCCCGACATCAGCTCGCTGCACGGCCCCTCGTAGTGGTCGGGGAGGCCGAGGACGTGGCCCGTCTCGTGCGTGGTCACGCGCGTGGAGTCGTACTGCTGGTTCTGCGCGTAGTCCAGGAAGACGTACCCGCGGCCGTGCCCGTCGGTCGACGCGTACGAACCGCGCGAGTCGTTGCCCTCGCGGTACGAGAAGTCGCCCCCGCCGGAGGAGGCCTGGAGCTTCACGTTCGACACGGACGAGTTCCAGATCGACGCGCTGCTGGCTATCTGCTGCTGGAAGGTCGGCGCGCCCGAGGCGTCGTACGAGACGGTGACGGACTCGGCGCCTGGGTTCGCGGCCCGCTTCTTCGCGACGGACTTCAGGACGGCCTCGAAGAAGGCCTTGTTGGCGGCGGTTTCCTCGGCGGAACCGGCGTAGCGCGCGTACGAGGACGCGGACTGGTGGGAGGACGGCTGCTGGGCGGCCGCCGGGCTCGCGGCGAGGGCGGTGACGGTGAGGCCGGCACCGAGGGCGCCGGCGAGCAGACGGATGACCGTGGGGGGTTGTGTCATGTCCATGCGTGAGAGTGTGGAGGCGCGCGGGACGCACGGGATAGATGCCAATAAGCGATAACTCCGCGCTATCACCACACGGTTGACCCTGGTGCGGCGCACGGTACCCGCCTACGCTCGACGCCCATGGAGCTGGAGGTGCGGCACCTGCGCGTCCTGTGCGCGATCGAGGACACCGGCAGTCTGCACAAGGCGGCCCGGCACCTGGGCATGACCCAGCCCGCGCTCAGCACCCAGCTGCGCCGCATCGAGGACCACCTCGGCGGCCAGCTGTTCGTCCGCGAACGCACCGGCTGCCGCCCGACACCGCTCGGCCGCACCCTGCTCACGCGGGCCCGGCCGCTGGTGGACGACCTGCGCGCGCTGGTCGACGAGACGCGCGCGATGGCCCGGGACTCGGTCGGCGGACTCCTGCGCATCGGCTCCACGGCCAGCCGCGCGATACCGGGCTGGCTGCGCCGGCTGCGCGCGAGCTCGCCGCACGAGCCGTCGCTGCGCATGGACGTCTCGGCGCACGCGCTGCTGCGCCTGGTGGCCGACGGCGACCTCGACGTGGCCTTCGTCCACGAGGTGGAGGGCAGCCCTCTGCGCATCCCGGAGTCCCTGACCTGCAAGGTCCTGCTGGCCCGCGAACCCCAGTACGTGTCGCTCCCGGCCGACCACCCGGCGGCCCGCGGCCCGGTCGTCCGCCTCGCCGACCTGGCGGAGGACCGCTGGATGATCGACCCGACGGTGGACGGCGAATGGGACGGCCTGCTCCGCGCGTTCCGCGCCGCGGGCCTCAACCCCCGGGTCCTGCACGGCGATTACCTGACCGCGTCCAACCTCGTCGCGACCGGCGAGGTGGTGACGCTCTGCCAGCCGACGTCCCTGGCCCGCCCCGACATGGCGATCCGCCCCCTGGAGGGCGATCCGGTGGCGGTGCGGCTCCTCCTCGCGGCGCGCACCGCGCCCGTCCTGGAGGCGGTGCTGCCGGCCCTGCGGGAGGCCTATTGGGAGTCGGCACACCAGTCACCGGCGTATCGGACACGTCTCACGGAGTCGGGCGTGATCGACTGAAACCGCACAGAAAGGGCGGCAGTTGTCCGCTCGGTCGAACGGCCCGACCCTGCCCAAGATCACAGCCTGCGGCGGCTAACCTTACGTGTCCGTCCTGGCCAGGGGTTCCAGGGACGTCGGGGACAACTCATGCGGAAGGTTGCGCACATGGGCATTCTGGATCGGCTGCGGAACGCGTTCGGGCGGCCGCGCAAGAAAGACGAGACCGCTGCCGCCGCGGAGCCGTCGCCCGCCACCACGGACCAGCCCACGGTCCCCGCCCCCTCCAAGGGCGAAGCGGACGACCTGGTCTCGGCAGCCTTCGACAACATCTCGGTCCCGAAACCGTCGACGCCGGTGGGGGGCGAGCGGGTGACGGCTCCGGCTGAGGAGTCGACGACCGAGGAGCCGGCTGCGGCTGAGGACTCGGCTCCGACTGAGGGCTCGACTCCCGCTGAGGGCTCGGCTACTTCCGAGGGCTCGGCTCCGGTTGAGAGCTCGGCTACTTCCGAGGAGCAGGCTGAGGCTGAGAAGTCCGCTTCGACCAAGGAGCCGGCTGCGGTTGAGAAGCCCGCCTCGGTTGAGGAGGAGGCTCCGGCTGACGAGCCGGCTCTGGCTGAGGATGTGCGCGCTGAGGAGTCCACTCCGGCTCAGGAGCAGGCTCCGGCTGAGAAGCCCGCCTCGGCTGACAAGTCCGCTCCGGCTGAGAAGCCCGCCTCGGCTGACAAGTCCGCTCCGGCTGAGGACGTCCGAGCTGAGAAGTCCACCCCGGCTCAGGAGCAGGCTCCGGTCGAGCCGAAGGCCGAGGAGACCGCTGCCGCCGAGCCCGAGGCGGAGGCTACGGCTGCCGCACCGGCGGAGTCCGAGGCCGCGGCGCCCGCCGAAGAGACGGCCGAGCCCAAGGCCGCCGCCGTTGGCGAGCCCACGGACGACGCCGAAGGTCCGGCCCCCGCCACTGTGGGCAAGCGTCCCGCAGGGCGAATGGGGTCTCCCCTGCTCGAGCGAAGCCGAGAGCTTGGGGAAGGGTGGGCACAGCCCCCGGTGCAGGCCGAGGAGGACAAGGGGGCCGACCCCGTCGAGGCAACGGAGGCCACCCCGGCGCAGGCCACCGAAGACGGCACTCCGGCGCACGCCGACAAGGACGAAGAGGTCGACCCCGTCGCGGCAAAGACCCCGGCGCAGGCCGGAGCGACCGAGGACGCCAAGCCCGGCAAGCCCGCCCATACCCCCGCCAAGGTCAAGACCCGCGCACCCGGCCTGACCGCCGCCCACTCCGCCGCCGGCACGGCCCTGAAGAAGAACGGCCTCACCGGCACCCGCGCCACGGTCTACCTCGTCCTGGACCGCTCCGGCTCGATGCGCCCGTACTACAAGAACGGCTCGACCGCCGCCCTCGCGGAGCAGACCGTCGCACTCGCCGCCCACCTCGACGCCCGCAAGACCCCCACCGTCCACACGGTGATCTTCTCGACGGACATCGACGCCTCGGGCGACCTCACCCTGGACGCGTACGAGGGCAAGGTCGACGCCTGGCACGCGGAGGCTGGCCGGATGGGCCGCACCAGCTACCACCGCGCGATCGAGGAGGTCGTCGCCCACCACCAGAAGTCGGACGACCCCACCGCCCCGGCCCTGGTCGTCTTCCAGACGGACGGCCCCCCGGACACCCAGCGCCCGGCGAACGAGGCCCTGGCGGCGGCCGCCGCGCACCCCCTGTTCTTCCAGTTCGTGACGTTCGGCGACCCGGACTCGAAGAACTTCGACTACCTCCGCAAGCTGAAGGCGGAGAACGCCGCGGTCTTCCACGCGGGCGAGACCCCGCTGGAACTCACGGACGCGGAGCTCTACAAGGGCCTCCTGGAGGCCTGGCGCCCGTGACCCCGCGCCCGTAACCCCGCTCAGCAGGGCCCCGATACCCCATGGCCGTCCGCGCAGTAAACACCGCGCGGGCGGCCGCCCCATGTCGGCTACGATTTCTAGATTCCACCCACGTCACAACCCGGGAGCAGCCCCCGATGGCTCGACACCTCATCACCAGCGCCCTTCCGTACATCAACGGGATCAAGCACCTGGGCAACATGGTGGGGTCCATGCTCCCGGCCGACGTGTACTCCCGCTACCTGCGCAAGCGCGGCCACGACGTGCTGTACATCTGCGCGACGGACGAGCACGGCACCCCCGCCGAGCTGGCGGCGAAGGAGCGGGGCATCCCGGTCGCCGAGTTCTGCGCGCAGGCGCACGACGCGCAGAAGGCGGTCTACGACGGGTTCGGTCTCGCCTTCGACCACTTCGGCCGCAGCTCCTCGGAGCAGAACGCGGAGATCACCCAGCACTTCGCCCGCAAGCTGAACGAGAACGGGTTCATCGAGGAGCGCTCGATCCGGCAGGTGTACTCGCCCGCCGACGGCCGCTTCCTGCCCGACCGCTACGTCGAGGGCACCTGCCCGCACTGCGGCTACGACAAGGCCCGCGGCGACCAGTGCGAGAACTGCACCCGCGTCCTGGACCCGACGGACCTGATCGACCCGCGCTCCGCGATCTCCGGCTCCACGGACCTGGAGATCCGCGAGACCAAGCACCTCTTCCTGCTCCAGTCGAAGCTCCAGGTCGAGGTCGAGGCGTGGATCGACGAGGTCGCGGGCGAGTGGCCGCACCTCGCGTCCTCCATCGCCCGCAAGTGGCTGACCGAGGGGCTCAACGACCGCTCGATCACCCGCGACCTGGACTGGGGCGTCCCGGTCCCGGCGGACACGTGGCCGGAGCTGGCGGCCGAGGGCAAGGTCTTCTACGTATGGTTCGACGCCCCGATCGAGTACATCGGCGCGACGAAGGAGTGGGCGGACCAGGCCCCCGACGGTGAGACCCGCGACTGGAAGTCGTGGTGGTACGAGCCGGCCGGTGCCTCCGACGTCCGGTACACGGAGTTCATGGCGAAGGACAACGTCCCGTTCCACAGCGTCATGTTCCCGGCCACCGAGATGGGCATCCGGGAGCCGTGGAAGAAGGTCGACTACCTCAAGGCCTTCAACTGGCTGACGTACTACGGCGGCAAGTTCTCCACGTCGCAGAAGCGCGGCGTCTTCACCGACCAGGCCCTGGAGATCCTCCCGGCCGACTACTGGCGCTACTTCCTCATCGCGAACGCGCCGGAGTCCGACGACTCCTCCTTCACGTGGGAGCACTTCACCGCCACGGTGAACAAGGACCTGGCCGACACCCTCGGCAACTTCGTCAACCGCGTCCTGTCCTTCTCCCGCAAGCGCTTCGGCGACGACGTCCCCGAGGGCGGCACCCCGGGCGAGGCCGAGTCCAAGCTGGGCCAGGAGATCTCCACCCTCCTCGCCGAGTACGAGACCCAGATGGAGGCCCTCCAGTTCCGCAAGGCCGCGGCGGCGCTGCGCGCCCTGTGGTCGGCGGGCAACTCCTACCTGGAGGAGAAGGCCCCCTGGCTGGAGATCAAGACCGACAAGGACGCCGCGGCCCTCACGCTGCGCACGGCGATGAACCTCATCCGCCTCTACGCGGTGGTCTCCGAGCCCTTCATCCCGGCGTCGGCGGCCGCCATGCGCGCCGCGTTCGACCTGCCGGGCGACGACGCCGACTGGGTCACCGCCGAGGAGGCCACGTCGCTGACCACCCTCCCGGCCGGCATCCCGTTCACCGTGCCGCCGGTCCTCTTCGCCAAGATCACCGACGAGGACCTGGACTCCTACAAGGAACGCTTCGGCGGCGAGCCGGAGGCGTAACGCACCAAGCCGAAGGGCCCGGATCCGATCTTCGGTTCCGGGCCCTTCGTGCCGCTCAGCTCGCCCAGTCCTTGAGCGGCTCGGTGTCGAGCTCGATCCCCACCGGCTCGGGCAGCGCGACCGTCTTCCCGAACGGCACCGTCACCACCTGCTCGTAGCGCACCCCATCGGGCTGCGAATGGACCTTGACCTCACAGGTCTCCCGGTCGATCAGCAGGAACACCGGGATCTCGGACTCTGCGTAGGCGCGGGGCTTCTCGACCCGGTCACACTGGTTCGTGTCCCTGTCGCGCGACGTCACCTCGGCGACCATGAGAACGCCGTCGGTGGAGGCCCATTCGCCCTGGCCGACGAACGTGCCGCTGCGCGCCAGCGCGCCGTCCGGCCGGGCATTGCCGTTCCGGTACGACTCCACGCGCAGGCCCTGGTCCGGGTAGAGCCACCAGCCGCTGTCGGCCTGGATGCACAGCCTCGACAGCCACTCGATGATCCGTCCGTGATCGCCGTCCGGCACAGCCTTGACCCTCATTTTGCCGCCGATGAACTCCATCCGAAGCGCCTCGTTGGTTCGTATGGCATGACGGGCCAGCTCCTCGAAATCCTCCTGGCTCAGCACCACAGCGGACCGCTCCTCTGCTACGAGACTCATGACGGCCTCCCCATGCTCATCATCGCGGATCAGGTACCGCTCTGACAGTACGGACCACCACTGACAATCACCGGACGACTACAGAGCGCACCCCCGAACGGGGACAGCGGCACACACGCCGAAGGGCCCGCAACCGATCCTCGGTTCCGGGCCCTTCGGCAACGTCGCGGCGCGGTGCGCTACTTCTTCTCGACCGGCTTGCGCAGCTGGATGTTGAGTTCGCGCAGGCGCGACTCGTCCAGCTCGGTGGGCGCGCCCATCATCAGGTCCTGCGCGTTGCCGTTCAGCGGGAACGAGATGGTCTCCCGGATGTTCGGCTCGTCGGCGAGGAGCATGACGATGCGGTCGACGCCCGGGGCGATCCCGCCGTGCGGCGGGGCGCCGAAGCGGAACGCGCGGAGCATGCCCGCGAACTCGGCCTCGACGGTCTCCGCGTCGTAGCCGGCGATCTCGAAGGCCTTGATCATGATGTCGGGCTCGTGGTTCCGGATCGCGCCGGAGGACAGCTCCGTGCCGTTGCAGACGATGTCGTACTGCCAGGCGAGGATGTCCAGCGGGTCCTTCTCCTCCAGGTCCTGCATGCCGCCCTGCGGCATGGAGAACGGGTTGTGGGAGAAGTCGATCTTGCCGGTCTCCTCGTCCTTCTCGTACATCGGGAAGTCGACGATCCAGCAGAAGCGGAAGACGCCCTCCTCGAAGTGGCCGGCGCGCTTGGCGGCCTCGACGCGGACCGCGCCCATGATCTTCGAGACCTCGTCGAACTCGCCCGCGCCGAAGAACACGGCGTGGCCGGCCTTCAGGCCGAGGCGCTCGGTGAGGACCTTGACGTTCTCCTCGGTGAGGAACTTGGCGATCGGGCCCGCGAACGTGCCGTCCTCGCCCACGCGGATCCAGGCGAGGCCCTTGGCGCCCTGCTCGACCGCGTAGTCGCCCAGGCCGTCGAAGAACTTGCGGGACTGCGAGGCGGTGTCCGGAACGGGCAGCGCACGCACGTGCTTGCCGGCGAACGCCTTGAACTCCGAGCCCTCGAACACGTCGGTGATGTCGACGAGTTCGAGCTTCGCGCGCAGGTCCGGCTTGTCGTTGCCGTACTTCAGCATCGACTCGCGGAACGGGATGCGCGGGAAGGGAGACGTCACCTCGCGGCCGCCGCCGAACTCCGTGAAGATCTCGGTCATGAGCTTCTCGATCGGGCGGAAGACGTCTTCCTGCTCGACGAAGCTCATCTCGATGTCGAGCTGGTAGAACTCGCCCGGCGAGCGGTCCGCACGCGCGTCCTCGTCGCGGAAGCACGGCGCGATCTGGAAGTAGCGGTCGAAGCCCGAGATCATCAGCAGCTGCTTGAACTGCTGCGGCGCCTGGGGGAGGGCGTAGAACTTGCCCGGGTTCAGACGGGACGGGACGACGAAGTCGCGGGCGCCCTCGGGGGAGGTCGCGGCGAGGATCGGCGTCGCCATCTCGTTGAAGCCGAGGTTGACCATCTTGGAGCGGATCGAGGCGATGACCTCGCTGCGCAGCATGATGTTGCGGTGCATGCGCTCGCGGCGCAGGTCCAGGAAGCGGTACTCCAGGCGGCGCTCCTCGCCCACCCCGTCGTCCTGGTTGATCTGGAACGGCAGCTGCTGGGCGCCGCCGAGCACCTCGACGTCGGAGGCCTCGATCTCGACCTCGCCGGTGGGCAGCTCCGGGTTCACGTTGTCCGCGCCGCGGGAGACGACCTTGCCGTCGACGCGGACGACCGTCTCCTTGGTCAGCTTGTCGAGGACCTCGGCGGCCTTGGTGCCCGGACGGGCGACGAGCTGCGTGATGCCGTAGTGGTCGCGCAGATCGATGAAGAGGATGCCGCCCAGGTCTCGGCGATTGTGCAGCCAGCCGCTCAGCCGGACGTCGGAGCCGACGTCAGAGGCGCGGAGCTCGCCGCAGGTGTGGGACCTGTACCGATGCATCGTCGTTCATCCAGCCTTTGCGCTTGGGGTTCCCCGGGAGACAACCGGGATCCCCCCAAGCCTACCGGCCCCCGCCCACCGCCTTCCGCCCCTGCACCCGGCCGAGAGCCTCTGGTGGCCGCAATCGATCACCTCTTTCTAGAGTGGGGCAATGCGCACCGGTGACCTCCCTCCATTGGAGGACGTCCTCGCCGCACTCGCGACCGGGTTGTGGCGATGGGACAACCGGGCGGGACTCGTCACCTTCGACGCCGAGGCCGCCCGGCTGATCGGGCTGCCCACCATCCCCGGAAGCGAGCCGGTCGCCCTGACGGAGGCCGCCGCCCGCGCCCGCTTCCACCCGGTCGACTGGAACGAGATACACGGCATCGTGCAGCTCGCCGTCGCCGAGGGCACCCTCGCCGAGGCCCGGCTGCGCATCATGGACGGGCACGGCCGGGTGCTGCGCACCGTACGCAGCCGCTCCAAGCCGATCGTGCACGGCGACGCCCCGGGCTCGTTCGAACTGATCGGCACGCTCCAGGAGGTCTCCGAGCCGCCGCCCGAGGCCGCGTCCCGCACCCCGGTGACCGGCGACTGGCGGCGCTCGCGCGAGGCCTTCCTGCTGGACGCGGGGCGGGCGCTCGCCGAGGCCGGGTCCACGGAGGAGGTGCTGCGGGTCGCCGCCGGGCTCTCCATGCCGGGGTTCTCGCCGGACGGTCTCGCGGTGTTCGGTGTCGCGGGCGACCGGCTCACCGTCATCGGGCACCACGGCCAGGAGGACGGCGACGAGTCCCCGTTCACCGACATGGACCTGGCCACGGACTATCCGGGCGCCGAGGTCGTCCGCACCGGGCGCGCGGTCTATCTGTCCTCGCCCGACGAGTACCGCGCCCGCTACCCGGCGGCCTGGCCGCTGGCCGCCCGCTTCGAGCGCAAGTCGTGGGCGTTCCTGCCGCTGGTCGTCGCGGGCCGCACGATCGGCGCGTGGATGGCGGGCTTCATGTACCCGGTGTCGTTCACGCCCGACGAGCGCTCGGTCCTCACCACGGTCGCGCGGATGCTGGCGCAGGCCCTCTCGCGGGCCGGGGTCGCCGAGTCCGAGCGGGAGCTCACCGACGGCCTCCAGAAGACGATGCTGCCCTCGATCGGCCCGGAGATCCCCGGCATGAGCATCGCCGCCCGCTACGTGCCGACCGGCGGCGGCCTCCAGGTCGGCGGCGACTGGTACGACATGATCCCGCTGCCGGGCGGCGGCATCGCCCTGGTCATCGGCGACGTACAGGGCCATGACGTGCGCGCGGCGGGCCTGATGGGGCAGCTCCGGGTCGCCCTGCGCGCCTACGCCTCCGAGGGGCACCGGCCCGACGCCGTACTCTCTCGCGCCTCCCGCTTCCTGCACGGCATCGGCGACGCCGACGAACCCGGGTCCGACCCGCGCTTCGCGACCTGTCTGTACGTCCAGGCCGACCCGGCCACCGGCGTCCTGGAGATCGCCCGTGCCGGGCACCCGGACCCCGCGATCCGGACGGCCGACGGCACCGTCCTCGTCCGCCCCACCGCGGGCGGCCTGCCGCTCGGCGTCGACCCGGACGTGGACTATCCGACGACCCGTCTCGTCCTCGAACCCGGCGAGACGCTGCTCATCTGCACGGACGGGCTGATCGAGACGGGCGGGCACGACCTGGACACCGGCTGGTCGCGGATCCGCGCGGCCCTGGAGTCCGGCCCGGACGAGCGCCTGGAGGAGCTGGCGGACGCCCTGGTGCAGGCGGTGCACGGGCCCTCCTCGCACCACACCACGGGGCCGCTCGCGGACCGCCGCGAGGACGACATCGCGCTGTTGCTGCTGCGCCGCACCCCCCAGTCGGCCGGTGCCACCGTGGCCCGGCGCACCGCGATGACCATCGCCCAGGCCGAGCCCGAGCGGATCGCGGCCGCCCGCCAGCAGTTGCGGGAGCTGCTGCACGACTGGGCCGACACGGATCAGGTCGACTCGGCGGTGCTGCTCGTCTCCGAGATGGTCACCAACGTCCTGGTGCACACCGACGGCGACGCGCTCCTGGTCGCCGAGATGACCCGGCACGGCGCCGAACCCCGCCGGCTGCGCGTGGAGGTCGCGGACGCCTCCGACGACCTGCCGCACAAGCGCCGCCCCGGCGAGCTGGCGTCGTCGGGGCGCGGTCTGGTGCTCATGGAGCTGCTCGCCGACCGCTGGGGCGTGGACCCGCGGGGCGAGGGCAAGAGCATCTGGTTCGAGCTCTACGAACCCTCGACGGCGCCCGAGGACCCGGCGCACCCGGCAGGCCCAGAGGGCCCGGAGGCCTCCGAGCTTCCTGAGCCCCCTGACGCCCCTGAGGCCCCGTCACCCGTTTCACGTGAAACCGAAGGCGGTCCTTCGCCCATGTCGTCCGGCGCGTAACGCCTCCTCAGCTCCCCGAGGACGCCGAATGCGGCGGCCACCAGCGGCACCGCGAGCAGCATCCCGAGAATGCCCGCGACCGCGGCGCCCGCGGTGATCGCCAGCATCACCATCGCGGGGTGCATCTGGACGGTCCGCGACTGGATCATCGGCTGGAGGATGTGCCCCTCCAGCTGCTGCACGGCGAGGATCACCCCGAGCGTCCACAGGGCGATGATCAGCCCCCGGTCGGCGAGCGCGACGAGCACGGCGACGGCCCCGGACAGGGTCGCGCCGAGGTAGGGGATGTACGCGCCGACGAAGACCAGCGCGCCGAGTCCGACCGCGCCCGGCACCTGGAGGATCAGCAGCCCGACGGTGATGCAGATGCCGTCGATGAGCGCGATGAACGTCGTGCCGCGCATGAATCCGGAGATCGCCTCGAACGCCCGGCGCCCCATCGCCTCCAGGACCTCGCCGTGGTGCGGGGCGATGGTGCGCGCGAGCCCCGAGGCCCGGTTGGAGTCCTTCAGAAAGAAGAAGGTGAGCAGCAGCGCGAGCACGCTCGTGGCGAGCAGCGAGCCGAGCGCGGAGAGCCCGGCGATCACCCCGCCCGCCAGGTTGGACCCCCACTTGCCGACCTGGTCCTTGGCGTTGTCGGCGACGTTGCCGAGGTCGTCGGCGCCGACGATGCCCACGTGCTCCCTGAGCCAGTCCCCGGCCTGCCGGAGCGAGTCGACGATCTGCTCGCCGGTGTCGATCAGCGCGGTGACCACGATGTAGCCGGCGCCGCCAACCACCGCGACGAGCGCGACGCAGGTGAGGATGGCGGCCAGCGCGCGCGGCAGTTTCAGCTTCGTCAGCCACTCGAAGACCGGGCCGAGCAGCGCGGTGCCGAGCAACGCGAGCAGCACGGGCGTGACGGCCGACTGGAAGATGATGACCAGCGCGATCCCGACGGCGGCGACGCCGACGACGAGCAGGACGACGCCGCACCAGGCGGCGAGGCGGCGGGCGGGATCGGGGAGAAGTGGCTTACCGGTCTGCACCCTGACAGTTGATCATGCGTGCGAACGCCCCGCCTCCCGGCCGGGTCCGGCCGAGTGACGGGGCGTCATTTATTGCTCGCTCGTCGTGACGCGTCAGCGCATCACGTGTGCGGCAGACGCTCCTTGCTGGGGATGACGCCCAGGCGTCCGGCCTGGAAGTCGTCGAAGGCCTGCTGGAGTTCGGCCTTGTTGTTCATCACGAACGGGCCGTAGTGCGCCATCGGCTCACGGATCGGCTGACCGCCCAGGATGACCACTTCGAGGTCGGGGGTGTTCGCGTCCTGGGACTCGTCGGCGCGCACGGTCAGGGACGAACCCGCACCGAACACGGCGGTCTGGCCCGTGTGCACGGGACGCCGGTCGGCGCCGACGGAGCCCTTGCCAGCGAGCACGTACACGAGCCCGTTGTAGTCCTCGCGCCAGGGCAGCGTCGCCTCGGCGCCCGGGCGGACGGTGGCGTGCACCATCGTGATCGGGGTGTGCGTGATGCCCGGCCCCTCGTTGCCGTCCAGCTCACCGGCGATGACGCGAAGCAGCGCGCCGCCGTCGGCGGTCGTGAGCAGCTTGACCTGGCCGCCGCGGATGTCCTGGTACCGCGGGTTCTTCATCTTGTCCTTGGCGGGCAGGTTGACCCACAGCTGGAGGCCGTGGAACAGACCGCCGCTCATGACGAGCGACTCCGGCGGCGTCTCGATGTGCAGCAGACCCGAGCCGGCCGTCATCCACTGGGTGTCGCCGTTGGTGATGGTGCCGCCACCGCCGTGCGAGTCCTGGTGGATGAAGGTGCCGTCGATGATGTACGTGACGGTCTCGAAGCCGCGGTGCGGGTGCCAGGGGGTGCCCTTGGGCTCGCCGGCCTCGTACTCCACCTCACCCATCTGGTCCATCATGATGAACGGGTCGAGGTACTTGTAGTTGATCCCGGCGAACGCGCGGCGCACCGGGAATCCCTCCCCTTCGAAACCGCTCGGCGCGGTCGTCACAGCGAGCACGGGGCGCGCCACGGCGTCCGCCGGCGCGGCCACGCGGGGCAGGGTCAGCGGGTTCTCGACGGTCACAGCGGGCATGGCGGCCTCCTCGGGGTCTGCCATCAATTTAGTTGAACGGTGAACATCCCGCAAGTCGCCACCTATTCCCGGGCACGCGAAAGGCCCGGACGCGAGGTGCGTCCGGGCCTCTATCAACGATGGGCGACTACTGGCCGCAAGTGGGCGACCGACGACAACGCCGCGAGCGTGCGTGCCAGGCCCCGCGAGCCCGGCCTGATCCAAACGACAAGCCCTAGCCGTACATGCGACGCATCGCGAAATCGACCATCTCCTCGACCGCCTTCGCGTCGAAGACCATCCGGTGCTCGCCCTCCATGTCGAGCACGAAGCCGTACCCGGTGGGCAGCAGGTCGATGACCTCGGCGCCGGTGATGACGAAGTACTTGGACTCCTTGCCCGCGTATCTGCGCAGCTCCTTGAGGGTGCTGAACATCGGGATCACCGGCTGCTGGGTGTTGTGCAGCGCGAGGAAGCCGGGGTTGTCGCCACGCGGGCAGTAGACCTTCGACGAGGCGAAGATCTGCTGGAAGTCCTCGGCGGACATCGAGCCCGTGGTGAACGCGCGGACCGCGTCCGTCAGCGAGGGCGGCGACGGCTCGGGATACAGCGGCGGAGCCTGCTGCCCGTACCCGCCCTGCGGCGGCGCGTACTGCTGCCCGGCGCCCGGGCTCTGGTCGTAGCCGTACATGAAGGGAATGCTACCGAGCCGCTCAAGGACAGGGGCGCCGCGTTCGTCACAGTTGGCCCACTGGGGGTTGATTCTTATTACCCACGGGTAGCATTCTGTTGGTTACTAGTTGGTATGCGTACGAGGACACGGAGCCGTCGCCATGGGGCACTACAAGTCGAATCTCCGCGACATCGAGTTCAACCTCTTCGAGGTGCTCGACCGCGACAAGCTGTACGGCACCGGCCCGTTCGGGGACATGGATGTCGACACCGCAAAGAGCATCCTCGAAGAGGTCGCCCGCCTCTCCGAGAACGACCTCGCGGAGTCCTTCGCGGACGCGGACCGCAACCCGCCGGTCTTCGACCCGGAGACCAACACGGCTCCGGTCCCGGCCTCCTTCAAGAAGTCCTACAAGGCCTTCATGGACGCCGAGTACTGGCGTCTCGGCCTGCCCGAGGAGATCGGCGGCACCACCGCGCCGCGCTCCCTGATCTGGGCCCACGCGGAGCTGATCCTGGGCGCCAACCCGGCGATCTGGATGTACTCCTCCGGCCCGGCGTTCGCCGGCATCCTCTTCGAGGAGGGCAACGAGCAGCAGAAGAAGGCCGCCGAGATCGCCGTCGACAAGCAGTGGGGCTCGACGATGGTGCTGACCGAGCCGGACGCCGGTTCGGACGTCGGCGCCGGCCGCACCAAGGCCGTCGAGCAGGCCGACGGCTCCTGGCACATAGAGGGCGTGAAGCGCTTCATCACGTCCGGTGAGCACGACATGTCGGAGAACATCCTCCACTACGTCCTCGCCCGCCCCGAGGGCCACGGCCCCGGCACCAAGGGCCTCTCGCTCTTCCTCGTCCCGAAGTTCGAGTTCGACTGGGAGACCGGCGAGCTGGGCGAGCGCAACGGTGTCTACGCCACCAACGTCGAGCACAAGATGGGCCTCAAGGCCTCCAACACGTGCGAGATGACCTTCGGCGACCAGCACCCCGCCAAGGGCTGGCTGATCGGCGACAAGCACGACGGCATCCGCCAGATGTTCCGCATCATCGAGTTCGCCCGCATGATGGTCGGCACGAAGGCGATCTCCACGCTGTCGACGGGCTACCTCAACGCCCTCGAGTACGCCAAGGAGCGCGTCCAGGGCTCGGACCTCGCCCGCAGCACGGACAAGACCGCGCCGAAGGTCACCATCACGCACCACCCGGACGTGCGCCGCTCGCTGATGACGCAGAAGGCGTACGCGGAGGGCATGCGCACGCTCGTGCTCTACACGGCCTCCGTGCAGGACGCGATCCAGGTCAAGGAGGCGGCGGGCGAGGACGCGGCCACCGAGCACGCGCTCAACGACCTCCTCCTGCCCATCGTGAAGGGCTACGGCTCCGAGAAGGGCTACGAGCAGCTCGCCCAGTCGCTCCAGACGTTCGGCGGCTCCGGGTTCCTCCAGGAGTACCCGATCGAGCAGTACATCCGGGACTCGAAGATCGACACCCTCTACGAGGGCACGACCGCGATCCAGGGCCAGGACTTCTTCTTCCGGAAGATCGTCCGCAACCAGGGCGCCGCGCTGAACGCGCTCTCCGAGGAGATCAAGAAGTTCCTCGCCGTGGAGACCGGCGGCGAGGAGCTGGCCGCGGCCCGCGAGACGCTCGGCAAGTCGGCCGGCGAGCTGGAGGCCATCGTCGGCCTCATGATCAACGACCTGGTCGCCACCGAGCAGGACGTGAAGTCGATCTACAAGGTCGGCCTCAACACGACCCGCCTGCTGATGGCCTCCGGCGACGTGGTCGTCGGCTACCTGCTCCTCAAGGGTGCGGCCGTCGCCGCCGAGAAGCTCGCCGCGGGTGCCTCCGGCAAGGACGTCGCGTTCTACCAGGGCAAGATCGCCGCTGCGAAGTTCTTCGCCGCGAACGTCCTGCCGGGGGTGACGGGGGCGCGGAAGCTCGCGCAGACGACGAGCGAGTCGGGCGTCGAGATCATGGACCTCGACGAGGCGGCCTTCTAGGACCCGTCGTGGTGTGGCCCGTCGTCCCTGTTGCGGGACGACGGGCCTTTGCCTTTGCCGGTTGCGCGCGCAGTTCCCCGCGCCCCTTTTAGGGGCGCGGGGAACTGCGCAAAGCCACGACGCGGCCGCAGCCCGCACAGCGGACAGACACCACACGCACACCGGCGCGAAGGCCGCCGGAGGCAGGCCACCGGGGCCGCGCCGCACCCGGAGGGACTGGCTACCCTTGGCCGCATGAACACCGCCTCCCGCCCCTTCGATCGTGGGCACACCGACGACCTGATGGCCTTTCTCGCGGCGAGCCCCACGCCGTACCACGCCGTGGCAAACGTGGCCGCACGGCTGGAGAAGGCGGGATTCCAGCAGGTCGCCGAGACCGACGCCTGGGACGGCACGAGCGGCGGCAAGTTCGTCACCCGCGGCGGCGCCGTCATCGCCTGGTACGTCCCGGAGGGCGCCGGCGCCCACACGCCGTTCCGGATCGTCGGCGCGCACACCGACTCCCCGAACCTGCGCGTGAAGCCCCAGCCCGACATGGCGAGCAACGGCTGGCGCCAGATCGCCGTCGAGATCTACGGCGGACCGCTGCTCAACTCCTGGCTCGACCGCGACCTCGGCCTCGCGGGCCGCGTCTCGCTGCGCGACGGCACCGAGCGCCTGGTGAACGTCGACCGCGCCCTGCTGCGCGTCCCGCAGCTCGCCATCCACCTGGACCGATCGGTCACGTCGGACGGCCTGAAACTCGACAAGCAGCGCCACATGCAGCCCATCTGGGGCCTCGGCGGGGACGTCCACGAGGGCGACCTGCTGTCCTTCCTTGAGGACGAGAACGGGCTCGGCCGCGGCGACATCACCGGCTGGGACCTGATGACGTACGCCATCGAGGCTCCCTCCTACCTGGGCCGCGACAAGGAGCTCGTCGCCGGGCCCCGCATGGACAACCTGCTGTCCGTGCACGCCTGCACCGCCGCGCTCGCCGAGGTCGCCAAGCAGGAGGACCTCCCGTACATCCCCGTGCTCGCCGCCTTCGACCACGAGGAGAACGGCTCGCAGTCCGACACCGGCGCCGACGGCCCGCTGCTCGGCACGGTCCTGGAGCGTTCGGTGTTCGCGCGCGGCGGCTCGTACGAGGACCGCGCGCGGGCCTTCGCCGGCACGATCTGCCTCTCCTCCGACACGGGCCACGCCGTGCACCCCAACTACGGCGAGCGCCACGACCCCACGCACCACCCGCGCGCCAACGGCGGACCGATCCTCAAGGTGAACGTCAACAACCGTTACGCGACGGACGGTTCGGGCCGCGCCGTGTTCGCGGCGGCGTGCGACAAGGCGGGCGTCCCGTTCCAGTCGTTCGTGTCGAACAACGCGATGCCGTGCGGCACCACGATCGGCCCGATCACCGCCGCCCGGCACGGCATCAAGACGGTCGACATCGGCACGGCGATCCTCTCCATGCACAGCGTGCGCGAACTGTGCGGCGCCGACGACCCGTACCTGCTGGCGAACGCGCTCACGGCGTTCCTGGAGGGCTGAACTCCGGTGTGAGGGCGAGGGGTTCGGGGGTACCCGGGCCCCTCACTCACGTTCGCACACACCACAGGAGGCGGAGCTGATGAGCCTTGGAGGTTCCATCATCCTGATCGCGGTCGGCGCGATCCTCGCGTTCGCGACCGACTGGCACATGCAGAGCGTCAACCTCGATCTGGTCGGCTGGATCCTGATGATCGTCGGGCTGATCGGCACCTTCGTGTTCCGCAGCGTCGGACGACGCCGGGGCCTGGTCCCGCCCGCCAATCGCACGACCGTGGTCGAGGACGAGCGGGATCGGCACATCTAGACCACCACCGTCAGGTCCCGTCCTCGTCCAGGCCCGCCAGCACCAGCGGCAGCCGCTCGGCCCCGCCCTCGGCGACCCGCACCGGGACGCCCCAGTCCTGCTGGTGGACGTGGCAGGCCGGGTACTCGTTCTCGGGGTCGTCGTCGCAGGACGCGGCCATCGCCGAGACGTGCAGCACGCCCTCGGTGACGGCCGGGTCCAGGGTCAGCTCGCGGGTGAGGTCGGTGCCCGCGCCGTCCCCCGCGGCCAGCAGCTCGGGCGGCGTCGACGAGACGAGGAGGCGGGTCGAGGGCCCGTACCGGGTGTCGAGCTTCTGCCCGGCCGGGGCCTGGAACACCACGTCCAGCCGGAGGCCGCCGCCCGCGACCTCCGTCGCCGCGCGCTGCGTGCGATGGGCGACCGACTCGACGCGCACGGCCTCCTCGGGCAGCCGCAGCCGGGTCAGCCGGTGCCGCGCGGACTCGACGACGACCACGTCGTCCCCGACGACCACCGCGTCGCTGGGCTCGCGCAAATCGGTGGCGAGCGTGGTCACTTGGCCCGTCGAGGGGTCGTAGCGCCGCAAGGCGTGGTTGTACGTGTCCGAGACCGCGACCGAGCCGTCCGGCAGCGCGGTGACGCCCAACGGGTGCTGGAGCAGCGCCTGTTCGGCGTCCCCGTCGCGGTGCCCGAAGTCGAAGAGGCCGGTGCCGACGGCGGTGTGCACGGCGCCGTCCCCGTCCACGTACCGCAGCGCGCTGGTCTCGGAGTCGGCGACCCACAGCCGGTCGCCGGCCGCGGCGAGCCCGGACGGCTGCGCGAACCAGGCCTCGGCGCCGGGGCCGTCCACAAGACCCTCGTTCGTGGTGCCCGCCGCGACGGCGACCGTCCGCGCCTCCGGGTCGTACGTCCACAGCTGGTGCACGCCCGCCATGGCGATCCACACCTTGCCGCCGAAGACGGCGACGTCCCACGGGGAGGAGAGGTCGACCTCCAGGGCAGGACCGCTGGTCGGGGACCCCTGCCACCACTGCTTCCCGGTGCCGGCGAGGGTGGTGACGCCCCCGGTGACGAGGTCGAGCGCACGCAGCGCGTGGTTCACCGTGTCCGCCACGACGACGGTGTTCTCGTCGAGCAGCGCGAGCCCCTGCGGCTCGTTGAACGAGTCGGGACCGAAGCCCCGCTCGCCGCTGCCGATCCGCCGCACGACGCTCTCGCCGTCCTCGGCCAGCTCCACCAGCTGATGCCGCGTCGTGTCGCTGACCAGGAAGTTCCCCGACGGCAGCACGATCGCCTTGCCGGGAAAGCGGAGGTCGGTGGCGACCGGCTCGGGCGCCACGTACGGCCCGTCTCCGCGCCGCAGCGTCCCCTTCGCCGCGTGCTCCGCCTCCAACTCCCCGACCAGCGCCTCGATCGCGTGCGCGTGCCCCTCACCGGCGTGCTGCGCGACGACGTACCCCTCGGGGTCGATCACGACGAGCGTGGGCCAGGCCCGCACCGCGTACTGCTTCCACGTCGCGAGCTCGGGGTCGTCGAGCACCGGGTGCTCGACCCCGTACCGCTCGACGGCGTCGACGACGGCCGCGTGCTCGGCCTCGTGCACGAACTTCGGCGAGTGCACCCCGATGATCACGACGGTGTCCCGGTGCTTCTCCTCCAGCTCCCGCAACTCGTCGAGGACGTGCAGGCAGTTGATGCAGCAAAAGGTCCAGAAATCCAAGATTACGATGCGTCCGCGCAGGTCGGCGAGGGTGTAGCCGGTCCCGCCGGTGTTCAGCCAGCCACCTTTTCCGACCAGTTCGGGGGCGCGGACACGGGCTCGGCGGGTGCTGCGGGCGGGCGCGGAGTCGTTCATGCTTCAAGCGTGCCACGCGTGCCGTGCCGCGGCACCGAGAGCCCTCGCCACGGTGTGGCGGTCGAGCGCTAAGTGGATTCGTATCCCATCCTCGCGCACCGCGATGGGGCTCAGCGGCGCGTCGCTCGACCAGGTCAGGCAGGTCTACGCGGCGGGAGACTCCGGGACGCGCGACACCTCGGGAGTGGTCGGTGTCCTCGTCACGCTGCTGTCGGCGACCGCGTGCAGCCGGGCGTTGGGCGGTGGCTCGCGTGGCTCGGGGTGTGGACGGCGGCGATCCTCGCGCAGGGCGTGCTGCGGGACGGCTTCGGCCTGGGGGCGTGGCTGGGGTTCGTGCTGTCGTACGTGACGAGCGTGCTGCTGTGGTGGTGGACGCAGCATCTGCTGCTCAGGAGCCGGGTGGCGTGGCTGCCGCTGCTGCCGGGAGCGCTGCTCACCGGGGCGGGCGTGGCCGCGCTGTCGTGGGCCTCGCATCTGTACATGCCGCGCGTGCTGAACCGTTCGCTCGCGCAGTTCGGCCCGTTCGGGCTCGTGTTCACGCTGTTGTCGTGGCTGATCGTGCTGTTCACGGTGGTGTGCGTGGGGATCTCGGTGGGTCATGTCGTCGCCCGGGAGCGGCCGGTGGCGCGGCTGCTGCGGACGCCTGGAACGGCGTAGGGCCGCACCCCCGTGCGGCGGTGCGGCCCTACCGGGTCCGTGCGGGGTCAGCGCAGCGGGTTGCCGAACAGCGCCTTGGTGTCCGGGGCGCCGAGGTCCTTCGGGTTGATGGCCTTCGAGCCGGTCGCGGTGATGCCGGTGGCGGTTCCGGGGAACGACCACACGGCGCCGGAGGAGGCGTTCTCCCCGGTCGCGGAGACCGCGAGGTCGCGGTTGCCGTCGCCGTTGGTGTCGAGCAGCTGGCAGCCCGAACCGAACGTGTCGCCCGACTCGGCGACGCCCGGCACGTTCGCCGAGTTCTGGTTGAGCACCTGGGAGCCCTCGCCGGTCACGCCGTCGGCGGAGCCGTGCAGCAGCGCGACGGAGCCGGCGTCGGTCAGACCGCTGAAGTCCTCGCCCGCGATACCGAGGGCGACCTCGGCGCGGCCGTCGCCGTCCACGTCGGCCACGGAGACGCAGGAGCCGAGCTTGTCGCCGTCCTCCTGGGCGCCGTAGAAGCCGGGCAGGGACTGGTCGAAGGTCTGGGTGGCGTCGCCCTTGAGGCCGTCCTTCGAGCCGAACGCGAGAGTCACCTTCTGCATCGTCTCGCCGATGTCGGACTCCTCGGGGTCGGAGCCGACGACCAGGTCGTCGATGCCGTCGCCGTTCACGTCACCGGAGGCCAGTTCCCCCTGGGTCTCCGGTGCCCAGCCGCGCTTGAAGCCCGAACCGCTGCCGTACAGGACTGTGTTGTTCCACACGCCGTCGCCGTTGTACGAGCGCACGGCCAGGTCGTCGCGGCCGTCGCCGTTGAGGTCGCCGACCGCGTTGAAGAACACGGGGCCGGTCGTCGAGTCCGGCCCGTCCACGCAGCCGTAGTCGTCGTCGACGCAGGTCGCGTCGTCCTTGCCGTAGCCCCACCACTCGGACTTGTCCATGAAGTTCAGCTTCTGGGCGGGGGCGCCGGCGCGGGAGACCGGGCCCTTCCACAGGGCGGCGCCCTGATGTTCGGGGTCGTCGCCGTAGCTGCCCATGTCGGCGAGGAGGGCCAGGTCGGCCTTGCCGTCGCCGTCGAAGTCGCCGATCTGGGGCGAGCGTCCGTACGTGGCGATCTTCGTGCCGCCGGTCAGGCCGGAGGCCGAGCCCCAGACGATGACGCTGCCGGCGTCCTTGCTCTTGGAGCCGATCACGAGGTCGCTGTAGCCGTCACCGTCGAGGTCGCCCTTGGTGAGGTACTGGCCGAACGCCTCCTTGGCGGCCGCGGAGCCCGGAATCCCGCTGGTGGAACGGGAGATGAGCTTCTTGTTCGCGGCGTCGAGGCCGTTCGCCGAGCCGTACGTCACCGCGACGTAGCCGGCCCCCGCCTGGCCGGAGATCGTGCCTCCGGGCGCGGCGGTGACGAGGTCGGCGTAGCCGTCGCCGTTGAAGTCCTCCGCCGGGGCCGCCTTGCCCGCGGCGGTGGTGGCCGCCTGCGCCGGGGTCAGCGACACGGCGGTGAGGCCGCCGGCGACGAGGGCCGCGGTCGCCATCGCGATCCGCAGCCTGCGGACACTGTGGGGTCGTGCGCGCAACATGTTGTTCCTTCGGTCGTAAGGTCACGTCCACCCCAAATGACCCATCACTCCCGCCGGTGGTTGCAGCGACCACCGAACTCTCTTTCGTAGAACGCACGTTGGGACAGAATCACAACAAAATCAGAACCGACTGGGGCTCGATTCGGGAGCCCGGCTTCCCTCATCCGGCCCTGAAGAGGGCCGCCAGGGGGATCCGGTACGCGAATTTCGGGCACTGTTCGACGTATGCGCTACGAAGTGAGGGAACGGATCTTCGCCATCGGCGAGGACTACTGGATCGAGGACGAGAACGGCCACAAGGCGTTCCTCGTCGACGGCAAGGCGATGCGGCTGCGGGACACCTTCGAGATCAAGGGGCCCGACGGGCGGGTCCTCATCGACATCCACGAGAAGATGTTCGCGCTGCGCGACACGATGGTGATCGAGCGCGGCGACGAGGAGCTGGCCCGCATCAAGCGCAAGCGGCTGTCCCTGCTGCGCAATCACTACCGGGTGCAGCTGGCCGACGGCAGCACGGAACTCGACGTCAGCGGCAAGATCCTGGACCGGGAGTTCGCCGTCGAGTACGAGGGGGAGCTGCTGGCCGAGATCTCGCGGCGGTGGCTGCGGGTGCGGGACACCTACGGCGTCAACGTGGTCCGCGACGACGCCGATCCGGCGCTCCTGATCGCGGTGGCGGTGTGCGTGATCCACCTGGCGGAGAAGGAACGGGGGGTGGTGGACTGACGCCCGCTCACGGTGCTCCGCCGCCCATCTCCCACTCACCCGCCCCCTCCGGGAGCGTCGGCCGCCGCCTTGGGCAATCTGCCGCCTTGGGCGGCAGGGTGGGCAAGGCGGCGCCCCGGTGCCGCGCGCCCAGGACGAGGGGGCGCCGACCACGGCGCGGCCCAAGAGCCCCGGTGCGGCCCCTATCGACCGGTCGGCGGCGTAAGCCCCAGTTTGCGGTCCTTCAGGGCCGGGAACTTTTCGCGGGTGGCCTCGACCTCCTGCGGGTCGAACTCCACCCGCAGCACCTCTTCACCGGCCCCCGCCTCGCCGAGCACCACACCCCACGGGTCGACCGCGATGCTGTGCGCGGCCTGCGGAACCCCCGCGTGCGTACCGGCACTTCCGCACGCGAGCACGAACGCCTGGTTCTCCACGGCCCGCGCCTGCGCCAGCAGCGTCCAGTGCGAGCGCCGCCGCTCCGGCCACCCCGCCGACACGATCAGCGTCTGCGCGCCCCGGTCGACCAGGCCCCGGTACAGCTCGGGGAAGCGCAGGTCGTAGCACGTGGTCACGCCCACCACGGTCTCCGGCAGGCGCACCGTCACCAGTTCCTCGCCCGCGCCCATCAGCACGGCCTCGCCCTTGTCGAAGCCGAACCGGTGGATCTTGCGGTAGGCGGCGGCGAGTTCGCCGTCGGGGGAGAAGACCAGCGACGTGTTGTAGAGGGGGCCCTCCGGGTCCCGCTCCGGGATCGAGCCCGCGTGCAGCCACACCCCCGCGTCCCGCGCGGCCTTGGCCATCGCTTCGAAGGTCGGCCCCTCCAGCGGTTCGGCCTCCTCGGCGAACCGCTCGTAGGCGAAGGCCCCGGTCGTCCACAGCTCCGGGAGCACGACGAGATCGGCGCGCCCCGCCTCTTCTCGTACCAGTGAACTCACGCGCTCCCGACGGGCGTTGACCGTTTCGGCCGACGTGTCGTCATTTACCGCGATCTGGATGAGCGAGGCGCGCACACTACCACCGTCCTGGCATTCGAGCCGTCGGCTCTACGTCAACAACAGCCCTGCGTTCGTCACACCAAAGCACTGCCGGGGTGCCTACGGGCAGCGTAACTTAGCCTCTCAAGACACCCACGCCCGTGCCCGACGACTGTCTAAACGCCCGTGTACCACCGCTCGAGGGGTCCCTTTCCGTGAGTCTCCACCCCAGCCTTCAGACCTACGCCGACGCCTGGACCCACTCCGTGGAAGCGATATCCGAGCTGGTCACACCGCTCGCCGAGGGTGAATGGAACCGGGCCACACCGTGCCCCGGCTGGTCGGTGCGCGATCTCGTCTCGCACGTGATCGGCGTCGACTGCGAGATGCTCGGCGACCCGCGGCCGATCCACACGCTGCCCCGCGACCTCTACCACGTACAGACCGAGTCGCAGCGCTACCAGGAGATCCAGGTCGACATCCGCCGGCACCACACGGCACCCGAAATGGTCTCCGAGCTCGAGTACACGGTCATCCGCCGCAACCGGCACCTTCGCAACGAGTCGCGCGACCCCTCGACCATCGTGCGCGGACCGCGCGGCATCGAGGAGACCCTCGAATTCGCGATGCGCAGGCGGGCGTTCGACATCTGGGCGCACGAGCAGGATCTGCGCTGGGCCCTCGGCAAGCCCGGCAACCTCGACTCCCCGGGTGCGTACGTCACCCGGGACCTGCTCCTGTCGATCCTCCCGAAGATCGTCACGAAGGACGCGGGGGCTCCCGCGGACTCGGCGGTCGTGCTGGATGTGCACGGGCCGGTGGAGTTCCTGCGTACGGTGCGCGTGGACGCGGACGGCAGGGGCACGGTCGACGGGTCGCCTTCGCTCGGTCCGGCGGTGACGATCGCTCTGGACTGGGAGACGTATGTGCGGTTGTCCTGTGGGCGAGTGGCGGTGGATGCGGTGTCCGACCGGGTGAAGACGGAGGGCGATCCCGCCCTCGCGGGGGCCATCCTGGCGGCGCTACCGGTCACGCCCTGACCCTCCGGGGGACCGGCACCGGCATTACGGCCACAGGGCTCCGCCCCGGACCCCGCGCCTCAATCGCCGGCGGGGCTTCACAAGATCGGGGCTCCGCCCCGGACCCCGCTGCTCAAACGCCGCAGGGGCTTGAATCACCGGCACCGGCCCCGACGCTACGGGCCCGTGCCACCGCCCATCTCCCACCCACCCCCTCCGGGGGCGTCGGCCTCGCAGGGTGCCGCACCAGGCGATCGGCAACCTGCCACCGGCACGGCTCCCACCCGTGACGGTCGACCGCAACCCCTTGGGGTGGCCGCCGACCGCGGCTCCCCGCCCTTGGCGGGCGGCCGTCACCGGCTTGGGCAATCGCCGCCTTGGGCGGCGGGTGGGCAAGGCGGCCCCCGGTGCCGCGCAACAGGGACGACAGCCCGGCCACGAGGCCGGTCGCACGGGGACTGCCGGCCCGGCCACGGTCACACGGGGACGTGGACCGAGGCCACCCGGGAAGCGACCAGGCGTTCCCGTTCCGCGCGGGCCGCTCGCCCGCGCAGACGGAGGATCTGACTCACGCCGAGCGCCTCCAGGACGAACACCGCCGAGAACGCCACCCGGTAGTTGTCACCGGTCGCATCCAGCAGCACCCCCACCGCCAGCAACGTCGTCATCGAGGCGATGAACCCGCCCATGTTGACGATCCCGGACGCGGTCCCCTGCCGCTCCGGCGGATTCGCCGGCCGCGCGAAGTCGAACCCGATCATCGACGCGGGCCCGCACGCCCCGAGCACCACACACATCACCACGAGCAGCCACATCGGCGCCTGCCCCGGCCACACCACCGGCATCGCCCACATCACCGCGGTCGTCGCCACGGTCCCGAGCGCGAGCGGCAACCGCGCCGCATGGTGCCGCGCCACGATCTGCCCGTACACGAGCCCGACCATCATGTTGGAGAGGACGACGAGCGTCAGCAGCTCGCCGGCCGTGCCCCGCGAAAGACCCTGCGCCTCCACCAGGAACGGCAGCCCCCACAGCAGCAGGAACACCATCGCCGGGAACTGCGTCGAGAAGTGCACCCACAGGCCGAGCCGCGTCCCCGGCTCCCGCCAGGTCGCCGCGATCTGCCCGCGCACGTACGCGGCCCCCTTGTGCGTACCGGACAGCGGGGCGGGCTCGTACCCCTCGGGGTGGTCCTTGAGGAACAGCAGCATCAGCACGAGCACCACGACACCCGCGAGCGCGCTGCCTGCGAACGCGGCCGTCCACCCGATGCCGTGCAGCAGTCGTGCAAGGACCAGCGTGGAGACGAGGTTGCCCGCCATCCCGACGAGCCCCGCCAGCTGCGCGACCAGCGGACCGCGCCGCGCCGGGAACCACCGCGTACCGAGCCGCAGCACGCTGATGAACGTCATGGCGTCGCCGCAGCCGAGCAGCGCGCGCGACACCAGCGCCATCGTGTACGAGGAGGAGAACGCGAAGCCCAGCTGCCCGATGGTGAACAGGATCACGCCGAGCGTCAGCACCTTCTTGGTGCCGAGCCGGTCGACCATCAGGCCGACGGGTATCTGCATGCCCGCGTACACGAGCAGCTGGAGAATCGAGAACGTCGACAGCGCGGAGGCGTTGATGTGGAAGCGTTCGACGGCGTCGAGGCCCGCGACACCCAGCGACGTACGGAAGATGACGGCGACGAAGTAGACGGCGACGCCGATCGACCAGACCGCGACGGCCCGCCGACCGCCGGGCGGATCGCCGGGCAGGGACATCGAGGGGGAGGACGGGGAGGTGGCTGAACTCATCGCTCGTCACCCCGCGCCAGGCTCCGCACCCAGCTGACGTGCCGGCGCACGACCGCGACGGCGGCCTCCTCGTCCGCGGCCCGCAGCGCGTCGAGGATCTCGCTGTGCTCGCTGAGCGTCTTCGCGATGCGGTCGGGGTGCGAGCGCATCACGGCGACGCCCATCCTCAACTGCCGGTCGCGCAGCTGGTCGTAGAGGCGGGAGAGGATCTCGTTGCCCCCGCTGCGGACGATCTCCGCGTGGAAGCAGCGGTCGGTGGTGGCGGCCTCGGTGAACTCCCCGGCGGCGGCCTGCGCCCGCTGCTCGTCCAGGAGCTCCTCCAGGCGCGCGATGAGCCGCGGCTGCGCGGGCACCGCCTTGCGCACCGCGTGCTCCTCGACGAGCAGTCGCGTCTCGACGACGTCCGCGATCTCCTGCGCGGAGACCGGCAGGACCAGGGCGCCCTTCTTCGGGTAGAGCTTGAGCAGCCCCTCGACCTCCAGCTTGAGCAGCGCCTCGCGCACGGGCGTGCGGGAGACCCCCACGGCCTCGGCGAGCTCGCCCTCGGTGAGCAGCGTCCCGCCCTCGTAGCGGCGCTCCAGGACGCCTCGCTTGACGTGGTCGTAGACGCGTTCGGCGGCGGGTGGGCGCTTCTCGGTGACGGGCTTTTCGGTGGCGGTCGCAGGCATGCGCACATCATAGATACAACACGTACGCAAGCCGATGGGCGTCCATCATGCGGAATGTCACGCACCCCCCTCCCCGCGCAACCAGGGGAGCCCTCCACGTGTCTCACACGGCGCGACCCTGTTCCCAAGGGGCGTGATTCCAGGGACATTTGGAGCATTTATCTTGAAAACTCGCAGAGCGGGCATCGCCGTCGTCCTTGCCGGTGTCGTGATCACCAGCGGTGCCCTGACCACCACCGCTCAGGCCGCCACCGCACCGGCCAAGCCGAGCATCGCCGCGGCGGGTGGCTATGTCATGAACAACGGGACGGGTTCGAGCCTCTACACGAAGGCCGCGGACACCCGCCGGTCCACCGGCTCCACGACCAAGATCATGACGGCCAAGGTGGTGCTGGCCCAGAAGAACCTGAACCTGGATTCCAAGGTCACGGTCCAGAAGGCGTACAGCGACTACATCGTCAAGAACACCGCGTCGTCGGCCCGTCTGATCGTCGGCGACAAGGTCACCGTCCGCCAGCTGCTGTACGGCCTGATGCTGCCCTCGGGCTGCGACGCCGCGTACGCGCTCGCGGACAAGTTCGGCTCGGGCTCGACCCGGTCGGCGCGCGTGAAGTCCTTCATCGGCAAGATGAACAAGTCCGCGACCGACATGGGCCTGAAGAACACCCACTTCGACTCGTTCGACGGCATCGGCAAGGGCGCCAACTACTCGACGCCGCGCGACCTGACGAAGATCGCGTCGTCGGCGATGAAGAGCTCGACCTTCCGCGCGGTCGTGAAGACGAAGTCGACGAAGCAGAAGGTCACGACGAAGTCCGGCGGCTACCGCTACATGTCGTGGTCCAACACGAACAGCCTGCTCGGTACGTACTCCGGCACCATCGGCGTCAAGACCGGCTCGGGCCCGGAGGCCAAGTACTGCCTGGTCTTCGCGGCGACGCGGAGCGGGAAGACCGTGATCGGGACGGTGCTGAAGTCGACGTCCGTCAACGCGCGGACGTCCGACGCGAAGAAGCTCATGGACTACGGGTTCAAGAAGTAGTGAATCAAGCCCCTCCGGCGATTGAGGAGCGGGGCCTGGGGCAGCGCCCCAGGCCGCAACCCCGTCGCCGGAGGGACATGCGATCAGGCCCAGGTCAGCAAGCGCTTGGGGCGTTCCAGGATCGCCGCCACATCGGCCAGCACCTTGGAGCCCAGCTCCCCGTCGACCAACCGGTGATCGAAGGAGAGCGCCAGCGTCGTCACCTGACGCGGCTTGACCTTGCCCTTGTGGACCCACGGCTGAAGCTTGATCGCTCCGACGGCGAGGATCGCCGATTCACCGGGGTTCAGGATCGGCGTACCGGTGTCGACGCCGAAGACGCCCACATTGGTGATCGTGACGGTCCCGCCCTGCATCGCCCCCGGGGACGTCCTGCCCTCCCGCGCGGTGGCCACCAGCTCGCCCAGCGCGGACGCCAGTTCGGGCAGGGTCTTGGCGTGCGCGTCCTTGATGTTCGGCACGATCAGACCGCGCGGCGTGGCCGCGGCGATGCCCAGGTTCACGTAGTGCTTCTGGACGATCTCCTGGTTCGCCTCGTCCCATGCGGCGCTGACCTCGGGGTTGCGCTTGATCGCGACGAGCAGCGCCTTGGAGATGAGCAGCAGCGGGTTGACCCGAAGCCCCGCCATGTCCTTGTCGCCCTTGAGCTCCTCGACGAGCTTCATCGTGCGCGTCACGTCGATGGTCACGAACTCCGTGACGTGCGGCGCCGTGAACTTCGAGTGCACCATCGCCTGCGCGGTCGCCTTCCGGACGCCCTTGATCGGGATCCGGGTCTCGCGGACGGAGTCGTACGCGGCGGGGGCGGGGGCCGCCGCCGGCTCGGGGGCCTGGGCGGGCACCTCGGGCGCGGGCGCCGGCGCGACGGCCGCGTGCACGTCCTCGCGCGTGATGATCCCGTCGGTGCCGGACGGGATCACGGTGGCGAGGTCGACTCCGAGGTCCTTGGCGAGCTTGCGCACGGGGGGCTTGGCGAGCGGCCGGGTCAGCGTGGCGGTGCCGTTGGCGGTGGTCGCCGCCTCGCCGCCCTCGGCCCCCTTGCGGGCCCGCCGCTTGGTGGAGGACTCGGCGACGCCGTACCCGACGAGCACGGGCTGACGGCCCTGCGGCGCCTCGGCGTCGGCTGCGGCCTCGGCCGGGACCTCGGCCTCCGGCTCGGCCGCGGGCACGGGCTCAGGCGCGTCCCCCGCCACGTCCACCGAAATGATCACCTGGCCGACGTCGACCGTCGTCCCCTCCGGGAAGAGCAGCTCCTTGACCACCCCGTCGTACGGGATCGGCAGCTCGACGGCCGCCTTCGCGGTCTCGACCTCGCAGACGACCTGCCCGTCCTCGACGGAGTCGCCCGGCTGCACGTACCACTTGAGGATCTCGGCCTCGGTCAGGCCTTCGCCCACGTCGGGCATCTTGAACTCACGAGCCATGATTCAGCCCCCTCTCAGTACGCCAGCGAACGGTCGACGGCATCGAGCACCCGGTCGAGCCCCGGCAGGTACTCCTCCTCCAGGCGCGCCGGCGGATACGGCGCGTGGTACCCGCCGACCCGCAGCACGGGCGCCTCCAGGTGGTAGAAGGACCGCTCGGTGATCCGGGCCGCGAGCTCCGCGCCGGAGCCGAGGAAGACGGGCGCCTCGTGCACGATGACGAGGCGGCGGGTCTTCTCCACCGACTTCTGCACGGAGTCGAAGTCCATCGGCGAGATCGAGCGCAGGTCGAGGACCTCCAGGGACTTGCCCTCCTCCTCGGCGGCCGCGGCCGCCTCCAGGCAGACCTTCACCATGGGCCCGTACGCGGCGAGCGTCAGGTCGCTGCCCTCGCGCGCGACGGCGGCCTTGTGCAGATCGCCGGGGACGGCCTCGGTGTCGACCTCGCCCTTGTCCCAGTAGCGGCGCTTGGGCTCGAAGAAGATCACCGGGTCGTCGCTCTGGATGGCCTGCTGGAGCATCCAGTACGCGTCGGAGGAGTTCGAGGGCGAGACGACCTTGAGGCCCGGCACGTGCGCGAACAGCGTCTCGGGCGACTCGCTGTGGTGCTCGACCGCGCCGATGCCGCCGCCGTACGGGATGCGGATGACGACGGGCGTCTTGACCTTGCCGAGCGCGCGGGCGTGCATCTTCGCGAGCTGCGTGACGATCTGGTCGTACGCGGGGAAGACGAAACCGTCGAACTGGATCTCGACGACGGGCCGGTAGCCGCGCAGCGCGAGGCCGATGGCGGTGCCGACGATGCCGGACTCGGCGAGCGGGGTGTCGATGATCCGGTCCTCGCCGAAGTCCTTCTGGAGGCCGTCGGTGACGCGGAAGACGCCGCCGAGCTTGCCGACGTCCTCGCCCATGACGAGGACCTTCGGGTCGTTGTCGAGCGCCGTGCGCAGCGACTCGTTGATCGCCTTGGCGATCGGAAGCTTCTGTACAGCCATGATCGTCAGGCCCCTTCCCCGTCGGCGAACGACGCCTGGTAGGCGGCGAACTGGGCGCGCTCCTCGTCGACGAGCGCGTGCCCGTCCGCGTACACGTTCTCGAAGATCGCCATGAGGTCCGGGTCCGGCATGGCCCGTACGACCTCGCGTACTCGCTTGCCCAACGTCTCGCTCTCGGCGTCGAGTTCCGCGAAGAATCCCTCATCCGTGTCGGTGTGGGACTCCAGGTACGCGCGCAGGCGCAGGATCGGGTCCTTCGCCTCCCAGGCCACGCGCTCGTCGTCGGAGCGGTACTTCGACGGGTCGTCGGACGTGGTGTGCGCGCCCATCCGGTACGTGAACGCCTCGATCAGGGCCGGGCCCTCGCCCTGTCGGGCCCGGTCGAGGGCCCAGCGGGTCACGGCGAGGCAGGCCAGCACGTCGTTGCCGTCCACGCGGACGCCCGGGAAGCCGAAGCCCTGCGCGCGCTGGTAGAGCGGCACGCGCATCTGGCGCTCGGTGGGCTCGGAGATCGCCC
The DNA here is from genome assembly GCF_044453445.1 of Streptomyces sp. NPDC051684. Classification (NCBI taxonomy): domain Bacteria; kingdom Bacillati; phylum Actinomycetota; class Actinomycetes; order Kitasatosporales; family Streptomycetaceae; genus Streptomyces; species Streptomyces sp. NPDC051684. Next base: position 319,614 of record NZ_JBITCS010000003.1, on the reverse strand, counting down.
ACTGGTTGTTCTGGCAGAAGAACACCACCGGGGCGTTGTAGACGGCCCCGAAGTTGAAGGCCTCCAGGACGTCGCCCTGGCTGGAGGCGCCGTCGCCGAAGTACGCGATCACCGCGCTGTCCACGCCGTCCTTGGCGACGCCCATCGCGTAGCCGGTGGCGTGCAGGGTCTGCGAGCCGATGACGATCGTGTACAGGTGGAAGTTGTTGCTGTTCGGGTCCCAGCCGCCGTGGTTCACGCCGCGGAACATGCCGAGCAGGTTCGTCGGGTCGACCCCGCGGCACCAGGCCACGCCGTGCTCGCGGTAGGTCGGGAAGACGTAGTCGTCCTCGCGGGTGGCCCGGCCGGAGCCGATCTGGGCCGCCTCCTGGCCGAGCAGCGACGCCCACAGGCCCAGCTCGCCCTGGCGCTGGAGGGCGGTGGCCTCGGCGTCGAAGCGGCGCGTGAGGACCATGTCGCGGTACAGGGCGCGCAGCTCGTCGTCGGTGATGTCGGCGACGTACTGGTCGTACTCGGGGTTCGAGACCCGCTCGCCCTCAGGGGTCAGCAGCTGCACCAGGTCGCTCTGCGGCGCCTCGGCCGTGGCGGCCTTCTTGGCCGTCCGCTTCGCGGGGGCCTTGGCCGCGGCGGTCTTGCCGGGGGACTTCTTCGCAGACTTCTTCGCAGCGGGCCGCTTGCGCGGCGGCTGTGCCTTCTGCGCTGCGGCAGTGCTGTCGGCACTGTCTACGGTCACGTGTGCTCCTCCGTCGGTCCGGCCCCGGGATTGCCGGATGGCCAGTCGGCTCGGCTCGCCTGATCCGTCCACGCACGGGGTGGGTGCGAGGTGCCGGCAACAGGCGTGACAAGTGCTCCGGCAAGCACCCCTCACCCAGCACGTTACCCAGTGGGGCACACATCTGCGAAACCCCATCTGACCTGCGATTTTGCTTGGATTTCCAAGTAGTTCGTTGGTTGGATTTCCTAGTATCGCGAGGGAAGACGAAGCGTCGCAGGTCACAGCTGTGCGACGGGTCCTGGGTCCAAGCCTGGCAGGGGGCCGGAACACCGGCACGTTATCCCGGTCACCCCGCGATCATCTAGGGCGCGGCAAAGGTTCTTGTGTGAGACTGAGGCCGTGCGCGAAGACGGAAAAATCCATGTATTTCTGCTCGACGACCACGAAGTGGTCCGTCGCGGCGTCCATGAGCTGCTGTCGGTGGAGGACGACATCGAGGTGGTCGGAGAGGCCGGAACGGCCGCCGACGCCCTGGTGCGCATCCCCGCGACCCGGCCGGACGTGGCGGTGCTCGACGTACGCCTGCCGGACGGCAGCGGGGTGGAGGTGTGTCGCGAGATCCGCTCCATGGACGAGTCGGTCAAGTGCCTGATGCTGACGTCGTTCGCGGACGACGAGGCGCTCTTCGACGCGATCATGGCCGGCGCCTCCGGCTACGTCCTCAAGGCGATCCGCGGCAATGAACTGCTCACCGCCGTACGCGACGTCGCCTCCGGCAAGTCGCTGCTCGACCCGGTCGCCACGGCCCGCGTCCTGGAGCGGCTGCGCGACGGCGGCCGCAAGGACGACGACAAGCTCTCCGGCCTCACGGACCAGGAGCGCAAGATCCTGGACCTGATCGGTGAGGGCCTCACGAACCGGGTCATCGGCGAGCGTCTGCACCTCGCCGAGAAGACGATCAAGAACTACGTCTCCAGCCTGCTGTCGAAGCTCGGCATGGAGCGCCGCTCCCAGGCGGCCGCGTACGTGGCCCGTATGCAGGCCGAGAAGCACTGACGGCTCCCCCGCCCCCTTCCGGGACGCCCGCCCCGCACAGGACCTAGGTCACCGGTCCCTGGGGGCGGGCTCCTCTGTTCTCCCGAGGCGCCCACGGCGCACAGTGGTGACATGCCCTCCGATGCGCTGAAGGACCCCCAGGACCAGGCCCGGGCCCAGGACCGCGCCTTCGAGCTGCTCGCCCGTGTGCCCTACGGCCGCGTCGCGACGAGCATGCGCGCCCTGCCCTTCCTCGCCGCCGCCCGGCACGTCGTGGCCGACGGCCGGCTGCTGCTGCGCATGCACCGCGGTTTCGGCTACCACGAGGCGTGCATCGGCAGCGTCGTCGCCTACGGGGCTGACAACCTGGGACAGGAGCGGCCCGGGGACGAGGGCCAGTGGTCGGTGCAGTGCGTGGGCACGTGTGAGCAGATCGAGCCGACCACCGCCGAGCTGGAGCTCTTCGGGCCCGCGCCGCACTACGCCGACGGCGAGCCCTTCGACCCGGTCCACCTGCGCGTCGCCCCGCAGTTCGTGACGGTGCACGAGCTGCGGGGCGGGTTGGCCCATTCAAGCCCCTCCGGCGATTGAGGCGCGGGGTCCGGGGCGGAGCCCCGTGCGTGTGGCCGGGGGCTACTCGCCGCCGCCGGTGTCGCCGCCGGTGTCGCCACCACCGATGACGTCGGTCGGTTCCGAGCTGCCACCGCTGCCACCACCGGGCGGCGTCGCCGGGTCGGACTCCTCCGGGGGCTCGCTCGTCTCCTGCGACTGCGTCGGAGTCGGATCCGTCGGCTCGTCCGTCGGCTCCTCCGACTGCGTCGGCGACGGATTCGTCGTCGTCGGCTCCTGCGTCGGCGTGTACCCGGTGTCGCCACCCGTGCTCGTGCCCGGCTCCTCCGTCGCGCCCTGCGACGCGTCGTCGTCGGCCGACTTGCTGGGCTTCTCGGACTTCTCGGACTGCGTGGCGCTCGGCGACTTCTTGTTGCCGGGGTCCTTGTCGCCGCCGTCGCCGCCGCTGAGCGCCCAGGCGACGCCCACCGCGATCGCGATGACCGCGAGCACGGCGACGATCCACAGCTTGCCGCGGCCGCGGCCCCCGCCGCCGTTCCCGTTCCCGTCGAAGCCGCCGTCGTCGCCGCCCGGCGGGCGCAGCATCGGCTGCTGGGCCGTGCCGGAGTCGCCGGGGTGCTGCATCGCCGTGGTGGCGGCGACGCCCATGGCGGGCGTGGAGCCGCCCTCGTGCGCGTCGATGGGGCCGGTGTTCCAGGTGCCGGTGTGGCCACCCTGCTCGTACAGCATCTGCAGCGCGTACTGGACGAGCCCGCGCATCTCCTCGGCCGTCTGGAACCGGTCGTCCGGGTCCTTGGCGAGCGAGCGCATGACGAGCCCGTTCAGCTCCGGCGGCACCTCGTCCAGGACCTCGGAAGGCAGCACGGGGGTGTCCTGGACGTGCTGGTAGACCACGGAGAGCGGGGTCTCGCCGGTGAACGGCGGGCGCAGCGCGAGGAGTTCGTAGAGCAGGCAGCCGACGGCGTACAGGTCGGAGCGGTGATCGACGGCCTTGCCGAGGGCCTGCTCGGGCGAGAGGTACTGGGGGGTGCCCATGACCATGCCGGTCTGCGTCATGGTCGACTGGGCGCCGTGCAGGGCGCGCGCGATGCCGAAGTCCATCACCTTGACCGCGCCGGTGTTGGTGATGATCACGTTCGCGGGCTTGATGTCGCGGTGCACGATTCCGTGCTGGTGCGAATAGGCGAGCGCTTCCAGGACACCCGAGACGATGATCAGGGCCTGCTCGGCACCCGGGGCCTCCGCGCTGAGCAGGAGGTCGCGGATGGTGCGGCCCTCGACCAGCTCCATGACGATGTACGGGACGGTGCTCCCGGCGACGACGTCCTCGCCGGAGTCGTAGACCGCGACGACCGCGTGGTGGTTGAGCCCCGCGACCGACTGTGCCTCACGCGTGAAACGGGCCTTGGAGACCGGGTCCTCGGCGAGGTCGGAGCGGAGCAGCTTGACGGCTACCTGGCGGCCGAGACGTACGTCCTCGGCCCCGAAGACCTCCGCCATACCGCCCCGGCCGAGTCTGTGGGTGAGCCGATATCGCCCATCCCCCACGAGCCCGCCGTTACCCCACATCTCCGGCGCATCTGACATACCGCCGCCAGTCGCCTCGGGGTCGGACGGGCCCTGAGCGCGCTGCTGCTGTGCCATCAGTCCTCGCCGTCGTTTCTGTCCATGCTCATCTGGGCTGCCGGATCCATACATCGGAGTACGCGCGGTTGCGAAATATCGACTCCGTCGGGTCACGCTACAGGCATCGGCCATGTCGCCGTTCCGAGATGGACCGGACATCCAACCCGTTGCCGTGCAGGCCCTGCAAATCGTGAGCAGCACATTTGTGGGCGGGCGATGGCGATTTCGTGATCACTTGGGGCGATCGGCACCTGCCGCGCGGTGGCCAAGTTCACGCATACGTAGGGGCCCGTCCTGTGACGGGCCCCTACGTATGTGCTTGCTGTGCTGTGTGTTGCCTAGAGGTACGGGCCGCCGGAGCGGCCGACCGTGCGCGGGTCCTCGCCCTCTTCCTCGCCGCCACCGACGCCGGGCGGCAGGGCCCGGCGCATCTGCTCGAGCTGGGCGCGGGCCGCCATCTGCTGGGCGAACAGCGTCGTCTGGATCCCGTGGAAGAGGCCCTCGAGCCAGCCAACCAGCTGGGCCTGCGCGATGCGCAGCTCGGCGTCGCTCGGGGTCGCCTCCTCCGTGAAGGGCAGGGAGAGCCGCTCCAGCTCCTCGACGAGCTCGGGGGCGAGGCCGTCCTCGAGCTCCTTGACCGAGCTGTGGTGGATCTCCTTGAGGCGCTGCCGGCTCGCTTCGTCCAGGGGAGCCGCGCGCACTTCTTCGAGCAGCTGCTTGATCATGCTGCCGATGCGCATCACCTTGGCGGGCTGTTCCACCATGTCGGTCACCGGGATCTCACGGGACTCGTCGCCGCCACCGCCGCCGAGCGCCATGCCGTCCTGTCCCACGACCAGGACCTGCGGGTTCTCCGGCGACTGTTCGTTCCTCGGCATCTCCATGCCGCCATTCTCTCGTACGTGTCCGTCACATCTCCGTGGTGCCCCCGTTCGGCGCTGATCCACCGCCCCCGGGCGGCCCGAAATCCGGCGTGCCTGTTTTATCCGGCTATGTGAGGCTTGGCACAAGCATCTGGACGAACCGGGAGCGGAAGGGGCTGGGGATGGGGCGGCTTCGGTGGGTGGCCGGGCTTCTCTTGTCCGTGCCGCTTTTCCTGGTGGTGCCGGTGGTTCCGGCGTCGTCGGCCGCCCTGTCGTACGCCGCCGAGCCCTCGCCGCACGGGTCCCTCGCGGGGAGCCGGGCGGGGGTGGGCCGGACCCCGCCCGGGCGGGAGCTGCCCACACCGGACACCACCGGGGCCGTGCTGCCCCCGGCCGCCACCGAGCCCCCGCCGGCCGTGCCGCAGGAGCCGCGCCCCGAGCGGACCGCCCCCGAGCCGCAGGCCGTGGGCGAGCCCGGGCCCGGCCCCCTGGTGGACGTGCTGCCGCTGGGGGCGGGGCTGCTGCTCACGGGGCTCGGCATCGGGTTCCTGGCGCTGCGGCTGCGCCGGTGACGCGTAGCGGCTGCTCGTTGGTGAGCGAGCCTGCTACTCGTTGATGAACGGAGGCCGCTACTCGTTGGTGAGCAGGACCTTGCCGATGTGGCCCGACTCCTCCAGGACGCGGTGGCCCTGTGCGGCGTCGCTCATCGGCAGCGTGCGGTCCACGATCGGCCGCACATGGCCGCCCTCGACCAGCGGCCACACGTGCTCGCGCACGGCCGCGACGACCGCCGCCTTCTCGGCCGGCGGGCGGGCCCGCAGCGTGGTCGCGGTGATGGCGCCGCGCTTGCCGAGCAGCGTCGCGATGTTCAGCTCGCCCTTCACCCCGCCCTGCATGCCGATGATGGCGAGCCGGCCGCTGGTGGCGAGGGCGTCGACGTTGCGGTTCAGGTACTTGGCACCCATGTTGTCGAGGATGACGTCGGCGCCCGCCCCGTCCGTGGCGTTCTTGATCTCCTCCACGAAGTCCTGCTCGCGGTAGTTGATCAGGATGTCCGCGCCGAGCTCAGCGCAGAAGTCGAGCTTCTCCTTGGTGCCGGCCGTGACCGCGACCTTCGCACCGACCGCCTTCGCCAGCTGGATCGCCATGGTGCCGATGCCGCTGGAGCCGCCGTGCACGAGGAAGGTCTCGCCGGGCCGCAGGTGGGCGATCATGAAGACGTTGGACCAGACCGTGCAGGTCACCTCGGGCAGCGCGGCGGCCGTGGCCAGGTCGAGGCCCTTCGGCACCGGCAGGAGCTGGCCGGCCGGGACGGCCACCTTCTCCGCGTAGCCGCCGCCCACGAGCAGCCCGCACACCTCATCGCCGACCGACCAGCCGGTGACGCCGTCGCCGAGCGCGACGATCCGGCCGGCGCACTCCAGGCCGGGATAGGGGGAGGTGCCGGGCGGCGGGTTGTAGAAGCCCTGCCGCTGGAGCAGATCGGCGCGGTTGACGGCACTGGAGACCACCTCGACCAGGACCTCGCCCTCGCCGGGTACGGGGTCGGGGACCTCCGTCCAGACGAGCGCCTCGGGTCCGCCGGGTTCCGGGATCGTGATCGCATGCATGGCCGCGAGGCTACTCCCGAGGATCACTCGCGGGGAGGTGGCGTGGACACCGACTCGCGGCCGGGCTCTCAGCCGCGGGGCGTCGGCTTCATGTCCGGTGCCAGCTGGGTCCTCGGCGTGACACGGGTGATGGTGATGAGGCGGTCCGTCAGCTTGAGCGAGCCGACGGCCGAGTCGTCGTAGCCGAGGACCCGGTGGCCCCGGATGACGCTGACGACCAGGTCCTCCGTCTCCTTCGGCTGCAAACCGACCTCGGCCTTGGTGACCGGGCGCTCGACCAGATCGAGGCCGGAGCCCTTCTGGATGAGGTCCTCCATGACCATGCCCGCGTGCGGGCTGAGCACCGAGAGGCCGAGCAGCCGGCCCGCCGCACTGGCACTGGTGATGACCGCGTCGGCGCCGGACTGGCGCAGCAGCGGCGCGTTCTCCTCCTCGCGGACCGCGGCGACGATCTTCGCCCCACGGTTCAACTGCCGCGCGGTGAGCGTCACCAGGACCGCCGTGTCGTCGCGCTGCGTCGCGATGATGATCTTCCGCGCCCGTTGCACCTCGGCCTGCAAGAGGACCGAGCTGCGCGTGGCATCGCCCGTCACACCCGCGTATCCATGGGCGTTGGCGCTCTCGACGACCTTGGGGCTGGGGTCGACCACGACGACCTGCTCGGGCTTCAGTCCGCTCGCGCAGACGGTCTCCACGGCGCTGCGGCCCTTGGTGCCGAAGCCGACGACGACAGTGTGGTCACGCAAGGTGGACCTCCAGCGTTTCAGGCGCCATTCCTCCCGCGTCCGTTCGGTGAGGACTTCGAGCGTGGTGCCGACCAGGATGATCAGAAAGAGCACACGCAGCGGCGTGATGACGAAGATGTTGGTGAGCCGCGCCGCGTCACTGACCGGCGTGATGTCGCCGTATCCCGTGGTCGAGAGCGTGACGGTCGCGTAGTAGAACGAGTCGAGCAGATCGACCCGGCCATCGGAATTGTCGTTGTAGCCGTCGCTGTCGATCCACACGATGAGCGCGGTGACGACGAGCACCGTGAGCGCTATCAGCACGCGCCGGGCCACTTGGAGGAGCGGACGCTCGACGACCTGCCGGGGCAGTTTCACCCGGTAGGTCGCGGTCCGCTCTTCCTCTTGGCGTGCGATGGCGTCATCGCCGGCCAGTTTCACGTGAAACACCCTTCGTTTCCCGCCGGGTTGAGACCGGGCAGGCCGGGGTTCCACGACCATGGCAGGTCGAGAATCTCCACCTCCTGGCCTTGCTTGGCGCCGCCGGGCGGGATGACGGCGAGCCCATCGGCGGCTGCGATGCCGCGCAGCATGGCCGGACCGTTGTAGTGCAGGGGCACCGCCCACTCGTGCCCACTGCCGTCGTCCTGCCGCAGCACGATGGGGATGAGACGGGTGTCGTGGGGGTGGCCGGGCGCGGGGGCGTGCAAGGGAGCGGTGTACGCGTCCGCGTTCGGGCCCTCGTCCAACTGCCGACGCCCGTCGTGGACTTGGCGCTGCGCGGACGTGTGCGTCTGGTCCTGTGCGCGGCCCGAGAGCACTCGCAGCAGCGGCTCGGCGAGCGTGAGCAGGCCGGAGACGGCGGCCAGCGGGTTGCCGGGGAGCCCGACGAGGTGCTGCCCCTCCTTGAGGCGGGCCAGCAGCATCGGGTGGCCAGGGCGGACGGCCACCCCGTCGACGAGGAGTTCGGCGTCGAGCGCGCGCAGCGTGGCGTGCACGTGGTCGACGGGCCCGGACGCGGTGCCGCCGGTGGTCACGACCAGGTCGGCGCTTGCCTCGCGCACCGCTTTGAGCAGCGCCTTCGCGTCGTCGCCGAGCCTGCGCACGGCGGTCACCTCGACGCCGAGCGCGCGCAGCCAGTGCGGGAGCATCGGGCCGAGCGCGTCCCGGATGAGGCCCTCGCGGGGGAGGCCCGCGGTGAGCAACTCGTCGCCGAGGATCAGGACTTCGACCTTCGGTCGCGGGACGACGGTCAGGGTGTCGTAGCCCGCGGCGGCGGCGAGGCCGAGGACGGCCGGGGTGACCAGCGCGCCCGCGGGCAGCAGCAGGTCGCCGCTGCGGCACTCCTGGCCGCGCGGGCGGATGTCCTGGCCGTGGGCGACCGCGCGCAGCGGGTGCAGCTGGCCGCCCGCGTCGATGTGGCCGTGCTCGCTGCGGATGACGGCCGTGGCGTCCGGGGGGACGCGGGCGCCGGTCGCGATCGCCGCTGCCTCTCCGTCGGCCAGCGGGGCGGGCGCTTCGTGCCCGGCGAGCAGTCCTTCGCCGGCGACGGCCCAGGGGCCCGGGCCCGCGACGACCCAGCCGTCCATCGCCGAGGTGTCGAAGGAGGGCAGGTCCGTCAGGGCGGTCAGCGGGGCGGCGAGGACCAGGCCGAGCGCCTGGTCGAGCGGAACGCCGGTCGCCCCGCGGGGGCCGCGCTCGGCGCGTGCGGCGGTGCGCCGGGCAGCGGGCCAGGAGGTCGCGGCGTGCCGGGGTTCGGGGCGGGGCGGCGGGGTGGAGGCGCCCGAGGACGTGGGGGCCTCCGAGGCGTTCGGGGTGGCCGGATCGGGGTGTCGGCCGCCGGCCGCGGTGTCGGCCCGGTCGCCGCTGGGGCGGTCATCGCCGGGACGGTTGCCGCCGGGACGGGCGTCGCGGGGCCGGTTGCCGCTGGGGCGGTTGTCGTTCGCCAGGGCGAGGGCCTCGTCCACGTCGACGTCCATCGGGTCGACGTCCACCGGGGCGGCCTGCGTGGACCGCCCGTTGGGGGCGCTCATCCCGCGTCCGGCGAGGCGGCGTCGCCCGGTTCGGCTCCGGTTCCCTGCTGGGAATCGGCCTCCTGTGCCCAGCGGTTCGCAAGCTCGGCCGCCTTCGCCGCGGCGGACGCCACGGCTTCGGGGCCGCCTCCCGCCTGCGCCGCCGCGTATCCCACGAGGAACGTCGTCAACGGCGCCGCGGGACGCGCGACGCCGTGCGCGGCATCACGGGCGAGGTCGAGCAGGACGCCCGTGTCGACGTCCAGGTCGATGCCCAGTTCGTTCTTGGCTGCGGTGATCCATTCGTCAAGCACTCGTCCATGCTCCCTGATGCGTGACCGGGCGGCGGCGATGTCGTCCCAGGTGTCGCAGTCGAACGACGCGACGGGGTCGGTGATGCGGGTGAGGCTGAGACTACGGGTGAGCAGACGCAGCGGCAGGCCGTCGAGGTCACCGTGTTCGGCCTTGAGTTCGCCGAGTACCCGGCGCAGCGCCGCGGACCGGTAGGCGGCGACGAGCGGCTGGTCCCGGCCGTCCCCGTCGGCCAGCAGGGCGCCGTCGGCCGGATCGCCCTCCAGGGCATCGAGGAGTCGTCGTACGGTCGGCTCCCCCAGGAACGGCAGATCGGCGGAGAGCACGAGAACGCTCTCCGCCGTCGGGTCCTCTGCTGCCTCGAGGCCGCGGATCCCCGCCTCGAGGGCGGCGAGCGGCCCACCGCCCGGCGGCTCCTCGCGGGCCCATACGACGGGGCGCACGGTGCGGCGCGGCGCCGCGACCACCACGGTGGAGCGGGCCCCGGCGCACGCGTGCAGGACGCGGTCGAGCAGCGCGCGGCCGCCGACCCGCACCCCGGGCTTGTCAGCGCCGCCGAGCCGGCGCGCGCCGCCCCCGGCGAGGACGACGACGTCGTACGCGTTCATCCCCCGAGTATGGGCGCACGGTCGATCATTGCCACCGGGCGGGCGGGCATTCCTTGCCATCCGGCCCGGCGGCCCAAGGGGTCACAGGGTGCGCAGCAGCACCGCCGGTTGTTCCACGCAGTCCGCGACGTACCGCAGGAAGCCGCCCGCCGTGCCGCCGTCGCACACCCGGTGGTCGAAGGTGAGCGACAGCTGGACGACCTGGCGGACCGCCAACTCCCCTTCGCGCACCCAGGGCTTGGCGGCGATGCGGCCGACGCCGAGCATGGCCGCCTCGGGGTGGTTGATGATCGGCGTGGAGCCGTCGACGCCGAACACCCCGTAGTTGTTCAACGTGAAGGTGCCGCCGGTGAGCTGCGCGGGGGACAGCGTCCCGGACCGCGCGGCCTCGGTGAGCCGGGCGAACTCGGCGCTCAGCGATTCGGCACCGCGCGCGTGGGCGTCGCGCACGACGGGCACGACCAGGCCCCGCTCGGTCTGCGCGGCGAACCCGAGGTGCACCTCGTCGAGCCGGACGATCTCGCGCCGCTCGGTGTCGACCGTGGCGTTCAGCTCCGGGTAGCGGGCCAGGGCCGCGGTGCAGATGCGGGCGAGGAGCGCGAGCACGGAGATCTTGGGACCCGCGGAGGGGCCGGTCGCGGAATTCATCGCCACGCGCGCGTGCATCAGTTCCGTGGCATCGGCGTCCACCCAGCAGGTCGCGTCGGGTATCTCGCGCCGGCTGCGGGACAGCTTGTCGGCCACGGCGCCGCGAATGCCGCGCAAGGGGGTGCGGTGCTCCTGCCGGACGGGGGCGGGGGCCCCGGCCGGCGCGGGGGCGGCGGGCGCCTCGGCGACGGCGTCCGCCGTGCTCAGCGCGGTCGCCGCCTTCGCTGCCTTCGCCGCCTCTTCTACGTCTCCCCTGAGGATGAGCCCGTCGGGCCCCGACCCGGTCAGCTCCCTGAGGTCCACACCGTGGTCGCGGGCGAGCTTGCGGACGAGCGGGGAGATCACGGGCACGGGGGCCTGGGCGCGCGGGGCGCTCTCCGGTGCGGCGGGCACGCTGTTCAGCGGGGCGGGCCACACCCGCCTGCGCCGGGTCGGCGCGGCGGCCGTGCCGTATCCCACCAGCACGTTCCCGGAGCCCTCGGCCTTCTCCGCCTGCTGCGCCTTCTGCACCTTCTCAGGGGCTGACTGTCGCGCATCCTGGTGCGCCTTCACGGGCTCCTCAGTCGCGTCCGACGACCGTGCGGGAACGTCCGAGAGCGGCACGTCCGAAGCCGACCGCGCGCCCACGGCCACCATCAAGAGCGGCGCCCCGACCGGCAGTTCGCTGCCCTCGTCGCCGAAGCGGGCCGTGACCACACCCCCGTACGGGCACGGCACCTCGACCATCGCCTTGGCCGTCTCCACCTCGACGACGGGCTGGTCGACGGCGACCACGTCGCCGACCCCCACCAGCCACTGCACGATCTCCGCCTCGGTGAGACCCTCCCCGAGGTCGGGCAGCTTGAACTCGAGCACCTGCGCCATTACCCCACCGTCCCTCACTGATCCCATTGCAGCCGCGCCACCGCGTCCAGCACCCGGTCCACTCCGGGCAGATGGTGCCGCTCCAGCATGGGCGGCGGATACGGAATGTCGAAACCGGCCACCCGCAGCACCGGTGCCTCCAAGTGGTGGAAGCAGCGCTCCGTCACGCGCGCGGCGATCTCCCCGCCGGGCCCGCCGAAACCGCCCGACTCGTGCACGACGACCGCGCGTCCCGTGCGCCGGACGGATTCGGCGACCGTCGCGTCGTCGAACGGCACCAGCGAGCGCAGGTCGACCACTTCAAGATCCCACCCCTCCCCCCGGGCCACCTCGGCCGCCTCCAGGCAGACGGGGACGGACGGCCCGTACGTGAGCAGCGTGGCACTGGTGCCGGGTCGGCGAACCACTGCCGTACCTATCGGAAGAACGTCTTCCGGAGCCTCCGGGTTCCACGAATCCTTCGTCCAGTAAAGGCGCTTGGGCTCCAGGAAGACGACCGGGTCGTCGGAGGCGATGGACTGCCGGAGCAGCCCGTACGCGTCCGCGACGGTGGCCGGCGTGACGACGGTGAGGCCCGGCGTCGCCATGTAGTAGGCCTCGGAGGAGTCGCTGTGGTGCTCCACGCCGCCGATCCCGCCGCCGTACGGCACCCGCACGGTGATGGGCAGCGGCATGGCGCCGCGCGTGCGGTTGCGCATCCGCGCGACGTGCGAGATCAGCTGCTCGAAGGCGGGGTAGGCGAACGCGTCGAACTGCATCTCCACGACGGGCCGCAGTCCGTACATCGCCATGCCCACGGCGGAGCCGAGGATGCCCGCCTCGGCGAGCGGGGTGTCCGTGCAGCGGTCCTCGCCGAACTCCTTGGCGAGCCCGTCGGTGATCCGGAAGACACCGCCCAGGGTGCCCACGTCCTCGCCCATGACGTGCACGGACGGGTCCTCGGCCATGGAGTCGCGCAGCGCGCGGCCGAGGGCCTGCGCCATGGTGGCGGGCTTGGTCTTCGGTGGCCGGGCCACTGTGGTCATGCCTGGTCCCCTTCTGCCTCTGCGTCGAGCTCGGCCCGCAGCAGCGCGGCCTGCTCCCTCAGTTGCGGGGTCTGCTCGGCGTACACGTCGCCGAACAGGTCCATCGGGTCGAGCGCGGGGTCCTGGTTCATGCGCGCGCGCAGCTCGGCCGCCTGTTCCTCCGCGCCGTCGCGCACGGCCTGGATGCCGTCCTCGTCGATGAGCCCGCGTCCGGTCAATTCCCGCTCCAGGAGCAGGACCGGGTCGTGCGCGCGCCACATCTCGACCTCGGCGTCGCTGCGGTAGCGGGTCGCGTCGTCGGCGTTCGTGTGCGCGTCCATCCGGTAGGTGACGGCCTCGACGAGCGTCGGACCACCGCCCCCGCGCGCGCGGGCGACGGCGTCGCCGAGCACCTCGTGCAGCGCCGCCGCGTCGTTCCCGTCGACCAGGCGGCCCGGCATCCCGTACCCGACGGCCTTGTGGGCCAGGGACGGCGCCGCGGTCTGCTTGGCCAGCGGCACGGAGATGGCGAACCCGTTGTTCTGCACGAGGAAGACGACCGGCGCCTGCCACACGGCGGCGAAGTTCAGCGCCTCGTGGAAGTCGCCCTCACTGGTGCCGCCGTCGCCGACCATGGCGAGCGCCACCACGTCGTCGCCCTTCAGTTGCACGGCGTGTGCGAGGCCCACGGCGTGCGGGAGCTGGGTCGCGAGCGGGGTGCACAACGGCGCGATGCGGTGCTCGCGCGGGTCGTACCCGGTGTGCCAGTCGCCGCGCAGCAGGGTCAGTGCCTGTACGGGGTCGAGGCCGCGGGCGACGGCGGCGAGGGTGTCGCGGTAGCTGGGAAAGAGCCAGTCCCGCTCCTCCAGGACCAGCGCGGCGGCGACCTCCGCGGCCTCCTGGCCGGTCGTCGAGGGGTACACGGCGAGCCGGCCCTGCTTGGTCAGCGCCGTCGCCTGCGTGTTGTACCTGCGGCCGCGCACCACCTCCGCGTACAGGCGGCGCAGCAGTTCGGGGTCGACGCGGGCGGCCGCGTCCGTGCCGAGGACCCGGTGGGGCTCGGGGTCGGGCAGCAGCGGCGCGGGATCCGTGCGGGGCTGCCAGGCCGGCGGCGGGACGGGCCTGCCCTCTCTCGCGGCCCGCTGGTCCATGACCGTCATGACGACACCTCCTCGTGGGAGCGGCTCGGACGGCGCGTCGGGTGTGATGCGCCTCACCTACCGATTGTTCGGTCGACGGCACATTTTGGCTACAGGCACCTCCAGGCTGTGGACAATCGGTTCTCCACAGCCTGAGATGAACGCAGTACGTCCATGGTAAGGAGGCGGGGGCGGATGGCATCTGAACAAATGGCCGAGGGCTCGGGGAGCCCGGTGCCCGACCCCGCGGCCCGCCCGCTGGACGCCATCGACCGGGACATCCTTCAGCTGCTGTTGAAGGACGGGCGCGCGTCGATACGCTCCGTCGCCGATCAGGTCCATGTGTCCCGGGCGAACGCCTACGCGCGGATCAATCGCCTCATCGAGGACCGCGTGATCCGCGGCTTCGGCGCCCGCGTCAACCACGAGCGGGCGGGCCAGGGCGCCTCCGCCTACATCACCCTCAAGATCGTCCAGAACACCTGGCGGACCGTGCGCGAGCAGTTGCGCCGGCTGCCGGAGGCCTCGCACATCGCGCTGGTCAGCGGCGATTTCGACGTCCTGATCCTGGTGCACACGGAGGACAACAGGGCGCTGCGCGAGCTGGTCCTCACCAAGCTCCAGTCCATCCCCGAGGTGCTGAGCACGCGGACCCTGCTGGTCTTCGAGGAGGAGGACCTGGAGCCGGACTCCTGAGGCCCTCCAAGGGCCCTCTGAGGGCCTCTCAGGGACCCCGGGTAGCCCGGGGTCAGCCGGCCTTGCGCAGCCCCTGGAAGACCAGCTCGACCACGGCGTCCGCCACTTCGCGGTCGCCGAGCCCGCCGCCGTCCGGCCGGTACCACTCCACCAACGAATTGATCATGCCGAAGACGAGCCGCGTGGCGAGCCGCACCTCGATGTCGCCGCGCACGTCCCCGTCGGCCGCCGCCGCCCTGAGCAGCTGGGCGACCTGGTGGTCGAACTCCCTGCGCCGCTCCATCGCCCACCGCTCGGTGTCGGTGTTGCCCCGCACCCGCAACAGGAGCGTCACGTAGGGCAGTTCACCGGTGAGCACCTCGACCATGCGCCGCGTGACGTGCTCCAGGCGCTCGATGGCGCGGCCCTCGCGCGCGGGCTGCTCGTCGAGGATCCCGAAGAGGCCGTCGAGCGCGCGGCTCACGGCGCGGCGCAGCAACTCCTCCTTGCCCGCCACATGGTGGTAGATCGACGACTTGGAGATGCCGGCCGCCTTGGAGAGGTGCTCCATGGACGTGCCGTCGTAGCCGCGTTCGTTGAAGACGGTGACCGCGACGGCGAGCAGGCTGTCGGGCGTGTAGGTGTCACGGCGCGCAGCCGTGTCCCGTCGTGCGGTGGTCATGCGGAGCCCTCCCACTTCTTGGGGGTGTACGAGTGCCGGAAGAGGGCCAGGGACGGCGCGTGCCGCCCCGAGGGGTCGCGTTCGTGCAGTTCCTCGAGCAGCCCGCAGGCCCAGCCGCGACCGAGCCTGCGATTCCACTCCAGGGGCCCCAGCGGGTAGTTGACGCCCAGGCGCATCGCGGTGTCGATGTCGCCCTCGGTGGCCACCCCGCGCGCGAGGGCGTCGTGCGCCAGGTCGACGATCCGTGCCACGGTGCGGGCGACGATCATGCCGGGCACGTCGCCGATGACGCTGACGTCCTTGCCGAGCGCCTGGAACAGGCCGACGGCCTCCCTCAGGGTGCGCGGATTGCCCTCCTGGCAGGTGGCCAGGGCGATGCGGGTGGCCTTGCGGTAGTCGAGGGCGAGATCGAAGTAGACGACGTCGCGGAACTCGACGGACGTCTGGCCGTCCGCCTGCACGAGCTGCCCGCCACTGGGCAGCACGATGCGCGTGCCCTTGTCCTCGTCCTCCTGGACGATCTCGATGCCCGCCTCGCGCATCATCGGGATCAGCTCGCCCGCGGACTCCAGGTCGCCCTCGACGGTCACGCGCGCGGGGGGCGCGGCAGGACCCGCGGTGTGCGGCTCGGGACGGTCGGCGTCCTCCCCGTACGCGTACCAGCCCTGGCCCGACTTGCGGCCCAGGCGACCGGCCTCCACCAGGCGGCGCTGGGCCAGCGAGGGCCGGAACTTCGCGTCCTGGAAGAAGCCCTCCCACACGGAACGCGTCACGGCCTCGTTGACGTCCTGCCCGATCAAGTCGGTGAGCTCGAAGGGCCCCATCCTGAAGCCGCCGCTCTCGCGCAGCACGGCGTCGATGGTGGCGGGGTCGGCGCCCTGCTCCTCGTACACCGCGAACGCCTCGGCGTAGAAGGGCCGCGCGATCCGGTTCACCAGGAAGCCGGGGGTGTCCGCGCAGGCCACCGGGGTCTTGCCCCAGGTGCGGGCGGTCTCGTACGCGCGCGTGGCCGCGGTGACGTCGGTGGCGGCGCCGGAGACGACCTCCACCAGCGGCATCAGGGGAGCCGGGTTGAAGAAGTGCAGCCCCACGAAGCGGCCCGGCCGGCGCAGTGCGCCGCCGATCGCCGTCACGGACAGCGACGAGGTGTTGGTCGCGAGCAGGCAGTCCTCCGCGACGACGTCCTCCAGTTCGCGGAACAGGTCCTGTTTGGCGTCGAGGCGCTCCAGGACGGCCTCGACGACGAGCGTCGCGGGCGCCAACTCGCCGATGGTCTGCGCGGGTTCGAGCCGGTCGACCGCGGCCGCCCGCTCCCCGGCGTCCATGCGGCCCTTCTCGACGAGCCGGTCGAGGCGTGCGGCGATCTCCTCCGCGGCGCTCCTCGCCCGCCCCGGCACGGCGTCGTACAGCCGGACAGGATGCCCCGCGACCAGGGCGACCTGGGCGATGCCCTGTCCCATGGTGCCGGTGCCCACCACGCCGACGAGGCGGTCATGTGCTGTCATGCACGTGATCCTCCCGTACCTCGTCCCGCCATGGGGGTCCGGGGCTCACGGAGTCGATTTCCCCCGGGTTTTCCACAGCTTTTCCGCACCCTCTTGTCCCGACCGATCGTTCGGTTACTCTAACTCTGTTGGTTCGTTCCTGCCCAGCCCAGCCTGCACAGATCCGTCCAGTCCCGCCCAGCTCGCCGGCTCGACGAGGAGCCGCAGCCCAGGAGGAGTTGGTCTCCCATGGCCGCCGCCGCACTCACCGCGCACGACCTGATCGCCAAGCACCGGCCGATGCTCGACCAGACGCTGGAGACGATCCGTACGCGCGCGTACTGGTCCCCGCACCCCGAGCACCCGAAGGCGTACGGGGAGTCCGCCGAGAACGGCAGCCTGGGCATGCCCGAGGGCAAGGCCGCCTTCGACGCCCTGCTCGGCACCCGCCTCGACCTCGGCCAGCCCGGCACGGACGACTTCGTGGGCGGTGAAGTGTCGCCTTACGGGATCGAGTTGGGCGTCACGTATCCGCACGCCGACATCGATGTGCTGCTGCCTGCCATGCGCGCGGGCATGCGCGCGTGGCGCGAGGCGGGCGCCGAGGTGCGCGCGGTGACGTGCCTGGAGATCCTGGCCCGGATCAGCGCGCGGACGCACGAGTTCGCGCACGCGGTCATGCACACCAGCGGTCAGGCCTTCATGATGGCGTTCCAGGCGGGCGGCCCGCACGCGCAGGACCGCGGCCTGGAGGCGGTGGCGTACGCGTACGTGGAGCAGGTGCGGACCCCGGACGCGGCGGCGTGGTCCAAGCCCCAGGGCAAGCGCGATCCCCTGGTCCTGAACAAGGAGTTCACGCCGGTGGCGCGCGGCATCTCGCTGCTGGTCGGCTGCAACACGTTCCCCACGTGGAACGGGTATCCCGGTCTGTTCGCCTCCCTGGCCACCGGCAACCCGGTCCTGGTGAAGCCGCACCCGCGCGCGGTGCTGCCCCTCGCGCTCACCGTGCAGGTGGCGCGCGAGGTCCTCGCCGAGGTGGGCTTCGACCCGAACCTGGTGGCGCTGGCCGCCGAGCGGCCCGGGGAGGGCATCGCCAAGACCCTGGCCGTACGCCCAGAGGTCCGGATCATCGACTACACGGGGTCCACGGCCTTCGGCGACTGGCTGGAGACGAACGCCCGGCAGGCCCAGGTCCACACGGAGAAGGCCGGCGTCAACACGGTCGTCATCGACTCGACGGACAACTACAAGGGCATGCTGGCGAACCTGGCGTTCTCGCTGTCCCTGTACAGCGGCCAGATGTGCACCACGCCGCAGAACCTCCTGGTGCCGCGCGAGGGCATCGGCACGGACGAGGGACCGAAGTCGTACGACGAGGTGGTGGCCGACCTCGCGAAGTCGGTCGGCGGCCTGCTCGGCGACGACGCCCGGGCGAACGGTCTCCTTGGCGCGCTGGTCAACCCGGACGTGAAGGCCCGCCTCGACGCGGCCCCCGGCATCGGCGAGGTCGCGCTGCCCTCGCGGGAGATCAGCAACCCGGACTTCCCGGACGCCGTCGTCCGTACGCCGGTGATCGTGAAGCTGGACGGGGCGCGGAAATACTGGGAGGGGGCGGATGCCGAGACCGCCTACATGAGCGAGTGCTTCGGCCCGGTCTCCTTCGCGGTCTCCGTCGACTCGACCGGCGACGCGGTGGACCTCCTGCGCCGCACCGTGCGCGAGAAGGGCGCCATGACGGTCGGCGCGTACACCACCTCCGAAGCGGTGGCGCAGGCCGTCGAGGACGTCTGCCTGGAGGAGTGCGCGCAGCTCTCGCTCAACCTGACGGGCGGCGTGTACGTGAACCAGACGGCGGCGTTCTCCGACTTCCACGGCTCGGGCGGCAACCCCGCGGCGAACGCGGCACTGTGCGACGGCGCCTTCGTAGCGAACCGCTTCCGGGTGGTGGAGGTACGGCGCGAGGCCGCCCAGGTTCACTAAGGGGCGTGCGTGCTGTGCGCGCTCCAGTGGAAGAGCGTCATGCCGACGCTGGTGGCCAGGTTGTAGCTGGAGACCTGGGGCCGCATCGGCAGTGACACCAACTGGTCGGCACGCGCGCGCAGTTCGGCCGACAGGCCGCTGCGCTCGGACCCGAAGGCCAGCAGGGCGTCGTCGGGCAGCTTCAGCCCGCGGATGTCCGCGCCTTCGGGGTCGAGCGCGTACAGCGGCCCGCTCGGCAGTTCCTCGACCGCGAGCCGCTCCACCGCGGTCGCGAAGTGCAGCCCGGCCCCGCCCCGTACGACGGTGGGGTGCCAGGGGTCGAGGTCACCCGTGGTGACGACCCCGGTGGCGCCGTAGCCGGCGGCCAGGCGGATCACGGCGCCCGCGTTGCCGAGGTTGCGCGGGTTGTCGAGCACGACGACGGGCGTGGTGCGCGCCTGGCGCCCGAGGGCGGCGAGGTTGTCGGCCCGCGCGGGGCGCCCGGCGAGCGCGGCGACCTCGGTGGGGTGCAGCCGCGGCACGAGCCCCCGCAGCACCTCGTCCGGAACCTCCACGAGGAGCCGCGCCAGGTCCCGTACGACATCGGGGGCGAGCTCGTCGGCCAGGGCGAGCGCGGCCGCCCGGTCGACGGCGAGCGCGACCGGGACGTCGGCGCCGAAGCGTACAGCGTGCTTGAGGGCGTGGAACCCGTCCAGCAGCACCGCGGAGTCCGCGAGCCGCCGCCACGTACGCACGGGGTCCTCGGCGGTTCCCGCGCCGTGTGGGCCGCCGGGCCGCTCGTCCCACATGCCGTCCGCGCCGTCCGCCGCACTCGTCCCTTTCACGTCGGGAAGCCTACGTGCGCACGGCCGACTGCTCCGCCGCCACCTTCTCGCCGTCGGCCGCCACCAGCGGGCCGGTCGCGGCCGGCGCCTTCGTAGCGGAGAAAACGCGACTACGCGCGCGTGCGACCCAACCGCCGACGCGCACCAGGAAGGACGTCGGCAGGAACACCGCGTCCGCGGCGATCATCGCGAGCGAGAAGAAGGGCAGCCCGAGCACGACGGCGATGACCGCGTGCTCCAGGATCATGAACACCAGCAGGACGTTCTTGAGGCGCCGGTTGAAGACGGTGAACGGAAAGGCGACCTGCACGGCCACGGTCCCGTACGTCACGAGCAGCACCATCGGCCCGAAGGTGGTCAGCAGGTCGCCCAGGGCGGGCCAGGGCGAGAAGTAGTCCAGGTGGAGCGGGTAGTAGACCGCGGTGCCGTCCTGCCAGCGGCTCCCCTGGATCTTGTACCAGCCCGCCGTCGCGTAGATCAGACACGCCTCGACCATCACCACGAGCAGCCCGGCGTTGTGCATCAGGTTGGCGACGACGTCGCACAGGAGACGCGAATCGCCCCGCGCGTCGCGGCGGTTCACGAGCCACCACAGCGCCTGGGCCGCCCACATGCCCCAGAAGAACAGCAGCCAGCCGCCGCCGACCTGCCCGGTGAACGTGATCGCGGCGAGCACGAGACCAATGGCCCACCACAGCACGATGCCGAACCGGTCCTCGGCCCCGCGCCGCAGCCTGCGGGCGTCCAGCGACCAGACCTGACCGCACCTCGTGAAGACGAGGTAGATCGACATCAGGTGGATGACGTTGTCGCCGCCGTCCCCGATGAACACGCTGCGGTTCTGCAGGGACAGCACACCGATCATGAAGACGACCGACATGGTGCGAGTGCGCCAGCCCAGCATCAGCAGCGCGGACGACACCACCGCCACTGTGTAGACCAGCTCGAACCAGCCCTGCCTGTCGGACCACATGAGCGCGCTGAACGCTTGGTTGTCCGCGGTGAGCTGCTGCGCCATGCCCCAGCTCCACGGCCCGTCGGGGCCGTACATCTCCTGGCGGTGCGGGAACTCGCGCAGCAGGAAGAGCAGCCAGGTCGCGGAGAACCCGATGCGGATCACGGCGCTCTGGTAGGGGGCGAGCGCGGACGCGGTGATCCGCTGGAGGCCGTCGCCCAACTTCTGCTGCATGCGGTCGATCCGCCCCACGGGAAGCGCGCCGTTCATCGGTCACCGCCCGTCGAGGAGTCCGCGGAGAAGTCCGCAGAGCCCGACGAGTCCGTCGAGCCCGTCGAGGACTGCACCCGCACGCGCGTGCCGCTGTCGAGCGGCGCGTCGCTGGAGGTGACCGTCCACCACGGCACCTGCCGGTACACCGGCTTCTGGTTCACCTTCTCGTCACTCCACTTCGGGGGCGCGACACTGGTCGTCTTCGAGCGGATCTGGACGCGCTCCACGGTCTCGCCCTTGCCAGCGGCGCCGAGCCGGTCGAGGCGCAGCACGAGGATGCGGCGCAGGTACTGCTCGGACAGGGTGCCGCGCAGACCGTTGGGCCGGTTCTGCGCGTCGTGCGTGCCCGTGTAGATGTCCCAGGCGCGGCGCAGCTCGTTCTGCTGGGTGTGGCTGGGCAGCAGGTTCCCGTCGATGGCGGCGCCGTCCTGCGCGGACAGCCCGTACCAACGGGTCGCGCGCAGCTCGCCGTCGGGCGTACGCACCTCGGCGCGGGCCTCCACCGCGATGTTCTGCTGCAACGGGTTGGGCGCGAACAGCTTCCAGTTCTGCTCGAACTCCGGGTAGACCCACGCGCCGACCAGCGCACCATGCTGCTTGCTGAGCGTGTTCGACGGCGCGACGTGCAGGAACACCATGAGGATGTGCACGCAGGTGAAGAGCGCGACGCCGATGAGGGCGAGGACGGCGGTCAGCTGGTGGCCGGGGGAGAGCGCCGCGAGGCCGCGCCGCTCGGGGGCCTGCCCGTCGCCCGGCCCAGTGCCCGACGGACTCGACGACTCCAATGGCTCAGACGGCTCCGACGGCTCAGATAGCTCGGACGGCTCCGACAGACGGGGTCGCGGCGGAGCCGCCGGCTCCGTCGTGAGCCGGGCGCCCTCGTCCGCGGCGCCTGCTTCTGTCTCCATCGGTGCTCCCCGATCCCGATCCGGTCCTGTCGGCGCCTGGTCCATCCGCCGCTCGGCGCCCCTCGCGACAAACCGGTTCCGAGCCGTCGCCGCGCGAGACGACGCACCGGAACCGTACTGGGGAGCGCCCGCACGGCACAGACGTCCGAGGTTATCCACAGGCCGACCGCACAGGGTTGACACCCTACGGCGCCGAGACTCACCATTGAATCCAATGAACCGAACGATCGGTCGGGAGTTTCTGGCCCCCGCCCGCGGTCGGGCACCCAAGGTCGAGGGGGACCGGGCATGGCGACAGCAACCCCGCACCACGGCGCAGCCGAAGCACGGGCGGACGGCGCCGCCGAGCCGGGCGACGCCGCGTTCCAGGCCGTGTTCGACGCGGCGGTGGCCGCGGACGAGCGCATCGAGCCCCGCGACTGGATGCCCGACGCCTACCGCGCGACGCTCGTGCGCCAGATCGCCCAGCACGCCCACTCCGAGATCATCGGCATGCAGCCGGAGGCGAACTGGATCACGCGCGCCCCTTCGCTGCGCCGCAAGGCGATCCTGATGGCGAAGGTCCAGGACGAGGCGGGGCACGGCCTCTACCTCTACAGCGCGGCGGAGACCCTCGGCACCGGCCGCGACGAGCTGCTCGACAAGCTGCACAGCGGTCGCCAGAAGTACTCCTCGATCTTCAACTACCCGACGCTGACCTGGGCCGACGTGGGAGCGATCGGCTGGCTCGTGGACGGCGCCGCGATCACCAACCAGGTGCCGCTGTGCCGCTGCTCGTACGGCCCGTACGCGCGGGCGATGGTGCGCGTCTGCAAGGAGGAGTCCTTCCACCAGCGACAGGGGTACGAGCTGCTGCTCGCGCTCAGCCGCGGCACCGAGGCCCAGCACGCGATGGCCCAGGACGCCGTGGACCGCTGGTGGTGGCCCTCCCTGATGATGTTCGGCCCGCCCGACGACGAGTCGGCGCACTCGGCCCAGTCGATGGAGTGGAAGATCAAGCGCCACTCGAACGACGAGCTGCGCCAGCGCTTCGTGGACATCTGCGTCCCCCAGGCCGAATCGCTCGGGCTCACGCTCCCCGACCCCGAACTGAAGTGGAACGAGGAGCGCGGGCAGCACGATTTCGGGCCCATCGACTGGTCGGAGTTCAAGGCGGTCCTCAAGGGCAACGGCCCGTGCAACGAACAGCGCATCACCCAGCGCAGGCGCGCCCACGAAGAGGGCGCGTGGGTGCGCGAGGCCGCCGCGGCCCACGCGGCCAAGCACGCCCCGTCCGGCACGGCGACGCGAGAAGGCAGGGCGGCATGAACGACACCCCGAGCAGCGCCACCGGCACCACATCCGGCACCACATCCGGCACCGCGGACTGGCCCCTGTGGGAGGTCTTCGTGCGATCCCGCCGCGGCCTCTCCCACACGCACGCCGGGAGCCTGCACGCCCCGGACGCGGAGCTGGCGCTGCGCAACGCGCGCGACCTCTACACCCGCCGCGGCGAGGGCGTCTCCCTGTGGGTCGTGCCGTCCGCCGCGATCACCGCCTCGTCGCCCGACGAGAAGGACCCCTTCTTCGAGTCGGCCGCCGACAAGCCCTACCGGCACCCGACGTTCTACGAGATCCCGGAAGGGGTGAAGCACCTGTGACGCGGCCCGGCACACACGACACGGCGGACACCATGTCCGCCGCCCTGGCCCTCGGCGACGACGCCCTGGTGCTCTCGCACCGCCTGGGGGAGTGGGCGGGGCACGCCCCGGTCCTCGAAGAGGAGGTCGCCCTCGCGAACATCGCCCTCGACCTGCTCGGCCAGGCCCGCGTCCTGCTGGGCATGGCCGGTGACGAGGACGAGCTGGCGTACCTGCGCGAGGAGCGCGCCTTCCGCAACGTACAGCTGGTCGAGCAGCCGAACGGGGACTTCGCCCACACCATCGTCCGGCAGCTCTACTTCTCGACCTACCAGCAGCTCCTCTACGCCGAACTGGCCGAGACGGAGACCGAGTTCGCTCCCCTGGCCGCCAAGGCGGTCAAGGAAGTCGCCTACCACCAGGACCACGCCCGGCAGTGGACGCTGCGCCTCGGCGACGGCACGGACGAGAGCCACACACGGATGCAGCGCGCGGTCGACGCACTGTGGCGGTACACCGGCGAGCTGTTCCAGCCGGTCCCCGGCCTGGACGTCGACACACAGGGCCTGCGAGCGGCCTGGACCACCGGCGTCACCGGCACGCTGCGAGAGGCGACACTGATCGTGCCCGAGGGCCCGCAGCTCGGCGCCTGGAGCGCGGGAGCCGGACGGCAGGGCGTGCACACCGAAGCCTTCGGCCGGATGCTCGCCGAGATGCAGCACCTGCACCGCAGCCACCCGGGGGCGTCATGGTGACCACGGCGCGCACCCACCAGGACCAGCGGGACCAGCAGGACCGGGCCGAGCGGGAGACCCCGCTCGAAGCCGAACTGCGCAGGCTGGCCGGGTCCGTGCCCGACCCCGAGCTGCCCGTCCTGAACCTGGAGGAGCTGGGCGTACTGCGCGCCGTGCACACCCGCGGGCCCGACCGCGTGGAGGTCGAGCTGAGCCCGACGTACACCGGGTGCCCCGCGATCGAGACCATGTCGGCCGACATCGAGCGGGTGCTGCACGAGCACGGCATCGCCGAGGTCACCGTCCGCCCGGTGCTCGCCCCGGCCTGGTCGACGGACGACATCACGGCCGAAGGCCGCCGCAAGCTGCGGGAGTTCGGCATAGCGCCGCCGCGGACGACACGCGCACCCGCGGGCCCGGTCGCCGTCTCCCTCGGCCCCACCCGGCACACCGCCTCCCCGCCCGATGCCGAGCCGATCGCCTGCCCGCACTGCGGGTCGACGGAGACCGAGCTGCTGAGCCGGTTCTCCTCCACCGCCTGCAAGGCGCTGCGCCGCTGCCTGTCCTGCCGCGAGCCCTTCGACCACTTCAAGGAGCTGTGATGGCGAGCGAAGGGGGACGGGCCCGCTTCCACCGGCTTCGCGTCGCGGCGGTCGACCGGCTCACCAACGACTCCGTGGCGCTGACCCTCGCCGTGCCGCCCGCGCTGCGCGAGGCCTACCGCTTCACGCCTGGACAGCACCTCGCCCTGCGCCGCACCGTGGGCGGAGCGGAGATCCGGCGCACGTACTCGATCTGCTCGACCGCCCCCGCCCGGGAGGCTCCGAGCAGCCTCCGGGTCGGCGTGCGCCTGGTCGACGACGGCGCCTTCTCCACGTACGCGCACAAGGAGATCGCCGTCGGCGACGAGCTGGAGGTGATGACCCCGGCCGGCCGCTTCACCCTCGACCCCACGCCCGACACCGCCTCGGCGCACTACGCCGCGGTGGTCGGCGGCAGCGGCATCACACCGGTCCTGTCCATCGCCGGCACCCTCCTGGAGCGGGCGCCGCATGCGCGGTTCTGCCTGATACGCAGCGACCGCAGCACCGCGTCGACGATGTTCCTGGAGGAGGTGGCCGACCTGAAGGACCGGTACCCGGACCGGTTCCAGCTGGTCACCGTGCTCTCCCGGGAGGAGCAGCAGGCGGGCCTGGCGTCCGGCCGGCTCGACCAGGCGCGGCTCGCGGAACTGCTGCCCGCGCTGCTCCCGGTGGAGCGGGTGGCGGGCTGGTACCTGTGCGGGCCGTACGGGCTCGTGCAGAGCGCCGAGCGGGCGCTGCGCGCGCTCGGCGTGCGGCGGGAGCGCGTCCACGAGGAGATATTCCACGTCGACGAGGGCCCCTCGGCCCGGGACCGGCGGGCCGCCCCGGCCCCCCACACGCCCACTCCCGCGCACAGCATGGTGACGGCGCAGCTCGACGGCCGCTCGGGCAGCTGGCCCGTCCAGGACGGCGAGTCCCTCCTGGAGACCGTGCTGCGCAACCGGCCGGACGCGCCGTACGCCTGCAAGGGCGGCGTCTGCGGGACCTGCCGCGCGTTCCTGGTCTCCGGCTCGATCCGCATGGACCGGAACTTCGCACTGGAGGCCGAGGAGACGGAGGCGGGCTACGTGCTGGCCTGTCAGTCGCATCCGACCACGGAAAAGGTGCAACTGGACTTCGACCGCTGAACCCGCCGAGCCCACCGAACGCCTGAGGCCCGGGCCTCCTGTTCCCTTCTCGTAGAACTTGTTCTATCTTGACGACCCGTCAGATCGCGGGCGCGATACGGCAGGTACGGCACGAACTGCACGATCGGCAGTAACGGGAGGAAAGGCCAGTGGACTTCACCTTCTCCGAGGAGCAACAGGCGGCCGTCGAGGCGGCGCAGGCGGTGTTCGGGCCGGTCGCGCCGGACGGCGTGCCCAGCCCCTCGCTCACCTCGGGCGCGGTCGCCGAGGACTTCGACCGGGCGCTGTGGGCGAAGGCCGCCGACGCCGATCTGCTCAGCCTGCTGATCGGCCCTGAACACGGCGGGGCAGGGCTCGACGCCATCGCGCTCTGCCTGGTGCTGCGCGAATCGGCGAAGGTCCTCGCCCGGATCCCGCTGCTCGAACACAGCGCGGCCGCGACGGTCGTACAGGCCTGCGGCGGAGCCGAGTTGCGGCAGGAGATCCTCCCCGGCGCCGCACGCGGCGAGCTCGTGCTGACCGTCGCCTCCGCGGGCCGCACCGGACACGACCCCGCCGAACTGGCCGTCACCGCACGCAAGGAGACCGACGCGGACCCGCGGACCTGGGTGCTCGACGGCGTGCAGACGGCCGTGCCCTGGGCCTTCGGCGCCGACCGGATCCTCGTCCCGGCCCACACCGGCGAGGGCGAAGCGGTGCTCGCGGTGCTCCCCGGGCCGTTCTCCGACGTACCGGGGCTCACGCTCGCCGAGCAGCTGTCGACGACCGGGGAGCGCCAGGCCGAGCTGCGCCTGGACGGCGTGCGCGTCGAGGCACGGCACGTCATCGAGGACCCCACGGCCTGGTCCCGCCTGCACGATCTGCTCGCCACCGGGACCTGCGCGCTCGCGCTCGGCCTCGGCGAGGGCGTCCTGAAGATGACCAGTGACTACGCGGGCAAGCGCGAGCAGTTCGGCCACCCCATCGCCACGTTCCAGGCCGTGGCCGTGCAGGCCGCCGACCGCTACATCGACCTGCGCGCCATGGAGGCCACCCTGTGGCAGGCGGCCTGGCGCATCAGCAGCGGGGCAAGCGGCCCGCTACCGGTCTCGGGGGACGTGGCGGTCGCCAAGACCTGGGCGTCCGACGGCGTACGACGCGTCGTGCAGACCGCACAGCACCTGCACGGCGGCTTCGGCGCGGACACGGACTACCCGCTGCACCGCTATCACGCGTGGGCCAAGCACCTGGAGCTCTCGCTCGGCCCGGCCGCCGCCCACGAGGAGGCACTCGGCGACCTGCTGGCGGCGCACCCCCTGGGCTGACGGGCTGAGCGGCCCGGCAAGCAGGGCTCAGGCCACGGCGCCCGGCTGCCCGTTGTCGTCGACGACGGGGCGGCCGGCCGCCTCCCACGCCTGCATGCCGCCGTCGACGTTCGCCGCGTCGACGCCCTGCTGCGCCAGATACATCGTCACCTGGGCGGAGCGCCCGCCGGAGCGGCAGATCACGTTGACCCGGCCGTCCTGCGGCGCCGCCTCGGTCAACTCGCCGTAGCGGGCGACGAATTCGCTCATCGGAATGTGCAGCGCACCCGCCGCGTGACCCGCCTGCCACTCGTCGTCCTCACGGACGTCGAGGAGGAAGTCCTCTTCCTTGAGCTCGTCGACAGCGACCGTGGGCACACCAGAACCGAAAACCATGCCCCCGACGCTACCCTCTCGGGCCACCGGCCCAGGCACCACCGGCCTCAGGAGGCGGTCAGCCGCTCCAGCTCGGCCTCCTGCTCGGCGACCTGCGCGAGCAGTTTCTCGGCGATCTCGTCGAGCAAGGTGTCCGGGTCGTCGGGAGCCATCCGCAGCATCGAGCCGATCGCGCTCTCCTCCAGCTCCTTCGCCACGGCCGTGAGCAGCTCCTTGCGCTGCGCCAGCCACTCGAGGCGGGCGTACAGCTCGTCGCTCTCGGACGGCTGCTGCTCGGCCGGCGCCGGCCCCTTGTCCCACTCCTCGGCCAGCTCACGCAGCAACGCCGCGTCACCCCGGCCGTACGCCGCGTTCACCCGGGAGATGAACTCGTCGCGGCGCTCGCGCTCCGCGTCGTCCTGCGCCAGGTCCGGGTGCGCCTTGCGGGCCAGCTCGCGGTAGAGCTTGCGGGCCTCCTCGCTGGGCCGCACCCGCTGCGGCGGCCGCACCGGCTGATCGGTCAGCATCGCGGTGGCCTCGGGGAACAGCCCGTCCCCGTCCATCCACCCGTGGAACAGTTCCTCGACGCCCGGCATCGGCAGCACCCGCGCCCGCGCCTCGTCGGCCTTGCGGCGGTCCTCCGGGTCACCGCTCCGGGCCGCCAGCGCCTCGGCGATCAACGCCTCCAGCTCGTCGAGCCGCGTGTACATCGGCCCGAGCTTCTGGTGGTGCAGCCGCGAGAAGTTCTCCACCTCGACCCGGAAGGTCTCCACGGCGATCTCGAACTCGATCAACGCCTGCTCGGCAGCGCGCACGGCCCGCTCGAGGCGCTCCTCGGGCCGCTGCGCGGCCTGCTCCGCGTCGCGCTGTTCGGCCCGCTCGTTGAGGCGCTCCTTCAGGCGGTCCTTGAGGCGCTCCCGAGGTTGCTCCTCCGGCTGCCCTGCCACATCGTCGGTCTCCGGGGTCGTCACACGACCAGCGTAGGGCACGGTGTTGACCGGGCCGGAACGGCCGCGGGCAGCCCCTTCCTCGGCGACGCCGCCCTCGGCGGAACCGCCCGCTCCGCGGCCGCCGGCCTCAGACCCCCGCCTCGGCCGCCACCCGGCCCTCGCGCACGGCCCGCACCAGCTCCCCGTGGTCCGCCTCGGTCCGGTCCGCGTAGGCGACGGCGAACGCGGCCACCGCCTCGTCCAGCTCCTCGTTCTTGCCGCAGTACCCGGCGACGAGCCGCGGGTCCGCGCTGTGCGCGTGGGCACGGGCGAGCAGGGCTCCGGTCATCCGGGCGTAGTCGTCGACCTGGTCGGCGGCGAGGGCGGCCGGGTCGACGCTGCCCTTGCGGTTCCTGAACTGCCGCACCTGGAAAGGGTGTTCGTCGACCGTGGTCCAGCCGAGCAGGATGTCGCTGACGACCTGCATCCGCTTCTGCCCGAGCACCACCCGCCGGCCCTCGTGCTCCACGGGCTCCGCCGCGAACCCGGCCGCGGGCAGGTGCGGCAGCAGCGCCGAGGCCCGCGCCTCCTTCACCTGCAGCACGAGCGGCTCGCCCCGGTGGTCGAGGAGCAGCACCACGTAGGAGCGGGTGCCGACGCTGCCGGTGCCGACGACGCGGAACGCCACGTCGTGGATCGCGTACCGCCCGAGCAGCGGCAGCCGGTCCGCGGACAGCGTCTCCAGATAGGGGCCGAGCGCGCTCGCGACCGCCGCGGCCTCCCCGTCGGGCACCGAGCGCAGCACCGGCGGTGCGTCCACGAACCGCCGACCGCCGCCGTCGACGGCGACCGTGGACTTGGCCGCGAACCGTCCGCTGGTGTTCCTGCTGGCCTTCTCGGAGACCCGCTCCAGGGTGCCGAGCAGGTCGCGGGCGTTCGCGTGGGAGACGAGCTCCTCGTCGGCGATCGCGTTCCACGCCTCCAAGGTGGGGAGCTTCGCGAGGAGCCGCATGGTGCGCCGGTAGGCGCCGACGGCGTCGTGCGCCGCTTCCTCGCAGGTGTCCTCGTCGGCGCCCGCCTCCCGGCCCGCGAGCACGAGCGAGGTGGCGAGCCGCTTCAGGTCCCATTCCCAGGGGCCGTGCACCGTCTCGTCGAAGTCGTTCAGGTCGATGACGAGGCCGCCGCGCGCGTCCGCGTACAGGCCGAAGTTGGCCGCGTGCGCGTCACCGCAGATCTGGGCGCCGATACCGGTCACCGGCGTGCGCGCGAGGTCGTACGCCATCAGTCCCGCCGAGCCGCGCAGGAACGCGAAGGGGGTGGCGGCCATGCGTCCGACGCGGATCGGCGTGAGCTCGGGGATCCTGCCGCGGCTCGACTCCTCGACGGCGGCCGGCCCGTCCGGCCGGTCCGGGTCCACCGCGAAGTCCCGGTGCGCGCCGCGCGGCACCTTCCCGCGCAGCGCCTTGCCCATCGTCTTGGGGGAGCCGCCCGATTCCTCGGCCGCCGCGGCGAACCCCGGCACCCGCGGCAGCCGCCGCGCCCCGACCGCTCCGATCGCTCCGGCCTTCGCGTCCTTCGCCGCCCCGCCCTGCCGCGGCACCGCCACGTGTTCCGATCCGCCCACGACCGACCGCCTCCCCCGTCCCGTACGAACGTCGCGCACGAGGCCGCCCCCGCACGTCGCGTGTAATCGGTGACGACCGTACCGCCGCTCCGGGAAACCCGTCAGGGCCTGTGGAAAACCCTCAGCACGTGCACAACTCGCTCACTCCGCGGGCCCGTTCCACCGCCGCCCGCGCTATTTCCGGAACTCCTCCGGGCACGTGCCGCCCTCGGCCCCCAGGTACTTCCCGGCCCAGTCCCCCAGCTCCCGCAGCGCGGGCTGCAACGCGGCGCCCGCCGCCGAGAGCCGGTACGAGACCCGCAGCGGCGGCCCCTCGTCGACCTGCCGCACGACGAGACCGGCCGCTCCGAGCTCGGTCAGCCGGTCGGAGAGCATCCGCTCGCTGATGCCGGGGATGGCCCTGCGCAGGTCCGCGAAGTGTCTCGGCCCGCTCATCAGGACGGACACGATCAGCCCCGTCCACCGCTTGCCCAGCAGTCCGAAGACGCGCGTCATGCCGATGTCGACCGTCGAACACCTCTGGGGTTCGTGGGTCACGACGTCTCCCGCGCACGCCTCGCTCATGTCTTCCCCGCTGCCCACCATGCCTCCAGGGTACTGCGTTCCCGTACGGGGGTGAAAAAAAGTAAGCCCCTGTGCTATTACTAGTTACATACTCAATTACCGCGCCCTCAATCCTCGTGGGGCGCACTCAACCCGCACGGGAGACAACCATGGCCACCCTCCTCCACATCGACTCCTCCGTCTTCGACGGCCAGGCATCCGCGTCCCGTGCCGTCACGGACGCCTTCCGCAAGGCCTGGCAGGAGCAGCACCCCGAGGGCACCGTCGTCTACCGCGACCTGGCCGCCACCCCGGTGCCGCACATCACCGCCGACGCCCACGTGGCCGGCTTCGTCCCCGCCGACGCCCACACGCCGGAGCAGGCCGCCGCCTTCGCCGAGCGCGTCAAGCTCATCGAGGAGCTGGAGCAGGCGGACGCCATCCTGATCGGCGCCCCCATGTACAACTTCTCGATCCCCTCCACGCTGAAGGCATGGCTGGACAACGTGATCCTCATGGGCCGCACCTCCGGCCCCGAGACCCAGTCCGCCAAGGGCACCCCGGTCACCGTCGTCGCCAGCCGCGGTGGCTCCTACGCGCCGGGCACCCCGCGCGAGGGCTTCGAGTACGTGCAGAACTTCCTGGGCGCGACCCTGCGCGACGGCCTCGGCCTCGACCTGGACTTCATCGTCCCGGAGCTGACCATGGCCCCGCAGAACCCGGCGATGGCCGAGCTCGTCCCGCTCTTCGAGGCCTCCCGCGACAAGGCCCTCGCGGACGCCGAGGAGAAGGGCAAGGCGCTCGCCTCCCGCTTCGCCGCCTGAGCACGCGCGCACACCCGAGCACGCGCGCGTAGTGGCGTGACATAACCCACAGGGCCCCGCGACCAGTTGGTCGCGGGGCCCTGTGAGCATGCGCACCCGCCGTCAACGACAGGCAACGCAAAAGCCCCGCAGATCCAAGGATCTGCGGGGCTTTTCGCTGTGCGCGAGGGGGGATTTGAACCCCCACGTCCCGAAGGACACTGGCACCTGAAGCCAGCGCGTCTGCCGTTCCGCCACTCGCGCAATCGAGTGTGTCTTCCGAACTCCGTGCCCTTGCGGGCCCTGTGCCTTCCGACGAACAAAACATTAGCACGCTGCGGAGGGTGGATTCACATCCGTTCCCGGGGGCCTCCCAGCGGGCATCCGGAGGGTGGATCGCCCACGTCCCACAGCCGCGTACGGGACACTGTTCGGAGGCCACCTCTACGATCCCCAGACAAGGGGCCCGGTTGAGGGGCTGTGAGCGTCGACACTCATCGAGCAGGCGGACAGGGGGAACCAGCCGATTTCCCGACGCGTGGATACGATCAGTAAGCAGTACCAAGCAGGCAGGACGGCAACGAAGGAGGAGGTGCCCCATGGGAGTCCTGAAGAAGTTTGAACAGCGCCTGGAGGGGCTGGTCAACGGCACCTTCGCCAAGGTCTTCAAGTCCGAGGTGCAGCCCGTCGAGATCGCAGGCGCACTCCAGCGCGAGTGCGACAACAACGCCACGATCTGGAACCGCGACCGGACCGTCGTCCCCAACGACTTCATCGTGGAGCTCAGCGCGCCCGACTACGAGCGCCTGAGCCCCTACTCGGGCCAGCTCGGCGACGAGCTGTCCGGCATGGTGCGCGACTACGCGAAGCAGCAGCGCTACAGCTTCATGGGCCCCATCAAGGTGCACCTGGAGAAGGCGGACGACCTGGACACGGGTCTGTACCGGGTACGCAGCCGCACCCTCGCGTCCTCCACCAGCCAGGACCGGCCCCAGCAGCAGCGCCCCACCCCGGCCGCCCGCCCGAACCAGGCACCCGGTGGCTACGGACACCCGCAGCCCACCGCGGCCCCGCCGATGCCCTCGGCCCCGCCACCGGGCCGCCCGGCGCAGGCCCCCCAGCCGGCGCCCGCGCCGCAAGGACAGCAGCCCGACGCGGGCCCGCTGCCCGGCGCCCGCGTGCGCCACTGGATCGAGATCAATGGCACACGCCACCAGATCTCCCGCGCCACCCTCGTGCTCGGCCGGTCCACCGAGGCCGACGTGCGGATCGACGACCCCGGCGTATCGCGCCGGCACTGCGAGATCCGGACCGGAACGCCCTCGACGATCCAGGATCTCGGATCCACCAACGGCATCGTGGTGGACGGGCAGCACACCACCCGCGCTACGCTCCGCGACGGCTCGCGGATCGTCGTGGGCCAAACCACCATCGTTTACCGGCAAGCCGAAGGGTGAAGCGGGGGCAATGTCAGAGCTGACCCTGACGGTCATGCGGCTGGGTTTCCTGGCCGTTCTGTGGCTGTTCGTGATCGTGGCCGTCCAGGTCATCCGCAGCGACCTGTTCGGTACGCGCGTCACCGCACGCGGCTCACGCCGTGAGAGCGGACGCTCGCAACAGGCCGCACGACAGGCCGCCGCGCCTCCGCAGCAGCGGCAACAGCAGCAAGGGGGCGGTGGCCGCCAACGGCGCGGCGCCCCCAGCAAGCTGGTCGTCTCCGAAGGCACGCTCACCGGCACCACGGTGGCGCTGCAAGGACAGACGATCACGCTCGGCCGTGCGCACGACAGCACGATCGTGCTCGACGACGACTACGCGTCGAGCCGGCATGCCAGGATCTACCCGGACCGGGACGGCCAGTGGATCGTCGAGGACCTCGGGTCCACCAACGGCACGTATCTCGACCGGACCCGCCTCACGACGCCCCAGCCGATCCCGCTGGGCGCGCCGATCCGCATCGGCAAGACCGTCATCGAGCTGCGGAAGTAGTGCTACGTCATGAATGAGCGCGAGCGGAGCGAGCGGGCCGACGCGGACGTCCGGGCCCTTGCTGCCCCGGACCCCGGCGCGCTCCCGACCGGAGGGTGGGCAGTGTGGTTCGACACGACCGGCTGTACCCGGAGTCTGAGCCAGCTGGGCAGGTGCGCATGAGTCTGTCACTGCGCTTCGCCGCCGGATCACACAAAGGCATGATCCGCGAGGGCAACGAGGACTCCGGCTACGCCGGCCCCCGGCTGCTCGCGATCGCCGACGGCATGGGCGGCCAGGCCGCCGGTGAGGTCGCCTCCTCCGAGGTGATCTCCACCATCGTCGCGCTCGACGACGACGTGCCCGGCTCCGACATCCTGACCTCGCTCGGCACCGCCGTGCAGCGGGCCAACGACCAGCTCCGGATGATGGTCGAGGAGGACCCCCAGCTCGAAGGCATGGGGACCACCCTGACCGCACTGCTGTGGACGGGCCAGCGACTCGGCCTCGTACACGTCGGCGACTCGCGCGCCTACCTGCTGCGCGACGGCGTGCTCACGCAGATCACCCAGGACCACACGTGGGTGCAGCGCCTCGTCGACGAGGGCCGCATCACCGAAGAGGAAGCCACCACGCACCCGCAGCGCTCGCTGCTCATGCGCGCGCTCGGCAGCGGCGACCACGTCGAACCCGACCTCTCCATCCGCGAGGTCCGGGCCGGCGACCGGTACCTGATCTGCTCCGACGGCCTGTCCGGCGTCGTCTCCCACCAGACGATGGAGGAGACCCTCGCCAGCTACCAGGGCCCGCAGGAGACGGTCCAGGACCTGATCCAGCTGGCGCTGCGCGGCGGCGGACCCGACAACATCACCGTGATCGTCGCGGACGTCCTCGACATCGACAGCGGGGACACCCTCGCCGGTCACCTCTCGGACGCCCCCGTGATCGTCGGCGCGGTCGCCGAGAACCAGCAGGCGCTGCACGAAGGCAACGCGATGGAGACGCCCGCGGGCCGCGCCGCGGGACTCGGCCGCCAGGCCCCCGGCGGCTCGGGCGGCGGTGGCGGCGAGTTCGGCCCGCCCGACAGCGGCTCCGTCGAGGGCTTCTCCTACTCCGACGAGGACTTCGTCAAGCCGCGGCCGCGCCGCAGGTGGCTCAAGAGATCCCTCTACACGGTGCTCGCGCTCGCCGTCATCGGCGGCGGACTCTACGGCGGCTACCGCTGGACGCAGACGCAGTACTACGTCGGCACCAACGAGGAGCACGTGGCGCTGTACCGCGGCATCAGCCAGGACCTCGCCTGGGTCAGCCTGTCCAAGGTGGACAAGGACCACCCGGAGATCCAGCTCAAGTACCTGCCGCCCTACCAGCGCAAGCAGGTCGACGCGACCATCGCCGAAGGCGACCTCGCCGCCGCCCAGGACAAGATCCAGGAACTCTCCGCGCAGGCCACCGCATGCGAGAAGCAGGCCGCCCGGGACAAGGCCGAGAACGAGAAGAACGCCAAGACCGGCGAGGGCGAAGCGGGCGGAACCTCCACAGGAGGCACGGCGTCCAAGGCGTCGTACCGCACCGTCACACCCACGCCGACCCCGTCGAAGCCGTCCTCGTCGTCGACCGGCAAGTCCAAGACCTCTCCCACGCCCACCCCTGGCCCCACTCTTTCCGAGGAAGAGCAGCAGCTGGCCAAGGCGTGCGCACAGCAGTAGAAGCCGTTGGGGGCCTCAGCACGCCATGAGTAGTAACTCCACGACCCATACGTCGACCATTGGAGCGATCGGAGCACCCAGCCGGCGCAACACCGAGCTGGCACTCCTCGTGTTCGCCGTGATCATCCCGGTGTTCGCGTACGCCAATGTCGGCCTCGCCCTCGACGGCGAGGTCCCCGCCGGCCTGCTCGGCTACGGCCTCGGCCTCGGCCTGCTCGCGGGCGTCGCCCACATCGTCGTACGGAAGTTCGCGGCGTACGCGGACCCCCTGATGCTGCCGCTGGCCACGCTGCTCAACGGTCTTGGCCTCGTGGTCATCTGGCGGCTCGACCAGTCGAAGCTGCTCCAGTCCATCGACCAGGCCGGCAGCGCCGCACCCAAGCAGCTGATGTACACGGCGATGGGCATCGCGCTCTTCATCGTGGTCCTGATCTTCCTGAAGGACCACCGCGCCCTGCAGCGCTACACCTACATCTCCATGCTCGGCGCCGTGGTCCTGCTGCTGCTCCCGCTCGTTCCGGGCCTCGGCCAGAACATCTACGGCGCCAAGATCTGGATCCACGTCGGCGGCTTCTCCATCCAGCCCGGCGAGTTCGCGAAGATCGTCCTCGCGATCTTCTTCGCCGGCTACCTCATGGTGAAGCGGGACGCCCTGGCACTCGCCTCACGCCGCTTCATGGGCCTGTACCTGCCCCGCGGCCGCGACCTCGGACCGATCCTCGTCGTCTGGGGAATCTCGATCCTCATCCTGGTCTTCGAGACCGACCTCGGAACGTCGCTGCTGTTCTTCGGAATGTTCGTCATCATGCTGTACGTCGCCACCGAGCGGACCAGCTGGATCGTCTTCGGTCTGATGATGTCCGCCGTCGGCGCCGTCGGCGTCGCCACGTTCGAGCCGCACATCCAGCAGCGCGTCGACGCCTGGCTCGACCCGATGAAGGAGTACATGCTCAGCCGGCAGGGCGTGCCCGGCCACTCCGAGCAGGCCATGCAGGCACTGTGGGCCTTCGGCTCCGGCGGCACCCTCGGCACCGGCTGGGGCCAGGGCCACTCCGAACTGATCCGCTTCGCCGCCAACTCCGACTTCGTCCTCGCCACCTTCGGCGAGGAACTGGGCCTCGCGGGCCTCATGGCGATCCTGCTGCTCTACGCACTCATCGTCGAGCGCGGCGTACGCACCGCCCTCGCGGCCCGCGACCCCTTCGGCAAGCTGCTCGCCGTCGGCCTCTCCGGCGCCTTCGCGCTCCAGGTCTTCGTCGTCGCGGGCGGTGTCATGGGCCTCATCCCGCTGACCGGTATGACGATGCCCTTCCTCGCGTACGGCGGATCCTCCGTCATCGCCAACTGGGCGCTCATCGGCATCCTGATCCGGATCAGCGACACCGCGCGGCGGCCCGCCCCGAGCCCCACGCCCAGCCCCGACGCCGAGATGACCCAGGTGGTCCGACCGTGAACAAGCCCCTGCGCCGCATCGCGATCTTCTGCGGACTCCTGGTCCTCGGCCTCCTCATCCGGGACAACTGGCTCCAGTACGTGAAGGCCGACTCGCTCGCCTCCGACAAGGAGAACCGCCGCGTCGCCATCGAGCGGTACTCGACGCCGCGCGGCGACATCATCGTCGACGGCAAGTCCATCACCGGCTCCAAGGCGACCACCGGCACCGACCTCAAGTACAAGCGCACCTGGAAGGACGGGCCCATGTGGTCGCCCGTCACCGGCTACGCCTCCCAGGTCGTCGGCGCCAGCCAGATCGAGAACCTCGAGGACGGCATCCTCAGCGGCAACGACGACCGCCTCTTCTTCCGCAACACCCTCGACATGATCACGGGCAAGCAGAAGGAGGGCGGCAACGTCGTCACCACCCTCAACGCCGACGCGCAGAAGGCCGCCTACGACGGCCTGAAGAACCGCGGCAAGGGTGCCGTCGCCGCCATCGAGCCGTCCACCGGCAAGATCCTCGCGCTCGCCTCCACCCCGTCGTACGACCCGTCGTCCTTCGCCGGGAACTCCATCGACGACGGCAAGACGTTCCAGCGGCTCGACAAGGACAAGGACAAGCCGCTCGTCAACCGCGCGCTGCGCGAGACGTACCCCCCGGGTTCGACGTTCAAGCTGGTGACGGCCGCGGCCGCACTCGAGAGCGGCAAGTACGACCCGGACCAGAAGACCGACACCCCGCTGCCGTGGATCATGCCGGGCACCACGACCCCGTTGAAGAACGAGGGCAACATCCCGTGTGAGAACGCGACGCTGCGCAACGCCCTGCGGGTCTCCTGCAACACCGTCTTCGGCAAGATCGGCTCGGACCTCGGCGTCGACGCGATGCGCGAGGAGGCGGACAAGTTCGGCTTCAACAAGGAGCAGTTCATCCCGGTCCGCTCGAACGCGTCGAACTTCGACGACGACATGAACAAGTCGGAGACCGCGCTCTCCTCGATCGGCCAGTTCAACACCGCCACGACCCCGCTGCAGATGGCGATGGTCGCCTCCGCGATCGCCAACGACGGCAAGCTCATGGAGCCGTACATGGTCGACGAACTGAAGGCCCCGAACCTCGACACCATCGAGAAGACGGACCCGAAGGAGATGAGCCGGCCGCTCTCCGAGCCGAACGCGCAGAAGCTCCAGTCGATGATGGAGACCGTCATCAACGAGGGCACCGGCACCAATGCCAAGATCCCCGGCGTCACCGTCGGCGGCAAGACCGGTACCGCCCAGCACGGTGTCGACAACAGTGAGAAGCCTTACGCCTGGTTCGTCTCCTACGCCAAGACCAGCTCCGGTTCGCCGGTCGCGGTGGCCGTAGTGGTCGAGGACGGCAGCGCCAACCGCGACGACATCTCCGGCGGCGGCCTCGCCGCCCCGATCGCGCGAGACGTGATGAAGGCGGTCGTGGACAGCAAGAAATGAGCCGAGGGAACCCGGTTTCACCGCGCCTTGTGAGCCCGGTCACTCGTTGTTCACATAGATGCACGTGGCGATACCGGTCCTGTCACGGGTCACGGTGGCGACCAGGTCACGCTGGGCAGGCCGGGTACCGTATGGCCCGGACAGCACACCGCCCGACCCGAACGGGACGGTCGGGACCGACGGAGAGGGCTGGTAGGTAATGGAAGAGCCGCGTCGCCTCGGCGGCCGGTACGAGCTGGGCCAGGTGCTCGGCCGTGGTGGCATGGCGGAGGTCTATCTCGCCCATGACACCCGGCTCGGCCGCACCGTGGCGGTGAAGACGCTGCGGGTGGACCTCGCGCGCGACCCGTCGTTCCAGGCCCGGTTCCGCCGGGAGGCCCAGTCGGCCGCCTCGCTCAACCATCCCGCGATCGTGGCGGTGTACGACACGGGCGAGGACTACGTCGACCAGGTCTCCATCCCGTACATCGTGATGGAGTACGTCGACGGATCCACGCTCAGAGAGCTGCTGCACTCCGGCCGCAAGCTGCTGCCGGAGCGCGCCATGGAGATGACCGTCGGCATCCTCCAGGCCCTCGAGTACTCGCACCGCGCGGGCATCGTGCACCGCGACATCAAGCCGGCCAACGTCATGCTGACCCGCACCGGCCAGGTGAAGGTCATGGACTTCGGCATCGCCCGCGCGATGGGCGACGCCGGCATGACCATGACCCAGACCGCCGCCGTCATCGGCACCGCCCAGTACCTCTCCCCGGAGCAGGCCAAGGGCGAACAGGTCGACGCCCGCTCCGACCTGTACTCGACGGGCTGCCTGCTCTACGAGCTGCTGACCGTCCGGCCGCCGTTCGTCGGCGACTCCCCGGTCGCCGTCGCGTACCAGCACGTCCGCGAAGAGGCCCAGGCCCCGTCGGTCTTCGACTCCGAGATCACGCCCGAGATGGACGCCATCGTCCTCAAGGCACTGACCAAGGACCCCGACTACCGCTACCAGTCGGCCGACGAGATGCGCGCCGACATCGAGGCCTGCCTCGACGGCCAGCCCGTCGCCGCCACCGCCGCGATGGGCGCCGTCGGCTACGGCGCGGGACACCCCGACGACCAGCAGACCGCGATGCTGCGCCCGCAGAACGGCGCGGGCCAGACGTCGATGCTGCCGCCGACCAACCCGGACGACGGAGGCTTCGGCTACGACGAGCGGAGCGACCGGCGCCGCCAGGGGAAGAACCGCACATCGACGATCCTCCTCGTCCTCGCGGGCATCCTGGTGCTCGTCGGCGCCGTCCTCATCGGTAGGGAGATCTTCGGCGGCGGAAGCGCCGGCAACGAGTCGTTCAAGGCCCCGAACTTCGTCGGCAAGACGGTCGGCGAGGCCGAGAAGATGGCCGAGAACCGCGACCTCAAGCTGGACTCCAGCAAGTCGGGCCCCTGCGAGGACTACCCCAAGGGCCAGATCTGCTCCCAGACCCCCGAGTCCGGCACCACGGTCGAGAAGAACGACACGGTCACCGTGTCCGTCTCGACGGGGGCGCCCAAGGTGTCCATCCCGGACGTCACGGGTCTGTCCTACGACGAGGCCCGCAGCGAACTGAGCGACAAGGGTTTCTCCAACGTCAACAAGGAAGTCGAGGAGTCCGAGCGCAACCCGGGCACGGTCATCCGACAGGACCCGGACAGCGGCAAGGTCGAAAAGGGCACCGAGATCACCCTGACCGTCGCCAAGAAGAAGGCACTTGTCACCGTCCCGAACGTGGCCGGCGGCAACCTCTCCTGCGACGAGGCCACCCAGCAGCTCCAGGACAACAAGCTCAAGGCGACCTGCGCCGAGGAGGAGAGCACCGCCGCCGAGCCCGGCAAGGTCTTCGCACAGAGCCTCCCCGCGGACAGCCAGGCGGAGCCCGGCTCCACCGTCACGCTGAAGGTCGCCAAGAAGGGCGCGCAGACGCCCGTCCCGAACGTGGTCGGCCAGACCGTGAAGGACGCCAAGAAGATCCTCAACGACGCCGGCTTCAAGAACGTCCAGTTCGCCGACGGCGCCGACCAGGGCGACGCGGCCCGGGTCATCACCCAGGACCCGGCCGCCAACACCGCGTCCGACCCCGCCAACACCACGGTCACCCTGACCACGGTCGGCGGCGGCGGCAACAACGGCGGCAACGACAACGGCGGCATCTTCGGAGGCAACCTCGGCGGCTGACGCTCCGCCACCTGCAACAAGTCCGGAGCCCCGGCCCCCTCCGAGTGAGGGGGCCGGGGCTCCGGTCGTCGTCGGGCGCGTAAGCCCTCTCCGCCTCGCACTCACGTACAGACAGCGAACGTAACTTCATACGATCCGACCCGTTATCCGGACTTGACACCTCCCCAGCGGAAGGAACTCCGGTGATCGACGAATCGGTCCTGATCGAATCCAAATCCCTGCGCCACAGCGTGCTCGACCGCACCGACGTGCTCGACAAGGTAAGGGCCCTGTCACTGCTTCCGGACGGGACACACGTGACGACGGCGATGGTGGCGGCGTACTTCGACGTCGCCGAGACCGTCATCAACAACCTGCTCAGCCGCCACCGGCAAGAACTCACATCCAACGGCCTGCGGGTACTTCGCGGCTTTGAACTGCGCGAATTCAAGGAACTCAACTTGAGTTCCTATCCCCACAGTTTTCCACAGCCCCGCTCCAGCCTCGCGCTGTGGTCCCGCCGAGCCGTCCTCAACGTCGCCATGCTCCTGCGCGACAGCGACATCGCCCGCCAGGTCCGCACCTACCTCCTCGACATCGAATACCTGGCCCGCACCCGCCCCGCCGGCAAACCGGACGCCACCACCCCCGACGCCCCCACCACCGACGCACTCGACGCCCGCATCGACCAGCGCATCGCCGACACCCTCGGCAAGACCGTCGTCCCCATGTTCAACGCCCTGATCGAGACCTCCGGCGAACACCGCCGGGAACTGATCGACCTCCGAACCGGGATCCAGCACGTGGAACACCGGATCCGCCGCCACCACGCGCGACTCCAACGCCTGGAAACAGCGGTGGAGAACCGTCCGCTCCCCGGCACCATGGCGGCCATGGACGCCATGAACGGCCGTCAGTTCGAGAACCACATCGCGTCACTACTCGACCGTGACCACTGCACCGACGTCACCGTCCAAGGAGGCTGGGGAGACCGGGGCATCGACATCACCGCCGAGGCCGGAGTCACGGTCGTGCCCCGCAGCCTGCTGGAGGAGTGGAGCACCGGAGCACCACTGAAGATCCTGGAATGACCTCCCGGAGCCAGGCCAACCGACCAGCGCCCTACCGCAGTTCCTTCGGTGGTGTCCGGTCGCTGTCCACCTTGTCGATCCGCTCCAGCTCGCCCCACACCACGTACCGGTACGTGGACGTGTAGACCGGCGTGCAGGTCGTCAGCGTGATGTACTTTCCGGGCTTCTTCTTGCCCGACTCCTCGGGCACCTTGTCGAGGACGTCCACGTTGTACTTCGAGGTCTCCGGAAGGACGTTGTAGACCTTGTAGACGTACCAGTCGTCCTTCGTCTCGAAGACGATCGGATCGCCCTTCTCGATCTTGTCGATGTTGTGGAACTTGGCGCCGTGCCCGTCCCGGTGCGCGGCCAGCGAGAAGTTGCCGTTCTTCCCGTTCGTCGGCAGCGCCGCCTTCACGGGGTCCGTGTAGTAGCCGGCGACACCATCGTTGAGGATCTTGGTGTCGGTGCCCTTCTCGACCAGCACCTCGCCACCGCTCATCGCGGGCACGTGCAGGAAGCCGATGCCGTTCTTGGTGTCCAGGGCTCCAGGACCGCTGTTGCCCTTCCACTGGTCGCGGATCTTGTCGCCCTGCCTGCCCGCAGCACGATCCGCGACGACGTTGGTCCACCACAGTGAATAGGCGACGAAAAGACCGAGAATCACACCCGCCGTGATGAGCAGTTCACCGAAGACACTGACGGCGGTCGCGATCTTGCCGCGCCGGGGTGACGGCGCGGGCGAGGGGCCCTTTGGTGCGGCTTCTTCCCCATGGTCGGTCGTCGCTGCCACTGCGTCATGCCCCGTCTCTGTGCGCCGTACTGCCCGATGCCTGGTGCCCGGTGGTCCCCGGTTATTCGACGAGCGCGTCCGGCTTGCCCTTGCTCCGCGGACGCTCCTCGACCATCTTGCCCCAGACGATCATTCGATACGTACTGGTGAATTCCGGAGTGCACGTCGTCAGAGTGATGTACCGCCCCGGCTTGGTGAATCCGGAGCCCGCCGGGATCGGGTTCAGCACGGCCGTGTTCGACGGCATCGTCTGCGGGAGGATGCTCGCCATTTTGTACACGTAGTACCTGTCCTGCGTCTCGACCACGATCGGGTCGCCCGGTTCGAGACGGTTGATGAACCGGAACGGCTCGCCGTGCGTATTGCGGTGCCCGGCCACCGCGAAGTTCCCCTGCTTCGCGTCCGGCATCGCGGTCGGAATGCTGTCCTTGTCGTAGTGCCCGACCATCCCCTTGTCGAGCACCTTCGGCTTGCTGATCCCCTCCGCGATCGGCACGACGACGTCCAGCTTCGGGATGTAGAGAATCGCGAAACCCTGCCCCGGCTCGAACGCACCCGGCTTGCGCTTCCCGTTGGCCCAGTCGTCCTCAAGACTGTGCCGGGCGCTGCCGGCGATGTCGTGAGCCCTTATGTTCGACCACCACAGCTGGTAGGTGACGAACAGCAGCATCAACACCCCGATGCTGATGAAGACTTCGCCGACCGCCCGGCTCGCGACCACCCCGGCCCTCGGCTTGGCCGCCCGCGCCGCGGCCCGCGCCTCGACCCGGGTCAACGGCTTGCCGTCCGCCTCCCCATCCGGCTCCTGCCCCGCCGCGGGCGCGGCCGAATGCCGTCCACCGCCCCGCTTGGCGGCCTTCCTGCGCGCGGCCCGGCCACCCGTGGCCGGCGGCGTCCCGACTATTCGCCGGGTGTCCGCCGTCCGCAGGGCAACGGTCTCGTCGTCCCGCGCCGGCTCGGACCCGGACTCCTCCCGTACGGGGGTGTGGGCGGGCTCAGGGGCCTGCTCCTGGGCGTGCTGCACGGCCGCGGGCGCTACGGGCGCCGACTGCGGGACCTGCTGCTGAGCGGCCTGCTGCTGCGCGGCCTGCCGCTGGGCCTGCTGCTGCGCGGCCTGCCGCTGGGCCTGCTGCTGCGCGCCGCCGTACCAGTCCTGGGCGTACCCCTGCGGGTCGTACCACTCCGGCTCCGGCTCGATCCGGCGCTTCGGCTCCTCGACCCGCGGCTGCTCCGGCTGCGCCTCCTGCTCCTGCTCCTGCGCCCCCGACGGCCGGAACCACGGCGACGGATGCTGCCCCGGCAACGGGTCGTTCAGCGGGTCGTCGAGGCGGCTCACGGCATCCTCGAACCCGCCCGCCTCTCCGTCCTGCTCGGGGCGCAATGCGGTCACGCCGAGGCCCTGCCCACGACCGGCGCGAGCCCGGCCGATCTGGCCACGGCGCCCGTGTCCCCGCACTCGACGAGCCAGTTGGCGAGCATCAGGTGCCCGTGCTCCGTGAGCACCGACTCGGGGTGGAACTGCACGCCCTCGACCGGCAGTTCACGGTGGCGCAGACCCATGATGATGCCGTCCTCGGTACGCGCCGTGACCTCCAGCTCCTCCGGAACGGTGCCGGGCTCCGCGGCCAGCGAGTGGTAGCGCGTCGCCGTGAACGGGTCGGGGAGGCCCGCGAAGACCCCCTTCCCCGCGTGCCCGACGAGCGAGGTCTTGCCGTGCAGCAGCTCGGGGGCGCGGTCCACGACACCGCCGTACGCCACCTGCATCGACTGCATACCGAGGCAGACACCGAAGACGGGCACACCGGTCGCCGCGCAGTGCCGCACCATCTCGATGCAGACACCGGCCTGTTCGGGGGCGCCCGGCCCCGGGCTGAGCAGCACGCCGTCGAACCCGTCCTGCGCATGCGAGGTCGTCACCTCGTCGTTGCGCACGACCTCGCACTCGGCACCCAACTGGTACAGGTACTGGACGAGGTTGAAGACGAAGCTGTCGTAGTTGTCGACGACGAGAATGCGGGTCTTTCGCGTGCTCACTGGCCGTTCACCGTCACATCGTTGAAGGGCAGCAGCGGCTCGGCCCAGGGGAAGATGTACTGGAAGAGGACGTACACGACCGCCAGGACGAGCAGGACCGAGATCCCCGCCCTCACCCAGGTGTTCCCCGGCAGAT
Organism: Streptomyces sp. NPDC051684; assembly: GCF_044453445.1. Classification (NCBI taxonomy): domain Bacteria; kingdom Bacillati; phylum Actinomycetota; class Actinomycetes; order Kitasatosporales; family Streptomycetaceae; genus Streptomyces; species Streptomyces sp. NPDC051684. The sequence goes on along the minus strand of NZ_JBITCS010000003.1, from coordinate 275,688 downwards.
GCCGCCAGATCCAGCCGTACATGCCGGGCTCCCCTTCCACCGTTCTGCGATTACGGCACCAGACTAACGGCGCAGCGCTTTCGGTTTGCCTGCCTCCACAGGCTGAGTGGCATCGAGATGCGCCCAGACGATCAGCCGGTGACTGTGGCCCCACTCCGGCTCACACGTCGTCAGCGTCAGATAGCGCCCGGGCTCCTGGTATCCGGACTTGCGCGGCACCGGGTCGATCACCCCGACATCGCTCGGCAGCGTCTTGTACGGCTTGGTGTCGATGACGTACGTGAACCAGGTCGTCCCGTCGGTGAGCACGACCGGGTCACCCGGCCTGAGCTTCGGGAAGTCCTTGAACGGGTCGCCATAGGTACGACGATGCCCGGCGACCGCGAAGTTCCCCTTCTCCCCGAGCTGGGCCGTGCCCGCGTAGTGCCCGAGCCCCTTCTTGAGGGTGTCGACCTTCGTGTTCTGCAGCACGGGCTTGTTCCACGTGAAACCGAGCCGCGGAATGTACATCACGCCGAAGGGCTTGCCGTCCTTGTACGGGCCCTGCTTCGGCGGCGCCGCACTGGTCCCGCCCTCGGGCGCCGCACTCGCCACCGGCCGCTTCGCCCACTGGTCCTGGAGGTCGTCGATCTGACCGCCCATCGCGCTGTCGGCCTTCACACCGGTCCAGAACAGCACGTAGGCGACAAACAACACGATCAAGGCGCCGACGGTGATGCAGAGTTCGCTGAATGTCCTGATGGCGACACGTACCGACACAGGCCCCCCAGTACGGCGGCTACTCCATGGCTAGTTCACGGGCTTCGCGTAGTGGAGATCCACTGTGCCCGAGTAACCGGGAAGAGTCATCGTCCCGTCGTCCTCGACTTTCCAGCCGAGCCCGTACGCGTTGACGTACAGCATGTAGTTCTGGATCTCCGGCGACGCCGCGACCGCCTGCTTCAGCTTCTCCGGGTCACCGACCGCGGTGATCTTGTACGGGGGCGAGTAGACACGGCCCTGGAGGATCAGGGTGTTGCCGACGCAGCGGACGGCGGACGTGGAGATGAGGCGCTGGTCCATGACCTTGATGCCCTTGGCGCCGCCGTGCCACAGGGCGTTCACCACGGCCTGCAGGTCCTGCTGGTGGATGACCAGGTCGTTGGGCTGCGGGTCGGGGTAGCCGGGGAGCTTGGGAGCGGCGTTCGGCGGGGCGTCGTCGAGTGTGACGGAGATCGCCTCGCCCTTCAGCTTCTTCGTCCCCGACGCCTTCTCCAGGCCGGACAACTTCTCGTCGTCGGCCTTCGTGGAGCCGTTGTCGCGCTCGGCGAGACGCTCGACATCGCCGCGCACCCCGCCGTTGACCGCTTCCAGGTCCTTGTTCTTGCGGCTGCGCTCCTGGATGAGGTCGGAGAGCTTCAGCAGGGACCCGTCCGTCCGGATATTGGTGCCCTTGGCCGTATTGAAACTGGTGAAGAAGATGAGGCCGGCGAGCGCGAAAACGCCCACGGTGAGCAACCGCACGGGCCGCAGGCGCCCACGGGCGGAACTCTTGGCAGGGTCGACGGAATTGCTCAACGTACCCTTATCTCCTTCGACGCCACGGAAGCACTACGCTAACGGACGCCCGGAGGAGCACGGGGAATCCCCACAACTTCCCCTTGTACGCTGCTCCGGAGCCAGCCCACGTACTCTGCGCGGCCACGCAGCGCATCGACAGGAGAGACCCTCGTGCCGAAGTCACGTATCCGCAAGAAGGCCGACTACACGCCGCCGACGGCGTCGAAGCAGGCAGCCAATATCAAGCTGACCAACCGCGGCTGGGTGGCGCCGGTGATGCTGGCGCTGTTCCTTGTCGGGCTCGTCTGGATCGTCGTCTTCTACGTGGCCGACGGCACGCTGCCGATCAAGGCGCTCGGCAACTGGAACATCGTCGTGGGCTTCGGCTTCATCGCCGGCGGCTTCGGCGTCTCCACCCAGTGGAAGTAGCCGCGGAAGTAGCTCTGCCCTGAGCTATCCACTGAGTTATCCACAGACTCCGCTGAAGTTTCCACAGCCGTGGAAAAGGTCGCATGATCTGTGGATAACCCACTGAGCGTTGACGCCGGTGTGACCGGTCCACCTTCGCTCGACCACCTGTTCGCCCCTTGTCCCTCCTGGTCAAACCCAGGTTGATGACGAGGGGCACAGTTGTTCCCCACAGGATGCACAAGATCCGGCACACGCTGTGGACAACCCCGGTCATCATCCGTGGACAACCGGGCTCAGGTGAGCTGCGCGGTCCTGACGACGACGGTGACGACGACGGCGAGCAGAACCAGCCCACAGGCCCCGTACTGCACGAGCGCGCGACGCTCGCGCGGGGCATGGACCATCGCGTAGCCAACGATCAGACCGCCGACGAGCCCGCCGATGTGCGCCTGCCAGGCGATGTTGAAGCCCGGGGTGAACGTGAAGATCAGGTTGATCACGAGCAGCGCGATGACCGGCCGCAGGTCGTAGTTGAGCCGCCGCATCAGGATCGCCGTGGCGCCGAACAGACCGAAGATCGCACCGGAGGCGCCGAGCGAGGGCTGGTTCTGATCGGCGAGCAGGTAGGTCAGCGCGCTGCCGGCCAGACCTGAGACCAGGTACAGCGCGATGTAGCGGGCCCGGCCGAGGGCGGCTTCCAGTGGGCCGCCGATCCACCACAGGCTGAGCATGTTGAAGGCGATGTGGATGTAGGAGCCGTGCAGGAACATCGCGGTGAGCAGCCGGTACCACTGTCCTTCGGCGACGCCTTCGAGGCCGCCGAGGTCGGATGCCAAGGCGAGGCCGATCATCTCGAACCGCTCGGTGAACCGCTCGCCGACCGCCATCTGCACCACGAACACGGCCACACAGATCCCGATCAACACCTTGGTGACCAGGCGCGGATCGGAGGTGATCGCGCCGCCCGCCATGGTCCTCGGCTGGTTCGCGTTCGGCGCGTGCCCGGTCCCCGAGCCGCTGCGCACGCATTCCGGGCATTGGAATCCGACGGAGGCGCTGACCATGCATTCGGGGCAGATGGGCCGCTCGCATCGGGTGCAGCTGATGCCGGTCGGGCGGTCCGGGTGCCGGTAGCAGCCGGGCAGGCCCTGGGCGTCCTTCGGTTCCTGTGGGCTGCCGGGCGCCTGATCCATGGCGGTCGTCCCCTCGGGTCTTTGGTCGAGCGGTCGGGTGTGTGTACGTCGTCGTCGCGCGGTCGCGCAACGCACCGCCCCGCCCCCGTGCCTACGAACAGGCGACGGACGGCGGGGCGCATTGGTTCCCTGCGGGGCTACCGGGTCTCTACGGAGACGGTCTCGATCACTACGTCGTTGACGGGCCGGTCGGTGCGCGGGTTGGTCTGCGTACCGGCGATGGCGTCGACGACCTTCTGGCTGGCCTCGTCGACGACCTCGCCGAAGATGGTGTGCTTGCGGGTCAGCCAGTCGGTGGTCTGGACGGTGATGAAGAACTGCGAGCCGTTCGTGCCGGGTCCCGCGTTGGCCATGGCCAGCAGGTACGGCTTGTCGAAGGCGAGGTCGGGGTGGAACTCGTCCTGGAACTGGTATCCGGGGCCGCCCGTGCCGTTGCCGAGCGGGTCGCCGCCCTGGATCATGAACCCGCCGATGACGCGGTGGAAGATCGTGCCGTCGTAGAGGGGTGCGGTGGACTTCTGCCCGGTCTGCGGGTTGGTCCATTCACGCTCGCCCTTGGCGAGCTCCACGAAGTTCTTGACCGTCTTGGGGGTGTGGTTCGGCAGCAGCCGGACCTCGATGTCGCCCTGGTTGGTCCTGAGAGTGGCGTACAGCTGCTCGGCCACGATCTGCCTTCCGTTGACATTTGTGCCCCCCGATCCTCGCATGGCGCCCTCTCGGTGAACCCGGACGGACTTGTCAGGGTTGTGCGGGGGTTTCGGCAGCCGAAAACCGGTCTACTCGCAGTCGAAGAGGCGCGCCCCGCCACGATCCGTGGCATTGTCGTCGCCAAGTCCCTTTATCAAGCCGTACCAAGCCTTACCACCGCATTGACGCTCCCGGCAGGCATGATCCGCGAAAGGGTGGAAAGGTGAAAAACCTGTACGCCACCGAGGAGGAGGATCCCGTGACCCGCATCGACAGCGTGCGTGCCGCGACCGGCTCTGCGAAGGACAGCGTGCTGCATGCCGCGGAAGTGGTGGCGCCCTACGCCGAGTCGGCGAGGGACCGTGCCACGACGTACGCGCAAGAGGCGCGCGTCGCGCTCGGGCCCAAGGTTTCGCAGGCCGCACACCAGGCGCGTGCTCAGTACGACACGCACCTCGCTCCGCGCCTCGAGCAGGCGCGGACGCATGTCCCGCCGAAGCTCGACCAGGCCGCGCACGACGCGGCGTCCCGTACCCGTGAGGCTGCCCGGCAGGCGGCGGCGTACTCGAAGCCGCGCATCGAGCAGGCGGTGGCCGCGTCCGAGCCGGTTCGCAAGGAGGCCGCGGCCCGTGGCAGTGCGGCCTACTCGGGGCTGCGCGGCGACGTCTCGCCGAAGGAGATCCGCAAGCTGGTGCGCAAGCACGAGCGCCGGGCCCGTTCCGGTCGGATCGCCAAGCGTCTTGTTGTTCTCGGCATCCTCGCGGGCGGTGCGTTCGCCGCGTGGAAGTGGTGGGACAAGCAGGCCAATCCGGACTGGCTGGTGGAGCCGCCGGCCGCCACCGAGGTTCCCGACAGTGCGCCGCTGACCTCTGTCGACGGCAGTGGCCGGGACATCCTCGATCCGGAGGTGCAGGCGAAGCAGGCCGAGGCGGACACGTCCGTGGAGGACGAGCGCTGAGGTCCCGATACGGCGAAAGCCCCTCCGACCAGGAAGTTCTGGTCGGAGGGGCTTTCCGCTGTGGAGCCTAGGGGAGTCGAACCCCTGACATCTGCCATGCAAAGACAGCGCTCTACCAACTGAGCTAAGGCCCCGAAAACGATGCGTTCCACCGGAAGTTTCACGTTCCGGTTCGGCACCGCAGACCAGAGTACCGGTTCACCCCCTGAATCCTGCAAAAAGATTGGGGGTCCCGGCGGGCGACCACTCTCCGTAAGATGCCCCACGTGCTTCGCGGCAGCGAAGGACCGTACTTGGGGAAGCGATGGGGAGACGCAATGGACGCCGCACAGCAGGAAGCCACCGCAAGAGCCAGGGAGCTCCAGCGGAACTGGTACGGGGAGCCGCTGGGGGCGCTCTTCCGTCGGCTGATCGAGGATCTGGGGCTCAACCAGGCCCGCCTCGCGGGGGTGCTCGGGCTTTCCGCCCCCATGCTGTCGCAGCTGATGAGCGGCCAGCGCGCGAAGATCGGCAACCCTGCTGTGGTGCAGCGCGTGCAACTCCTGCAGTCGCTGGCGGGTCAGGTCGCCGACGGCAGTGTCAGTGCGGCCGAGGCCACCGAGCGGATGGACGAGATCAAGAAGTCGCAGGGCGGGTCGGTGCTCAGCAACACCGGGCAGGCGTCGAACAGTTCGGGTGCGCCGACGGTGAAGCGCGTGGTGCGTGAGATCCAGTCGCTGCTGCGTTCCGTTTCGGCCGCGAGCGACATCATCGAGGCGGCGGACTCGCTCGCCCCGAGCCATCCCGAACTGGCAGAGTTCCTCCGGGTGTACGGCGCGGGGCGCACCTCCGACGCGGTCGCCCACTACCAGTCGCACCAGAGCTGACCCCGGTCTGGCGCGGCACTGTGTCCGGCTCCGGGAGGGGAGCGACGCACGACCATGGGTGAGGTCTTCGCCGGCCGGTACGAACTGGCCGATCCGATCGGCCGCGGGGGAGTGGGCGCTGTCTGGCGCGCCTGGGACCACCGGCGCCGCCGCTATGTGGCGGCGAAGGTTCTGCAGCAGTCCGATGCCCACACTCTGCTGCGCTTCGTGCGCGAGCAGGCGCTGCGTATCGATCACCCGCATGTCCTGGCCCCGGCCAGTTGGGCCGCGGACGACGACAAGGTCCTGTTCACCATGGATCTGGTCGCCGGCGGCTCGCTCGTCCACCTGGTCGCGGACTACGGGCCGCTGCCGCCCCAGTTCGTCTGCGTCCTCCTCGATCAGCTCCTTTCGGGGCTCACCGCTGTGCATGCCGAGGGTGTGGTGCACCGCGACATCAAGCCCGCCAATCTTCTGCTCGAGGCCACCGGGACCGGGCTGCCGCATCTGCGTGTGTCCGATTTCGGCATCGCGATGCGCAAGGGCGAGCCGCGTCTGACGGAGGCGGACTATGTCGTGGGTACGCCGGGATACTTCGCGCCCGAGCAGGAGTTGGGCGCGGAGCCCGACTTCCCCGCGGACCTGTTCGCTACGGGGCTCGTCGCGCTTCATCTCCTCGAGGGCGCCATGCCCGACTCCCAGGCGCTGATCGAACACTTCGAGGAACACGGCACTCCGAGGGCGCCGCAGGGCGTGCCGGGGCCGCTGTGGGGCGTCCTCGCCGGGCTGCTGCAACCGGATCCCGATACGCGGTTCCGCACTGCGAACGGGGCCCGCAAGGCCCTTCTCGCCGCCTCCGAACTGCTCCCGGAGCCGGGGCCCGACGACGAGCTGATCGAGGTCTTCGACCAACTCGGCCCTCTCCCCCCGGGCTTCGGCCCGGGCGGTCCGGCGGTACGGGGCCGCCGGGCCCGGCCGGTGAGCGGGTCGGGGACGCCGGAGGTCGGGGTCGGCGCGGCGGGGCACGGGGCGGGGCCGCCGGTGCACGAGCAGTCGACGGCGGGGCGGGGCGCCGACTCCCCGGTTCACGGGGCGGGCACGAGCGGGCAGGGCGCGTTCTCGGCGGGCCATGGGGCCGGTCCGGGCACGGCGATGCCACATATTCCGCCACCACCCACCAACACCCCGCTCCCACCACGACCTTCGGCGCCGCCCGAACCCTTGGGGTTCCCGGAAGGAGGGGCGGCGTTCCCCGAGGGCATGGCGTTCCCCACGCCTTCGACCCCTCCGGCTCCACCCGTGCCCCCAGCTCGCGAGGTGCCTCCGGTGCCCGAGATGCCACCTGCGCCCCCGACCGGCCTCACCCCGCCCCCGGTCGGCCACGCCACGCCACCAGCCACGCACACGAACACGCACACCCCGCCGTCCGGGCCCACGCCGCCACCGCTCCTCCCGGAACCGACGACCGACCGCGAACCCGAGCCCGTACCCGTACCGGCACACGCTCCGGAACCGGCCCCCGAACAATCGCTTCTCGCCCCGCACCCGTCCGCCCCCTCCCCGCTCGACCCTCCCCAGGCCCGTCACTCTCTGTACGCACCCGGCGACGGCGAAGTTCCCCGGCCCCGGCCAGGACCACCCGCGAGGGTGACGATCCCGGTGCTGCTCCTCGCGCTGACCTGCTTCGCGGTGGGCATCTGGGCACTGACCCGCCCCTGATCCCCCGACGCCCTGACCGCTCCCGCCGTGGCCGGACAGTGCCCCGCTCACCCCTGCGCGCGCCGCACCTTCCGTACGGCGACCACCCGCCACAGCACCAGCCACAGCACCAGCGCGGTCCCGGTGCCGACTCCGGTCACCCCCACCAACGTCATCAGGTCGTCCCTCAACGGCGCCGCAGACGAGGCCTCCGCACCTCCCGAAGCTCCAGCACGCCCACTCGCGGAACCAGATCCAGAAGATCCAGAACCCTCACCGGCCCCGGAACCCGACCCCGAAGCCGACCTGGAGCCCGCCTCCGAGCCGGCGGCCCCGACGTCCCATTCCGCCCCGCCTTCCCCCCGCTCGGCGGCCGTCAGGTCCTCGGACGTCACTTGGAACTCTCCCGGGTCCCGCACATAGTCGGGCGCCTGCTTCGCCTCCCCGTCGACGGCCACCCGCAACGTCATCCCGAGGCCCCCGGCACCGGTCTTCTGCGCCATCGCCGGGTTGAGCGTGACCTTGAGCCAGTACCAGCCGGCGAGGCCCGTCGCCGCCTCGTCCCCGCGCGACAGCAGACGGTTTCCGTACGCGACGGGCGGCAGCGGCTCGAACGCGGCCGGCTTCGTGCCACCCGGGTACGCGGCGCCCTTGGTCGCCACCGGCGCCCGCGCGGGGTTGTACAGCTCCATGTCGAGCGCCCCCTGGACCGTTCCCCGGGCTCTGTCATCCGTCGAGCCGTCCAACTCGGCTCCGATGGCGAGCTGTTGCCCCCAGTCCACCGGCACCCGGTAGAAGTGGCTCTGCCCGGGCCCGATCCGGTCCTTCCAGGCGCCGGACGTCAGCGCTCGCGCATCGTTGAACCCGGTGCCCCCGCTGCGCCGCGCGCCGGCCCCCGAGGGCAGCGCCGCCGGCTCCGAAGGCCAGGACCGCGCGCCGGCCCCGGGGGCGGTGGACACGAGGCCCGGTTCGGTGGCCACCCGCAGTTCGAGTCCCCAGTCCCGTTCGCTCGACCCGGCGGCCGCCGTCCGCTCCACGACCACGTAGTACGTCCCGGCCGACTGGCATCGCAGCCCTCCGGGACGTACGGAGCGCTCGACCGCCGCCGCGACCGTCCGCGGATAGGGGCCGGAGCGGAACGTCGCACGTTCGGCGTCGCACTGATTGCCCTGGGCGTCCCGCAGGGACACCGCGATGCCGTCCGCGGCCGCCGCCTTCACTGCCGAACCCAGCGGAGGCACGGCCACGACCGAGGCGTACGCGGTGGCGGCCCCGTCCAGTTCGACGCGGTAGTAGGCGGTGGCGCCGTCCGCCGCCGCGAGTGAACTCCGGTAGGTCGCCCCCGTCTTGAGCTCCGCCGCCGTGGCGCCACTGCGCGCCCCGTCGACGCTCTGGGCGCCCTCGGCGAACTCGTACGGATTTCCGTTCCCCGTCGCCGGCACCGTCGCCGACGCCGCCCCGGGCAGCGCCAACACCAGCACGAGCGCCGCGCACAGGCCCGCCCCGGCAGCGCCCCTCGCCGGGCCCCGGCCGCGCCGCCCCTTCCTCAGCCGCCTCAGGAGTCTCCCCATGGACGGCCATCCTGCCTTTCCACTCCGTGCGGTGTCCGGCGTGCGACGGTTTCCCGCCACGCGATCGCACAGGTGAACACGGACCGGACAGCACAGGGCCCCGGCCGCTGCTGCGACCGGGGCCCTGTGAAGTGACTGCTGTCGATACTCACGAACCCGTGGGCACGGAGTCAGTCGCCTCCGTCCACAGATCCTGCTCGGCGCGATCCGCCTGGATCTGGCGGTACACGAGGAGCCCGCCGATGGCGGCCAGTGCGACCAGGAGAAGCTTCTTCACCGCGCGACCTCGTCTTTCCTTGACGTAGGGGACTTCTGGCGCCCGACTATACACACCGATCGATACCGATCGGTGACCTGGATCCACCTCAACTCGGCCCCTGAGGACAGCAGTAGAAACGGCCCTTTGCGCCCATCCGAGTGGTGTTCATCTGAATATCGACGCCCCGCGAGCGTCGGTCCCCCACTGGCGGGTCCCCATCCACATCATGAGGAAAGTACGCAAATCGCCCAACCTGAAATGAGGGGCCATGACCAAGCAGAAGGTCATGACGGTGTGGACCGTCATCATCTCGGCATTCATCGCGCTGTTCGCGGCGCTCGGACTCACCTCCCCGGCCACCGCGGCCGCCCCGTCAGCTCCCGCTCAGCAGCCGGAGAAGACCCAGACCGCGGCGGTCAGCACCCCCGCCCCCGCGTCGGTCCGCCCGTACTGGGCGTTCAAGAGGTCGCTGCCACCGACGATGAAGCAGCGCATCCGCGCCGAGGCCCACGGTTCCTCCCCCAGCGCCCGCCATCGCCCGCCGGCCGACACGGAACAGCGCAACGCCGACAGCCACCTGGCGTCCGAGTCCCTCACCACGCAGCTGTAGCCCGCACCACGCAGCAGACGTAGACGTCGACGTAGAAGCGCAGCGGTACAGACGGAACAGCAGCACAGACGGAACAACCGGGCGGACAGCTACGCCCGGACGCGGCGGAGCGACGCGGCAGAACCCGACGCAACAGACGCACCGCACAACGACAGAACCGCACAACAGAACAGCAGGACTGTCGAACGAGGCCCCAGCCATCCCCTACGGCTGCGCGGGCCCATCGGCATGTCCGCCCACGATCTCCGCCCAGGCTCCGCCCCGCATACAGCAGAAGACCCCCAAGCGTTTCCGCTTGAGGGTCCTCATGATGTGGGGCTAACAGGATTTGAACCTGTGGCCTCATCCTTATCAGGGATGCGCTCTAACCAACTGAGCTATAGCCCCGCCGCGCTCTGCGGTGTGTGTCCCGCGCGCTGACTCCTGAAGATTAGCGCACTGGGGGGCCAGTCCCAAAATCGATAGTCCTGGCCCGTCCACCAGCGGGTCTTTCAGGCCTCAGGAAGCCGGGGGAACGGTCACTCGTCCTCGGCGAGCGTGAGCTCGACACCGCCGACGAAGCCCGCGGAGAGGTTGTAGATGAACGCGCCGAGCGTCGCCAGGGCCGTGGCCAGGACGACGTCGATGACGGCGATGACCGTCGTGAACATCAGGACGCGCGGCAGCGAAAGGAACGACTGCAGGTCGAAGCCGTTGGACTCGTTCGAGCCCGTGGCCTCGGAGATCGTGCCGCCGACCGTGGAGAAGACCCCCATGGCGTCCATGACCATCCACAGCACGGCGGCCGCGATGATCGTGCAGATGCCGAGCGCGATGGACAGCAGGAAGCTGACCTTCATCACCGACCACGGGTCCGCCTTGGCGACCCGCAGCCGGGCCTTGCGCGTACGCGGGGTGGTGCGCGCCCCGGTGCGCGGCCTGCGGGCCCCGTCCGGTGAGTTCTGGTACGCCTGCGGCGGGTGATACGGCTGGGCCGGCTGCTGCGGGCGCTCGCCCGGCAGGGCACCGCTGCCGCCACCGGACGAGTACTGCTGGGTCTGCGGACCTCGGGTGTCCGTCACAGTTCCCCCCTGGGATCCATGAGACTCGTTCGAGTCGGTCGAGTCGGTTGAGCCTTTGACGTCATCGACGTCGTGAGCGGAGCCACGGCCGCTCTCGGTTTCCGTACCGGTGGATGTCCCGGTAGAGCCTGCGCCCGTGGCTCCGCTCACGATGACTCACTCCTCGCGCTACTCGGCCGAGGACTGTCCGCCCTCGTCCGTTCCGACGGCCGTCTCACCCGCGGTGGAATCGTCGATGTCGGCACCGTCCGCGTCCTGCGGGACGTCGCCGTCGACTTCCTCCGCCTCACGGCCGGCCTCGGCGTTACGAGCGATGCCGACGACGGCATCGCGCTTGCCCAGGTTGATCAGTTGGACGCCCATGGTGTCACGGCCCGTCTCCCTGACCTCGTTGACTCGCGTACGAATCACACCGCCGGACAGCGTGATGGCGAGGATCTCGTCGGTCTCCTCGGTCACCAGCGCGCCGACCAGCTCGCCGCGGTCCTCCACGATCCTGGCGGCCTTGATACCGAGGCCGCCGCGACCCTGGACGCGGTACTCGTCGACGTTGGTCCGCTTCGCGTACCCACCGTCGGTGGCGGTGAAGACGAACGTACCGGCACGCACGACATTCATCGAGAGCAGCTCGTCCTCCTCGCGGAAGCTCATGCCCTTGACGCCGGACGTGGCACGCCCCATCGGACGCAGTGCTTCGTCCGTGGCGGTGAACCGGATGGACTGCGCCTTCTTACTGATGAGCAGCAGGTCGTCCTCGGCGGACACCAGCTCGGCACCGATCAGCTCGTCGTCCGAACCGTCCGCCTTCTCGCGGAGGTTGATGGCGATGACGCCACCGGAGCGCGGCGAGTCGTAGTCCTTCAGCGGCGTCTTCTTGACGAGACCGGCCTTCGTGGCGAGCACCAGGTAGGGCACCGCTTCGTAGTCGCGGATCGCGAGGATCTCGGCGATCGACTCGTCCGGCTGGAAGGCGAGCAGGTTCGCGACGTGCTGACCGCGCGCGTCACGCCCGGCGTCCGGGAGTTCGTACGCCTTCGCGCGGTAGACGCGTCCCTTGTTGGTGAAGAAGAGCAGCCAGTGGTGCGTCGTCGACACGAAGAAGTGGTCGACGATGTCGTCTTCCTTGAGCTTCGTGCCGCGTACGCCCTTGCCGCCGCGCTTCTGGGAGCGGTAATCGTCGGTCTTGGTGCGCTTGACGTAGCCGCCGCGCGTGATGGTGACGACGATGTCCTCTTCGGCGATCAGGTCCTCGATGGACATGTCGCCTTCGAAGGGCACCAGCTTGGTGCGGCGGTCGTCGCCGAACTTGTCGACGATCTGCTGCAGCTCCGAGCTGACGATCTGGCGCTGCCGCTCGGGGGAGGCCAGGATCGCGTTGTACTCGTTGATCTTCTGCTGGAGCTCGTCGTGCTCCTGGACGATCTTCTGGCGCTCCAGGGCGGCCAGTCGGCGCAGCTGCATCTCGAGGATGGCGTTCGCCTGGATCTCGTCGATCGACAGGAGCTCCATGAGGCCCCCGCGCGCGACGTCGACGGTCTCACTGCGCCGGATGAGCGCGATGACCTCGTCGATGGCGTCCAGGGCCTTCAGGAGGCCACGCAGGATGTGTGCGCGCTCCTCGGCCTTGCGCAGGCGGAACTTCGTGCGGCGGACGATGACCTCGATCTGGTGCGTCACCCAGTGGCGGATGAACGCGTCGAGGGACAGCGTGCGCGGCACGCCGTCGACCAGTGCCAGCATGTTGGCGCCGAAGTTCGTCTGCAGGTCGGTGTGCTTGTACAGGTTGTTCAGCACGACCTTGGCGACGGCGTCCCGCTTCAGGACGATGACCAGGCGCTGTCCCGTACGGGACGACGTCTCGTCGCGGACGTCCGCGATGCCGCCGACCTTGCCGTCCTTCACGAGGTCGGCGATCTTCTGGGCGAGGTTGTCCGGGTTGACCTGGTAGGGCAGCTCGGTGACGACCAGGCACTGGCGGTTCTGGATCTCCTCGACTGCGACGACCGCGCGCATCGTGATGGAGCCGCGGCCCGTGCGGTACGCCTCCTCGATGCCCTTGCGGCCCACGACGAGGGCGCCGCTCGGGAAGTCGGGGCCCTTGATGCGCTCGATGAGGGCTTCCAGGAGGTCCTCGTGCGAGGCCTCCGGGTTCTCCAGGTACCACTGGGCGCCGGCCGCCACCTCGCGCAGGTTGTGCGGCGGGATGTTGGTGGCCATGCCGACCGCGATGCCCGCCGAACCGTTGACCAGCAGGTTCGGGAAGCGCGCCGGCAGGACGGTGGGCTCCTGGGAGCGGCCGTCGTAGTTGTCCGTGAAGTCGACGGTCTCCTCGTCGATGTCACGGACCATCTCCATGGACAGCGGCGCCATCTTGCACTCGGTGTAGCGCATGGCGGCCGCGGGGTCGTTGCCCGGGGAACCGAAGTTTCCGTTGGAATCCACCAGCGGCATGCGCATCGACCACGGCTGGGCGAGGCGCACCAGGGCGTCGTAGATCGAGGAGTCGCCGTGCGGGTGGTAGTTGCCCATGACGTCGCCGACGACGCGGGCGCACTTGTAGAAGCCCTTCTCGGGCCGGTAGCCGCCGTCGTACATGGCGTACAGGACGCGGCGGTGGACGGGCTTGAGGCCGTCTCGTACGTCGGGCAGCGCGCGGGACACGATGACGGACATCGCGTAGTCCAGGTAGGAGCGCTGCATCTCCGTCTCGAGCCCTACGGGCTCGATGCGCATCGCGATGGCGCTGCCGTCCACGTTCTCTTCAGGCGGCGGCGTGGGGGTGTTCTCGTCGGCCATTGCTGGTCAAGATCCTTTCTGCGCGGTCAGCTGAGACCGACTCAGATGTCGAGGAAGCGGACGTCCTTGGCGTTGCGCTGGATGAACGAGCGCCGGGCCTCGACGTCCTCGCCCATGAGGACCGAGAACAGGTCGTCGGCCTGGGCGGCGTCGTCGAGCGTGACCTGGCCGAGCACGCGGTGCTCCTGGTCCATGGTCGTGACGCGCAGCTCCTCGGCGTTCATCTCGCCGAGACCCTTGAAGCGCTGGACCGAGTCGTCCTTGATGCGCTTACCGGCCTGCCGGCCCATTTCGATCAGGGCGTCGCGCTCACGGTCCGAGTACGCGTACTCGAAGTCGTCACGGCCCCACTTGATCTTGTAGAGCGGCGGGCGGGACAGGAACACGTGGCCCGCCTCGACCAGCGGCCGCATGAAGCGGAACAGGAAGGTCAGCAGCAGGGTGTTGATGTGCTGGCCGTCGACGTCGGCGTCCGCCATCAGGATGATCTTGTGATAGCGGAGCTTCTCGATGTCGAAGTCCTCGTGGACTCCGGTGCCGAAGGCCGAGATCAGCGCCTGGATCTCCTGGTTGTGCAGGATCTTGTCGATGCGCGCCTTCTCGACGTTCAGGATCTTGCCTCGGATGGGCAGGATGGCCTGGTACATCGGGTCACGGCCGGACTTGGCCGAGCCGCCGGCGGAATCACCCTCGACGATGAAGATCTCGCACTTGGTGGGGTCGTTCGACTGGCAGTCGGAGAGCTTGCCCGGCAGGGACGCGGTCTCCAGGAGGCCCTTGCGACGGGTCAGGTCACGGGCCTTGCGGGCCGCCACGCGCGCGGTGGCCGCCTGGATGGCCTTGCGGATGATGTCCGTGGCCTCGACGGGGTTGCGGTCGAGCCAGTCCTGGAGGTGCTCGTAGACGACCTTCTGGACGAAGGTCTTCGCCTCGGTGTTGCCCAGCTTGGTCTTGGTCTGGCCCTCGAACTGCGGCTCGCTCAGCTTGATCGAGATGATCGCCGTCAGACCCTCGCGGATGTCGTCGCCCGTGAGGTTGTCGTCCTTCTCGCGCAGCAGCTTCTTGTCGCGCGCGTACCGGTTGATGAGACCGGTCATCGCGGCGCGGAAGCCCTCCTCGTGGGTGCCGCCCTCGTGCGTGTGGATCACGTTGGCGAAGGAGTAGACGCCCTCGCTGTAGCTGGTGTTCCACTGCATCGCGACCTCGATGGAAAGGAGCTTGTCCTTGTCCTCGGCCTCGATGTCGATCACGGAGGGGTGGACGACCTCTCCCTTGCGGGAGTTGAGGTACTTCACGAAGTCGACGATGCCGCCTTCGTAGTGGTACGACACCGAACGCGGCTCGAAGGCGGTGTCGTCGCCCGCCTCGTTCGTGTCCGCGCCGGCCGTGGCCTTCGCGATGTCGCGCTCGTCCGTGAGGTTGATCCTCAGGCCCTTGTTGAGGAAGGCCATCTCCTGGAAGCGCCGCGACAGCGTCTCGAAGGAGTACTCGGTGGTCTCGAAGATGTCGCCGTCGGCCCAGAACGTGACCGAGGTGCCGGTCTCGTCCGTGGCCTCGTGCTTGGCGAGCGGGGCCGTCGGGACGCCGGCCTTGTACTCCTGCGTCCAGCGGTGGCCCTCGGTCTTGATCTCGACCGAGACCTTCGTGGACAGCGCGTTGACGACGGAGACGCCCACGCCGTGCAGACCACCGGAGACGGCGTAGCCACCGCCTCCGAACTTGCCGCCCGCGTGCAGGACGGTGAGCACGACCTCGACGGCGGGCTTGCCCTCGGAGGGGATGATGCCCACGGGGATGCCACGGCCGTTGTCGACGACGCGGACGCCGCCGTCGGGCAGGATCGTGACGTCGATCGTGTCCGCGTGACCTGCCAGGGCCTCGTCGACGGAGTTGTCCACGACCTCCTGCACCATGTGGTGAAGGCCACGCTCACCGGTCGAGCCGATGTACATGCCGGGTCGCTTGCGGACCGCGTCCAGCCCTTCGAGGACGGTGATCGCACTGGCGTCGTACGAGGCCTCTGTGGCCTCGACGTGCTCTTCGGCGTCGGTGGACGGGATGTTCTCGTTGGGGTTGCCGGAATCGGCCACGAAGCGCCCTTTCTGGCACAGCACAAGCCAAGCTCCCGGTTGGTGGCCGGAGCGGCTGCGGCGTGTTTGTTCGGTAAGCCCTGATCAGCGTTGCTCGGTGCGTCCCACAAGTGGGGCGGGATTGTCTCCCAGTGTACCGGTAGCTCGGACATAGATGGGGGTTTGGCGGCGCCTGAGTCCGCATGTGCCGCCCTCAACCGGTCTCGGCCGACTCCCCCTATGCGGAGCGGGGCTCCAAGAGGCTCACAGCGGCACTCAGCGCTTCGGGGTGTGAACCACCAGCTACGGCGGCCGATCGCTCACCCGTAGGTGTCGCCGGGACCCGTGCTTCCGGGGGCTCGCAAGGGGCCGTAGCGGCGCGGGCCGCCGCCGGGATTCTTGATGTCGATGCGCCGCACGGCGCCGTGCCCGAGATCCTCGTTCAAGCGCCTGACCAGCTGCGGAGCCAGCATCCGCACCTGCGTCGCCCAGGCCGTCGAATCGCACTGCACCACCAGGACCCGCTCGTCCTCGTCGTACTTCTGCGGAACGCAGTGCTTGGCGAGGTCCTCGCCGACGATCTGCGGCCAGCGCCCCATGACGCCGCCGACCGCGGCCGGCGTCTCCCAGCCGCGCTCGGTGATCAGCCGGTTGATGGCGGGTCCGAGGCCCATCGGGTCCCGCCCGTCCGAGCGCGCCCCGGACCGCAGTCCGCCGCCGCGCCGCGCCTGCTTCTTCTGCTGCGCGGTCTCACCACGCGCGCGTGCCGCCTCCTTCGCCGCCCGCAGGGCGACGCGTGCCAGGTCGACACCAGAAGGCTCGGGATCGCCTTTTGGTTCCCGCGGGCCTTTCGCACCTTCGGGGGATTCGCCGGCGCTCACAGCCGCTCCACCGTTCCGTCCGACACCGCGTAGCGGGTGCCCGCCAGGATGCCCGGTACGTCGTCGTCGACGGCGGCCGTGACCAGAACCTGCTCACCGGGCGCCACGAGCTCCGCGAGACGCTCCCTGCGGCGCACGTCCAGCTCCGCGAAGACGTCGTCGAGGACGAGCACCGGCTCGTTCCCCTCCGCCTTCAGCAGGTCGTACGAGGCCAGGCGCAGCGCCAGCGCGTACGACCAGGACTCGCCGTGGCTGGCGTAGCCCTTGGCGGGCAGCTGGCCGAGCTTGAGGAGCAGTTCGTCGCGGTGCGGGCCGACCAGGGTGACGCCCCGCTCGATCTCCTGCTTGCGCGCCCCCTCAAGGGCGGCCATGAGCTGCTCGTAGAGCTCCTCGCGCGCGTGCCCGACGATTTCGGGGGACGAGGGCTTGTACTCCAGGGCGATCGGCCCGCCGCTCGGCGCCAGCTGCTCGTACGCCTTGTCGGCCAGCGGCTGCAGCGTCGCGATCAGGTCGAGCCGCTGCGCGAGCAGCTCCGCGCCCGCGCGCGCGATGTGCTGGTCCCAGACGTCGAGCGTGGACAGGTCCATGGAGCGCCCGCCGTGCCGCCGCGCGAGCGCCGCGGTCTTCAGGAGCGTGTTGCGCTGCTTCAGGACACGGTCGTAATCGGAGCGCACGCCCGCCATCCGGGGCGAGCGCGCGGTGATCAGCTCGTCGAGGAAGCGCCGGCGCTCGCCGGGGTCGCCCTTCACCAGGGCGAGGTCCTCGGGCGCGAACAGCACCGTCCGGACGATCCCCAGCACGTCACGGGGCTTGACCTGCGAGGACCTGTTGATCCTGGCGCGGTTGGCCTTGCCGGGGTTCAGTTCCAGCTCGACGAGCTGCTGGCGCTCGCCCTGCCGTACCTGTGCGCGGATCACGGCGCGCTCGGCGCCCATGCGCACCAGCGGGGCGTCGGAGGATACGCGGTGGCTGCCGAGTGTGGCGAGGTAGCCGACGGCCTCGACGATGTTCGTCTTGCCCTGTCCGTTCGGGCCCACGAACGCGGTGACGCCCGGGTCGAGTGCGACCTCGGCCCGGGCGTACGAGCGGAAGTCGGCCAGCGACAGATGCGTGACGTGCATGGTCGTGGGCCGACCTCCCCCAGAGTTCTGAACAGCGGTTTTCTACAGGTGCTTCGACAGGGTGTGGATTACTTCTTCTCGACGGCGTGGCCGCCGAACTGGTTGCGCAGCGCCGCGATCATCTTCATCTGCGGCGAGTCCTCCTGGCGGGAGGAGAAGCGGGCGAACAGCGACGCGGTGATCGCGGGCAGCGGGACGGCGTTGTCGATGGCCGCTTCCACGGTCCAGCGGCCCTCGCCCGAGTCGGCGGCGAAGCCGCGCAGCTTGTCGAGGTGGGTGTCCTCGTCGAGGGCGTTGACGGCGAGGTCGAGCAGCCAGGAGCGGATGACCGTGCCCTCCTGCCAGGAGCGGAAGACCTCCCGGACGTTGTCCACGGAGTCGACCTTCTCCAGGAGCTCCCAGCCCTCGGCGTAGGCCTGCATCATGGCGTACTCGATGCCGTTGTGGACCATCTTGGAGAAGTGCCCGGCGCCGACCTTGCCGGCGTGCACGTAGCCGAAGTCGCCCTCGGGCTTGAGCGCGTCGAAGACCGGCTTGACCTTCGCGACGTTCTCCTCGGAGCCACCGACCATCAGGGCGTAGCCGTTCTCCAGGCCCCAGACGCCGCCGGAGACGCCCGCGTCGACGAAGCCGATGCCCTTGGCCGCCAGCTCCTCCGCGTGCTTCTCGTCGTCCGTCCAGCGCGAGTTGCCGCCGTCGACGACGATGTCGCCCTCGGAGAGCAGCTCGCCGAGCTCGTCGATCGTGGACTGGGTCGCGGCGCCGGCCGGGACCATCACCCACACCACACGCGGGCCCTTCAGCTTGCCCACAAGCTCCTCGAGGCTGTGGACGTCCGCGAGGTCCGGGTTGCGGTCGTAGCCGAAGACGGTGTGGCCTGCGCGGCGGATGCGCTCGCGCATGTTGCCGCCCATCTTGCCGAGGCCGACGAGACCGAGCTCCATCAGTGGTTCCTTACGTTGCGACGAGCGTGAGGTGGTGCGGGGGCGGTACGAGAAGCACGCGCGCGTGGCGTCCCGTATCCGCGTCCGAGCCTAAACCCGGACGCTCCCGCACACCTGTGGGCATAGCCGCTCAGGCGAACCCGAGCGGCCTGCCCTCAAGGACCTCAGCCGGAGAGCCGCACCGGCATGATCAGGTACTTGTACGCGTCGTCCGCCTCGGCGTCCACGGCCGGCTTGCCGGAGAGCAGCGCGGGCTTGGTGGACGTCGTGAACGACAGCTGGGCGACCGGGGAGTCGATCGCGCTCAGGCCGTCGAGCAAGAAGGTCGGGTTGAAGGCGATCGAGATGTCGTCGCCCTCCAGGTTGGCGTCCACCCTTTCCACAGCCTGTGCGTCGTCACTGGAGCCGGCCTCCAGGATGAGCACGCCCTGCTCGAAGCTGAGCCGCACCGGAGTGTTGCGCTCGGCGACGAGGGCCACACGCTTGACGGCCTCCACGAAGGGGGCGGTCTCGATGACGGCCACGGAGTTGAACTCCGTCGGGAACAGCGTGCGGTACTTCGGCAGGTCGCCCTCGAGGAGCCGGGTCGTGGTGCGGCGGCCCGCGCCCTCGAAGCCGATGAGGCCCTCGCCCGCGCCGGAGCCGGCGAGCGCCAGCGTGACGGTGTCACCGCTCGTGAGCGCCTTGGCGGTGTCCAGGAGCGTCTTGGCGGGTACCAGGGCGACCGCGGAGGCCTCCGGGTCCTCCGGCTTCCACAGGAACTCGCGGACGGCGAAGCGGTAGCGGTCGGTGGACGCCAGCGTCACCGTGTCGCCCTCGATCTCGATGCGCACACCGGTGAGGACAGGCAGCGTGTCGTCACGGCCGGCCGCGATGGCCACCTGGGAGGCGGCGGCCGCGAAGACCTCACCCGGGACGGTGCCCGTGGCGGTCGGCATCTGCGGCAGCGCCGGGTACTCCTCCACAGGAAGCGTGTGGAGTGTGAATCGCGAGGAGCCGCAGACAACGGTCGCTCGTACACCGTCTGTGGAGATCTCCACCGGACGGTTGGGCAGAGCGCGGCAGATGTCGGCGAGCAGGCGACCGGAGACGAGCACCGTGCCCTCCTCGTCGATCTCCGCGTCCACGGAGACGCGCGCCGAGACCTCGTAGTCGAAGCTCGACAGGCTGAGTGCGCCCTCCTCGGCCTTCAGCAGAAGGCCCGCGAGGACGGGCGCAGGCGGTCGTGCCGGAAGGCTGCGCGCCGCCCAGGCCACCGCCTCCGCGAGTACGTCGCGTTCCACCCGGATCTTCACTTAAGCCGCCTCCTGCTGTTGCTGGCTGCTCTCGCCCTGCTTGGTCTTCGGTCTGCCGTCTGCATCGGCAGACGTGGTGTCGCTCGGCCCACCGATGGGGAGAACACCGGGGAACAGTCTGACGCACCGCACTGACAGTCGTTGCCTGCCTCGGTCAAGTCGCGCCGAACCGAGGCGGAGGTGCCGGGAGCGAGTTGTGCACAGCCCAGTCTTCGAAACGAATTCCCAGCTCTTACTAGTTGGACGTAGTAGTAGGGGCTGTGGAAAGCGTGGATAACCTCTAAAGCGCAGGTCAGAGGCGGTTTTTTGTCCACCGGGGCTGTGGGCCGGGGCGGTGGACAACCGGCGCTCGCTGTGGACGGCGGAAAGTTCTGCACACTCGATGCACAGCCTTGGGCGACTTCTCCCCAGCGCTGTCCCCAGCTTTACCCCGGTTCTCCCCAGCCCAACCGACCACCTTGGTGTGACGCCTTTCACTCGCGGAGGTGAGATGGCGCGTTGCGTTGCCGAACAGTGGACAGCCGTGTGGAGAAGCTGGCGATCGCTGTGCACAACAGACGCGAGCCTGTGGGTCGGCAGTGGACAACGTCATGCACAGCCTGTGGAGAAAAAATCTCTCCACAGGCTGTGGAGAGCACTTTTCCACGAATCCACAGCCCTCTGACCTGGCCTGATGTCCTGTCACTCCGGCGTGCTGTGGATGCAGTCTGGACAACTTCCCAGTCCCCAGGGTGTGGATCGCAAAAACTGGGCTGATCTGTGGAGAACACCCGTAACGCGGCCGGGAATAGAACACCGGTTGAGCGTGCGGTGTCCTCGAGCCGGCGACGGGGACGGCGTCGAGCGTGCCCACAGACGCGAAAAGGGCGCTCCGGGAGTCGTTCCCGAAGCGCCCTGCGGGTCGTAACCGACGTGCTGTCAGCCGTTCTTGATGCGGTTGGTGAGCTCGGTGACCTGGTTGTAGATGGAGCGCCGCTCGGCCATCAGCGCGCGGATCTTGCGGTCCGCGTGCATGACGGTCGTGTGGTCGCGGCCGCCGAACTGAGCGCCGATCTTCGGCAGCGAGAGGTCGGTCAGCTCACGGCACAGGTACATCGCGATCTGCCGGGCCGTCACCAGAACGCGGCTGCGCGAGGATCCGCAGAGGTCCTCCACGGTGAGCCCGAAGTAGTCCGCGGTCGCCGCCATGATCGCCGAAGCCGTGATCTCGGGGGCCGCGTCCTCGCCGCCGGGGATGAGGTCCTTGAGGACGATCTCCGTGAGCCCCAGGTCCACCGGCTGTCTGTTGAGCGACGCGAACGCGGTGACGCGGATCAACGCCCCTTCCAGCTCCCGGATGTTGCGCGAGATGCGGGACGCGATGAACTCGAGCACCTCCGGAGGCGCGTTGAGCTGCTCCTGCACCGCCTTCTTACGAAGGATCGCGATACGGGTCTCCAGCTCGGGCGGCTGGACGTCCGTGATCAGGCCCCACTCGAACCGGTTGCGCAGCCGGTCCTCCAGGGTCACCAGCTGCTTGGGCGGCCGGTCGCTGGACAGCACGATCTGCTTGTTCGCGTTGTGGAGCGTGTTGAAGGTGTGGAAGAACTCCTCCTGCGTCGACTCCTTGTCCGCGAGGAACTGGATGTCGTCGACGAGCAGGATGTCCATCTCGCGGTACCGCTTGCGGAAGGAGTCGCCCTTGCCGTCGCGGATCGAGTTGATGAACTCGTTGGTGAACTCCTCGGAGCTCACGTAGCGCACGCGCGTGCCCGGGTAGAGGCTGCGCGCGTAGTGCCCGATGGCGTGCAGCAGGTGCGTCTTGCCGAGGCCCGACTCCCCGTAGATGAAGAGGGGGTTGTACGCCTTGGCGGGTGCTTCGGCGACGGCGACCGCGGCCGCGTGCGCGAAGCGGTTCGACGCGCCGATGACGAACGTGTCGAAGAGGTACTTGGGGTTCAGGCGTGCCGTCGGCTCGCCGGGGCCGGTCGCCGGCGCGGGCTGCGCCGCCAGGGGGCCCGGGGCCCCGCTGGGCACGCCACGGTTGCCGGGCCCGCCGGGACCGTGGCCGCCGTCCTGGGGTGGCCGTCTGCCCATCGTGGGCTTGCCGGGCTCCCGGCGCTGCGGCCGCTCGCGCGAAGGCTCGTAGGAACCGCGCTCCTCATAGGACGACCGCTCTTCATAAGAAGAGCGGTCCTCGTAGGAACGGTCTTCATAGGGTCGCTCTTCGTAAGAAGAGCGGTCGTCGTAGGAGGAACGGTCTTCGTAAGAGGGGCGGTCCTCATAGGAGGGACGCCCGTCCCCCTTCTGCTCGTACGGGGGGCGCTCCTGCTGGTCGTAGCGGCCGCGCTCCTGCTCGTACGACGGCTGCTGCTGGTCGTAGGGCGACCGCTCCTGCTGCCGGTAGTCGTGCTGCGGCGGCTGGCTGGGCGTCGCGTACGGGTCCCGCTCCGGGAAGCCGAGCCGGGGCTGCTGCCAGTTGTTGTACTCGTCCTGCTGCGGACGCGGCCAGGCGCCCGGCTCGGGGCGCTGGTAGTCCGGGTAGGCGGGCCGGGCGGTCGGAAGCGGGTCGGGGCGGGGCGCCGGAGGCTGTTCTGCTCGCGGGCCCTGGCCGTGCTCGTCGGCGCCACGGCGCTCGTAGCCCTCGTACGCGGGCGGGGGCGCGGGTGCGGGCGCGGGCGCTGGCGCGGGAGCGGGAGCGGGTGCAGCGGCGGGCGGCTCGCCCACGGAGTCGTCGACGGTGATCGCGATCCGGATGGGGCGGCCGCACTCGCGGCTGAGGGTCTCGCTGACGACCGGGGCCAGCCGGCCCTCGAGTACGCCCTTGGCGAATTCGTTCGGCACGGCGAGCAGTGCGGTGTCGGCGACCAGTGCCAACGGCTGGCAGCGCCGGATCCAGTGCTCGTCCTTCGTCTCGACGCCCTGCCCGCGGCCTTCCCCGAGGAGTTGCTCCAGAACTCGTGGCCACACTGCGGCAAGATCGGCAGGTACGTCAGCCACAGGGCACGCTCTCTCGCTGGTCCCACGAACGTGTGATTCCTGGGACGGATCGGGAAGAAAATCGGGTGGTGCGGTGAGAAGGGAACGAATCGGAGTTCAGCCACGGTAGTCAGCGCGACCGCTGCGGTTCAAGTTGTTGTCCCCAGCCTGTGGACAGTGTCCCCCGCATGACGTCGGTTTGACCGGATGGCGTAGCCGCGCGTACCGTAACCAGGTCGAGTTGTCGATGGCTGCTGCCGCCTGCCTCCGATGGGCAAGGTCACGATCCACAGTTCTTGCGGGCCGTGTAGCGGTGCACTCGGGCGTATTCGCGAGCTACTCGTGGGCGCACGGTGACAGCCAGGCGATGTCCCGCCACCACACGTTTTTCAGGAGCCCCCGAGTGAGCAAGCGCACCTTCCAGCCGAACAACCGTCGTCGTGCCAAGACCCACGGCTTCCGCCTTCGCATGCGGACCCGCGCCGGTCGTGCGATTCTCGCCAGCCGTCGTGGCAAGGGTCGCGCCAGCCTGTCCGCCTGATCTCGTAATCAGGTCATGACGTGCTGCCTACCGAGTATCGGCTGAGGCGGCGCGAAGACTTCGCGACCGCGGTACGCCGGGGACGTCGGGCCGGACGCCCGCTTCTCGTCGTTCACCTACGTAGCGGTTCAACGGACCCGCACGCGCCCAGGGAGACTCTCTCCCCGCCGCGTGCGGGTTTCGTCGTGAGCAAGGCCGTGGGTGGTGCCGTCGTACGGAACGCGGTGAAGCGCAGGCTTCGGCACCTCATGCGGGACCGGGTGGCTTCGTTGCCCCCAGGTAGCCTGGTAGTCGTACGCGCGTTGCCCGGAGCGGGCGACGCGACCCACGCACAGCTGGCCCGAGACCTGGATGCCGCCCTCCAGCGGCTGCTGGGAGGGGGCGCGCGATGAAGTACCCACTGCTGGCCTTGATCAAGATCTACCAGTGGACCATCAGTCCATTGCTGGGTCCGGTGTGCAAGTACTACCCGTCGTGCTCCCACTATGGCTTCACCGCCATCGACCGGCACGGGGCAGTCAAGGGAACAGCACTCACCGCCTGGCGCATCCTTCGGTGCAATCCGTGGTCGCTGGGCGGTGTCGACTATGTTCCGCCACGCAAGCGTCCGCGCTGGCACGAGATGCTGCGCGAGGCATGGCGCGGGGACAAAAAAACGACCCCCGCCGTTGAGGGCGACAGCCCCTCTGCACAGGACAATGAGTCCGGAGCGACTTCGCCCAACGCCCAAGGAGCCTGATCAGGGACATGATTTCCGATATCGTCAACGCTGTATCAGGCGTTTTCGCGTTCCTCACGACCCCGGTGTCGTGGGTCATCGTCCAGTTCCACACGGTCTACGGGGCGATCTTCGGCCCTGATACCGGCTGGGCCTGGGGCCTGTCGATCGTGTCCCTGGTGGTCCTGATCCGGATCTGCCTGATCCCGCTCTTCGTGAAGCAGATCAAGTCGACCCGGAACATGCAGCTGCTCCAGCCTCAGATGAAGGCGATCCAGGAGCGCTACAAGAACGACAAGCAGCGTCAGTCCGAAGAGATGATGAAGCTGTACAAGGAGACGGGTACCAACCCGCTCTCCTCGTGCCTTCCGATTCTCGTGCAGTCGCCGTTCTTCTTCGCCCTGTACCACGTGCTCGCGGCCATCGCCGAGGGCAACACGATCGGCGTGATCAACCAGAACCTCCTGGACAGCGCCCAGAAGGCGCACATCTTCGGTGCCCCGCTGGCCGCCAAGTTCACGGACAGCGCCGCCGAGGTCCAGGCCATGGGCGCCTCGCTGACCGATGTCCGCGTGGTCACCGCGATCATGATCATCATGATGTCGGCGTCGCAGTTCTACACGCAGCGCCAGCTGATGACGAAGAACGTCGACCTGACGGTGAAGACGCCGTTCATGCAGCAGCAGAAGATGCTGATGTACGTCTTCCCGCTGATCTTCCTCTTCATGGGCATCAACTTCCCCGTCGGTGTCCTCGTCTACTGGCTGACCACCAACGTGTGGACCATGTGCCAGCAGATGTACGTGATCAACCGGAACCCCACTCCGGGTTCCAAGGCCCAGTCCAAGATGCTCGAGGGTCTGCAGAAGCACGTCGTCGAGCACAGCGCCACGCGGAACAAGCGTGAGCGGAACATCGTCAAGGCGATCGTCGCCAAGGGCCGTGACCGCAACGAGTACGAGCGCAAGTTCATCAACGGACTGAGCAAGGCCGGTCTCGCGGCGCAGGCCGACGGCACCGTGGCCAAGGGCTCCGCCGCGGAAGAGCTGGACGAGGACGGCCTGCCGAAGGGCACCCCGAAGCGCCAGCAGCCCAAGCGCCAGTCCAAGTCGCAGCGCCAGTCCGGTGGCTCGACGGCCCAGGGCGCGGCGAAGGACGACTCCCCCTCGGAGAAGACCTCGCTGGAGAAGCAGGACGAGCCGCAGGATGCGAAGCCGCAGTCCAAGGCCAAGCAGGTCGGCGGTGCCAAGCCCGCGGGCGGCTCGCAGCAGCGCAGCAAGGCCAAGTCCGGGCAGCGCAAGGGCGGCCCGCAGCGGCCGAAGTCCCCGTCCAAGAAGTAAGACCTCGACGTAAGACGTTGGCGCAAGCCTTGACGCAAGAAGGAGCCCATCCCGTGACGGAAGGCACCACCGCCGCTGCTGAGGGTGGCGACACCCTGACCCGCCTCGAGCAGGAGGGTGAGATCGCCGCGGACTACCTCGAGGGTCTGCTGGACATCGCCGACCTCGACGGCGACATCGACATGGACGTGGAGGCCGACCGTGCCGCCGTGTCCATCGTCAGCGATGTGAGCAGCCGCGATCTTCAGAAGCTGGTCGGCCGCGACGGGGAGGTCCTCGAGGCGCTCCAGGAGCTGACCCGCCTCGCGGTGCACCGGGAGACCGGGGACCGCAGCCGCCTGATGCTGGACATCGCCGGCTACCGCGCGAAGAAGCGTGCCGAGCTCAGCGAGCAGGGCGCCAAGGCCGCGGCCGAGGTGAAGAACACCGGTGAGCCGGTCAAGATGAACCCGATGACGCCCTTCGAGCGCAAGGTCGTGCACGACGCCATCAAGGCGGCCGGCCTGCGCAGTGAGTCCGAGGGCGAGGAGCCGCAGCGCTTCGTCGTCGTGCTTCCTGCCTGAACGGCAGCGCACGTCGCCTTCCGGCCCCGTCTGTTTCGCAGGCGGGGCCGATCTTTGTCAGCCTGTTAGTCAGCCACTTACTGCGGTAGAGCGGTACGGAAGGACGGTTCCCGTGACGGAGGCAGCAGAACTCCCCCCGGCCCCGGAGCAGGCCCGGGCGGTATTCGGGGAGCGCTTCCCGGACGCGGTCCGGTACGCGGAGCTTCTCGCCGACGCGGGAGTGCAACGTGGCCTCATCGGGCCTCGCGAGGTGCCGCGTCTGTGGGCGCGGCACATCCTGAACTGCGCCGTGCTCTCCGAGGTGGTCCCCGAGGGCGTCACCGTGTGCGACGTCGGTTCGGGTGCGGGCCTGCCGGGCATTCCGCTCGCGCTGGTCCGCCCCGACCTCAAGATCACCCTGCTGGAGCCGTTGCTCCGTCGTACGACGTTCCTGACGGAAGTCGTCGAACTGCTCGGGCTTGACCATGTGACCGTGGTGCGGGGCCGGGCCGAGGAAGTCCTCGGCAAGCTGACGCCCGTCCATGTCGTCACTGCCCGCGCCGTGGCCCCGCTGGACCGGCTGGCCGCGTGGGGCGTTCCGTTGCTCCGGCCGTACGGGGAGATGCTGGCGCTCAAGGGCGACACGGCGGAGGAAGAGCTCAAGAGCGCTGCCACCGCCCTGAGCAAGCTCGGCGCGGTGGAGACATCGGTGCTGCACGTCGGTGAGGGCGTGGTGGACCCCCTGTCGACCGTCGTGCGTGTAGAGGTCGGGGAGAGTCCCGGCGGTGTGCGTTTCGCGGCGAAGCGCGCCAAGGCGGCCCGCACGGGGCGTGCCCGGCGCAGGCGCTGACACCCAGCAGTACTCCATAAAAGCCGTCAAACGTACCCAACTCGGGGTGTCGCACGGGAGTGCATCGGGCTGCGGTGCATCGTGTTTCACGTGAAACGTCGCTCACTGCTGCAGGGCATCATCAGTCGTGGCCGCGCGGCGGCCGCTCCCCGCGACCGGAAACCCCTCGGATCCCTCGATACGGACATGGAGTTGTCCACAGAGGGGGATTCGTCCACAGAAGCACGGGCCTCGCTGGTTCTCGACCCCGAAGGCATGGGAGGCTCTGTTCATTGCGAGCCTGAAGTCGAGGAGAGTGAATCCTTGCGGTCCGACGCCAACATCGCGGGACCGATGACCGATCCGGTCCCCGGTCCCCGTACCGAGTCGGTGGGGGAGGATGTTTCACGTGAAACGCCGCCCCCGATGGACGACACACCCATCGGTCGTGCTGCCCAACTGGCAGTAGAAGCTCTTGGTCGCGCAGGCGAGGGCCTGCCGCGACCTGAGCAGACCCGCGTCATGGTGGTGGCCAACCAGAAGGGCGGGGTCGGTAAGACCACGACAACGGTCAACCTTGCCGCCTCACTTGCGCTGCACGGCGCACGCGTCCTGGTGGTGGACCTGGACCCACAGGGCAACGCCTCAACGGCTCTGGGTGTCGACCATCACTCCGAAGTGCCCTCCGTCTACGACGTGTTGGTCGACAGCAAGCCGCTCTCCGAAGTCGTCCAGCCCGTCCCCGACGTGGAGGGTCTCTTCTGCGCCCCGGCCACCATCGATCTCGCCGGTGCGGAGATCGAGCTGGTATCCCTGGTCGCGCGGGAGAGCCGACTGCAGCGCGCCATCCAGGCGTACGAGCAGCCGCTGGACTACATCCTCATCGACTGCCCGCCGTCGCTCGGCCTCCTGACGATCAACGCCATGGTCGCCGGCGCGGAGGTGCTGATCCCGATCCAGTGCGAGTACTACGCGCTGGAGGGCCTCGGCCAGCTTCTGCGGAACGTGGATCTCGTGCGCGGACACCTCAACCCCGCCCTGCACGTTTCCACGATCCTGCTCACGATGTACGACGGCCGGACGCGGCTGGCGTCCCAGGTCGCGGACGAAGTCCGTAACCACTTCGCCGGCGAGGTCCTCCGGACGAGCATTCCGCGGTCGGTGCGTATTTCGGAGGCCCCGAGTTACGGGCAGACCGTGTTGACCTACGATCCAGGGTCGAGCGGGGCACTCTCCTACCTCGAAGCGGCACGAGAGATGGCGCTGCGCGGAGTCGGGATTCACTACGAGGCCCCGAGTGCCCACATGGGCGCTCAACTTGACCAGCAGAGTACGGCGGAGGGGATGCAGTGAGTGATCGACGGAGGGGACTTGGCCGAGGACTCGGCGCGCTGATCCCGGCTGCCCCCACACCAGAGAAGACGGGCCCGGCCACGCAGGCGGGAGGGGCGTCGACGTCTCCTGCCTCGGTGCCGGTGCTGACGACCGAGCGTGGAGTGGCGGCTGCCAAGGTGGCCGCGCTGTCGCAGCCTCCTGTTTCACGGGAAACCGAGGAGTCGGCGGCCACGACGGCCGAGGCCTTCGAGCGCCCCGCGGGAGCGCACTTCGCCGAGCTGCCGATCGACGCCATCACACCCAACCCGCGCCAGCCGCGTGAGGTGTTCGACGAGGACGCTCTCGCCGAGCTCATCACGTCCATCAAGGAAGTCGGCCTGCTGCAGCCTGTCGTTGTACGACAGGTGGGGGCCGGCGACTTCGAGCTCATCATGGGCGAGCGGCGCTGGAGGGCCTGCCGAGAGGCGGGGCTCGAGCGCATCCCGGCCATCGTGCGTGCCACGGACGACGAGAAGCTCCTTCTCGACGCGCTCCTGGAGAACCTGCACCGTGCACAGCTGAACCCGCTGGAAGAGGCTGCCGCCTACGACCAGTTGCTCAAGGACTTCAACTGCACGCACGACCAGCTGGCCGACCGGATCGGCCGGTCCCGCCCGCAGGTGTCCAACACGCTGCGTCTGCTGAAGCTTTCGCCGGCCGTCCAGCGCCGGGTGGCCGCGGGTGTGCTGTCGGCAGGGCATGCGCGTGCGCTGCTCTCCGTCGAGGACTCCGAGGAGCAGGACCGGCTGGCCCATCGCATCGTCGCCGAAGGTCTCTCGGTGCGGGCCGTCGAGGAGATCGTGACCCTCATGGGGTCGGGTCCCAAGAGCAACGCACGGGCCAAGGGGCCGCGCGCCGGTACCCGGGTCGCCCCGGCGTTGAGCGAACTGGCCACGCGGCTCTCGGACCGCTTCGAGACGCGGGTGAAGGTCGACCTGGGGCAGAAGAAGGGCAAGATCGTCGTCGAATTCGCCTCGATGGACGACCTGTCGCGCATCCTCGGCTCCCTCGCTCCCGGTGAGGGGCCCGTGCTCCAGAACGGTCTCCCGGAGGAGACGGACGGCGAAGAACAGGACTGATCGCCGCCCCTTTACGAACAGCGAGCGGGCCGTGTTCCGGTGTGTACCGGAACACGGCCCGCTCTTTGCTTGTCTACGGTATCGAGCGAATCCCATCGTGGTTACGATGCGACGGGAAGAGCGCATCCACCCGGTGGCACCTCATAGCAGGAGGCGGGTCATGCGATCGGTGAGTCGCACCGGACTGATGACCGCTGGTCTCGGCCTGGGAGCGGTCGGCGGGTTCGTCGGCAGCCTGCTCAGGGAACGGAGCGCTCTGACGGCCGCCCGCGCAGCGGCGGGCGAAGGAAGCGAGGAACTGCCTTCATGGGGCGTAGGCTCGTACCGCTCACGCTGGACAACCTCCCGGACCTTCCCAACCGCTGTCGTTCGTGCGTCTTCTGGGAACTGGACCCGGTCAGCGGCCAGGCCGCGGTAAAGGCGGGCACGCCCGAACTGGAGAAGGAAGCGTGGATCTCCGCTGTCCTGCTGGAGTGGGGCTCCTGCGGCCGCGTCGTCTATGTGGATGACGTTCCGGTCGGGTTCGTGCTCTATGCACCGCCCGCGTACGTCCCACGGTCCACTGCCTTTCCGACAAGTCCGGTGTCCCCCGATGCCGTTCAGCTCATGACGGCCTGGATCTCTCCCGACTATCAGGGACAGGGGCTGGGCCGGGTGATCGTGCAGACCGTTGCGAAGGATCTGTTGCGCCGAGGCTTCAAGGCGATCGAGGCCTTCGGGGACGCTCAGTGGAAGGGGCCCGCCTGTCTGCTTCCCGCCGACCATCTGTTGGCGGTCGGGTTCAAGACCGTGCGGCCCCATCCCTCGTATCCACGGCTGCGTCTGGAGCTGCGGACGACGCTGTCCTGGAAGGAAGACGTCGAGATGGCCCTGGACCGGCTTCTGGGGGCCGTACAGAAGGAACCGGCACTCCGGCCGCTGTGACGGCTCGATGGGGCCACACAACGGAAACGGGCCGACCCCCGGAAGGGTCGGCCCGTTTGTGTTTCACGTGAAACAACGACCGCCGTCTGTGAAACGGCATCGCGCGATTATTCGGCGATGAAGTCCTCGAGGTCGCGCACGATGGCGGCCTTGGGCTTGGCACCGACGATGGTCTTGGCGACCTCGCCACCCTGGTACACGTTCAGGGTCGGGATCGACATGACGCCGTACTTGGCGGCCGTGCCCGGGTTCTCGTCGATGTTGAGCTTGACGACCTCGATCTTGTCACCGTGCTCGGCGGCGATGGCCTCGAGCGACGGCGCGATCTGGCGGCACGGACCGCACCAGGCGGCCCAGAAGTCGACCAGGACGGGCTTGTCGCTCTTCAGGACGTCCTCGTCGAATGTGGCGTCCGTGACGTTCTTCAGGTTGCCGGCCACAGCAGGCTCCTCATTTCTCGGGGGGATTACTTGAGTAGAAGTTCGGGTCAGACGCTGGCGGTCTGGGTCTTCTCGGGCTCGGCGGCTTCGCCGTCGGCGAGCGAGGCCAGGAAGCGCTCGGCGTCCAGAGCGGCGGAGCAGCCGGTACCGGCTGCCGTGATCGCCTGTCGGTAGGTGTGGTCCACGACGTCGCCGGCGCCGAAGACACCGGCGAGGTTCGTGCGCGTCGAGGGCGCCTCGACCTTCAGGTAGCCCTCGTCGTCCAGCTCGAGCTGGCCCTTGAAGAGCTCCGTGCGCGGGTCGTGGCCGATCGCGATGAACAGGCCGGTGACCGGGAGGTCGGAGGTCTCGCCCGTCTTCAGGTTGCGCAGCGTCAGGCCCTCGAGCTTCGGGTCGCCCTTGACCTCGGCGACCTCGCTGTCCCAGATGAACTTGATCTTCGGGTCGGCGAAGGCACGCTCCTGCATCGCCTTCGAGGCGCGCAGGGTGTCGCGGCGGTGCACGATCGTCACGGACTTGGCGAAGCGCGAAAGGAAGGTGGCCTCCTCCATCGCGGTGTCGCCTCCGCCGATGACGGCGATGTCCTGGTCCTTGAAGAAGAAGCCGTCACAGGTCGCGCACCAGGAGACGCCGCGGCCGGAGAGCGCGTCCTCGTTCGGGAGGCCGAGCTTGCGGTGCTGGGAGCCGGTGGTGACGATGACGGCCTTCGCGCGGTGGACGGTGCCCGCGGTGTCCGTCACGGTCTTGATCTCGCCGCTCAGGTCGACGGCCACGACATCGTCGGGGACGAGCTCGGCGCCGAAGCGCTCGGCCTGGCCGCGCATGTTGTCCATGAGCTCGGGCCCCATGATGCCGTCCTGGAAACCGGGGAAGTTCTCCACGTCGGTCGTGTTCATAAGGGCGCCACCAGCGGTGACGGCGCCCTCGAACACGAGCGGCTTCAGCGACGCGCGCGCGGTGTAGAGCGCCGCCGTGTAGCCGGCGGGCCCGGAGCCGATGATGATCACGTTACGGACGTCGCTCACGGCTTGATTCCTCGTCTCTGCGGGACTGCTGCGTACTGCCGGGGGAGGCCATTCGGAGGACTCTCACCCCACCCAACGGATCCTACGGGGCATGCATTCCCGACGTGCCCGCCACACCTAGCGAGTGCTCTTGGGCGCCCCTGAGCCGTGGTCGTAATCGTGCTTGTACAGCAGCGTGCCGGCTGAGCCGGAGGACGAGCCGACACAGGAGGAATCGACGACGAAGGCGGTGACCCGATGGGCCGGATCGGTCTTGTGCGGCAGCACGACGAGGTAGGCCTTCTTCCCTTCGTACGTGCCGGTCTCCGCGGCGAGCGGGTCCTCGTTCCGGTGGGTTCCGAGCTGGATGCACGGGGGCACCGAGACGGCGCCCTTCTGCATCGGCGCCTTCGTCCCCTGCGTGCTGGGCCCGTTGCCCTCCGTGCCGAAAGTGGAGGATCCGAGCAGCGTCGTGACCTTCGTCTCCAAGGAGTCCTTGGCGAAGGTCGAGGCGCCGGAACTCTTCCGCGCGACGGGTGAGCCGCCCCCGTCGTTCTGGATGAGCAGAGCCCCCACGCCGATCGCGGTGACCGTCAGGACGGCCCCGAGAACGGCTCCAGTGCGCCTCCGACTGGAGCGTGCCTTGCGTCCTGGGCCGGTGGCACCGTGCGCGTGCCCCGCGGGGCGGTCGGCGGGGCGATCTGCGGACCGGTCGGCCGCGGTCGATGTTTCACGTGAAACGGGGCCCGTTTCACGGTCGCTTTCGAAGGCCAGGGCGGCATCGATCCGGCTGGCGATCTCCTCGGGCATGCGCGGCGGATCCGACACGGTACCG
This sequence comes from Streptomyces sp. NPDC051684, assembly GCF_044453445.1. NCBI lineage: Bacteria > Bacillati > Actinomycetota > Actinomycetes > Kitasatosporales > Streptomycetaceae > Streptomyces > Streptomyces sp. NPDC051684. Next base: position 243,166 of record NZ_JBITCS010000003.1, on the reverse strand, counting down.
AGCGTGCCCCGGATCTCTTCCAGGGTCGCGAGGACATCGGCGCAGAGCGGGCAGCCGTCGAGGTGCTGCTGGACATCGGTCGTACGCGTGGGAGGCAACAGTCCCTCGGCGAGGTCGGAGATCTCGGTGACCTCCGGGTGCTCTGCCGTGTCGGTCGTGGATGTCACGCTCGCCCACCTCCGCCCTTCACCGCAGCCGAATCGCCAGGTCCTGTCTCGTCACGAGGCCCCGCTGCGGGTGGGACGGATGTCCCCTGCGTCCGGTTCCTTCCCGGGGGCGGGTTCTCGCCGGCTTCCTGGCTCCCGCCCTCGTTGCGGAGGTGTGTCAGCAGCGGAAGCAGTTTGGCCCGGCCGCGCGCGCAGCGGCTCTTGACCGTGCCGGTCGGCACGTCGAGAATCTGCGCGGCCTCGGCGACCGGGTAGCCCTGCATGTCGACGAGGACGAGGGCCGCCCGCTGATCGCTGGGCAGCACCGAGAGCGCCTCCAGGAGCTGACGGTGCAGGTCACCGCGCTCGACGGGAGCCTCCGCGGACTCGTGCGGCTCCAGGAGCTGGTCCAGGCGGTCGGCGTCGTCCACGGGCGCCGTCTTGCGCGAGGCCAACTTGCGGGCCCGGTCCAGGCACGCGTTGACGGTGATGCGGTGCAGCCAGGTCGTCACCGCGGACTGGCCGCGGAAGGTGTGGGCGGCGCGATAGGCCGAGACCAGTGCGTCCTGCACCGCGTCGGCGGCTTCCTCCCGGTCCCCCAGGGTGCGCAGGGCCACGGCCCACAGGCGGTCGCGGTGTCGCCGGACGATCTCACCGAAGGCGTCCTTGTCGCCCGCGACATGACGGGCGAGGAGGTCCTGATCGTTTGCTTCGCCGTAGGCGTCGTCCACTGTCGAACCCCCTCCCCGTGGTGAGCCGAACCCGTCAGCCGGTGAACTCCACGTCGGTGATGCCCTGCTTGTAGCCCGCGCTGCTGTAGCCATCCTGGCCTGCGTGGGGCAGGGCAGTCAGCCAGACGAGCAGATAGCGCGTCTTGACCGGGTCATCGGCCGTGATCTTGGCGGAGGTGGTCCTCGAATCCGTCTTGGACCCGATCTGCTTCAGGCCGGACACCGAGCCCGGATCGAGGGACGGAGCGGCGTACAGGGAGACCGTGGTGTGGTCGCCGCCGTATCGGAGCCCTATCGAGGCGGCCGACACGTTCTTGGCGGAACCGAGGTCGTAGACGATGCCGACACCGGGCTTGATGACCATCTTCGGGCCGTCGACGAAGGACTTGGTCCGCCAGTACGTGGACTTACTGTCGTCGTACGTCTTGGCGACGTCGCCCGGTGCCTGGGCGTCTCCTTCGGCGACGTACTCCTTGGCACTGTCGATGGAGAGCGGCTTCGCGTCCGGCTTGCCGTCCTTGCCGTCGTCGTCCGAGGTGTCCGTGGACCCGGAGCTGCCCGCGCTGCCACGGTCCATGAGGGCGTCGGCGAGCTGCCAGCTGCCCAGGCCGAGGGCCGCGATGAGCAGCGCGGAGACGCCCCACTTGAGAGCCTTGCCGGTACGGCTGTGCAGCGGGGGCGGCGGCGTGGGCACGGGCTGGGTGGCGTGCGGGGTGGTGCGGCCGTAGCTCCCCTGCTGGTACGTGGTCCGCTGGTACTCGGGCGGCGCCGTGAAAGCGGGCTCCGGCGGTCGGATCCTGGGCATCTCGCCGATGGCCTTCACCAGGTCCTCCGGCGTGGTGCACGGCGGCTCCTGGCGGGACGCGGTCGCCCCGTCGTTGGCCAGCGCGCGCATGGAGAGCTCCGCCAGACCGCGGTGGACGCCGGCGCGCACCTGGTCGGGAGCGATGAGCCCGACGCCCTTGGGCAGCCCGGAAAGGCCGTAGGCGTCGTCCTCGTACGGCCAGCGCTGGGTGAGCGAGGCGTACAGGAGGGCGCCGATCGCCTCGGTGTCGGCGCGCTGCGGGGTGTCGCAGGTGATGCCGCGCAGCGACGCGTTCACGGCGAGGCCGCGGATGCGCCACTGCCCGGTGGACGTGCGCAGCACGGCGCTCGGCGTCAGACGCAGGTGGGCGAGCCCCTCACGGTGGGCGGCGGCCATGGCGTGGGAGACCTGGCTGACCATCTGGTACGCGTCGTGCGCCTCGAGCGGGGCGAGCGCGAGCAGAGCGGTCAGCTCCGTCGCGTCGGGCAGCCACTCGTGGACGACGTAGACGAGATCGTTCTCCTCGACCGCGTCCAGCACCTGCACGAAACGGGGGTCGCCCAGAAGGGCGGACGAGCGCGCGGCAGCGAGCACCGAACGACCCCGAGGGTGATCGGCGGGCAGGATGTGCACGCCGACGGCCCGGCGAAGCTTCTCGTCCACCGCACGCCAGCTGCTGAAACCGTCCAGACGGGTGACGCACTCCTCGAGCCGGTAGCGTCTGGCGAGCTTGTGGCCGCTGTGCAACTCGGGCGGCGACGCCGCGCCGGGGCTCAGATGAGTACCCGTCTCCGCGGTGTCCACTGCCTCCTCGCGCTCCGGCGCGTCCTGCGCCCCGGTATCGGCCACCCCGTCGGCCGTGGCCTGCTCCGCCTTGTCCGCCTTGGCGGTCAGCGGTTCATCACCGCCGTTGTCGGCCACGTCAACGGCAGCCGTGCTCCGTTCCGCCACCGTCGTTCCTGCCTCCCCATCCGTTGCGCTCACTCCGACGCCAAAGCCAATTGTGCCCACAGTCCGGTGCTATGCACGACACGCGATGGCCACCGGTTGCACGCACTTCCGGCCGACTCAGCGGCCGAGACGGCCACGGACCATACCGACCAGCGAATTCAGTTCTTCGATCCTCATCTTGCGGGCTGCCACGTAGAAGACTCCGAGCAGGGCCGCACTGCCCACGACCAGCGCCGCGATCGAGCCGAGCACGCCGTGGCCGAGTGCTTGCGTGACCGCGTACCCGATTCCGCCACCGATCACCGTCGCCGGCAGCGACGCGAGGCAGAGCCGGGCGTAGGTGCGGACGACGTGCGCGCCGTCCAGGTCGCCGCCGAGCCGGTTGCGCAGCCGCCTCCAGGCCACACCGACGCCGATCGCGTACGCGATGCCGTAGGAGAGCGCCATGCCGACCACGGCCCACTGGGCGGGCAGGATCAGGTAGCAGATGCCCGCTGCGGCGGCGTTGACCGCGGCGACGATCACCGTGTTGTAGAAGGGCGTGCGGGTGTCCTCGTACGCGTAGAAGCCGCGCAGCACGACGTACTGAACGGAGTACGGAATGAGGCCGATGCCGAACGCCATCAGGATGTAGCCCATGGACTGGGCGGACTCGACGCCGCTGGAGCCGAAGAGCAGGGTGCACATCGGTACGCCGAGCGCGACGAACATGAACGAGATCGGGACGATCGCCACGGCCGAGGTGCGCAGGCCCGAGGAGATGTCGTCGCGGACCGCGCCCGGGTCGCCGTCGTGGGCGGAGCGCGAGATGCGCGGCAGCAGCGCGGCCATGACGGAGACGGTGATGATCGCCTGCGGCATGCCCCAGATCAGCTGGGCGTTCGAGTAGCCCATGATGCCGGTGCCGTCGACCGGGGACGCCTCACCCGCCGCGGTGGCGAGCTGGGTGACCACGAGCACGCCCGCCTGGTTGGCGAGGACGAACAGGACGGTCCACTTGGCGAGCTTCACGGCCTTGCCGAGGCCGTGGCCCTTCCAGTCGAAGCGCAGGCGGAACCGGAAGCCGGTCTCGCGCAGGTACGGGATCATCGCGAGCGACTGCACGACGAGGCCGAGCAGGGTGCCGATGCCGAGGAGGCGGATGCCCTCGTCCGGGATGGTCGTGACGCCCATCTGCGACTCGGCCGCGGTCCCGTAGACCCAGATGAACGTGCCGAACGTGAAGATCATGACGATGTTGTTGAGGACCGGGGTCCACATCATCGCGCCGAACTTCCCGCGGGCGTTCAGGACCTGGCCCATCACCACGTGGATGCCCATGAAGAAGATCGTGGGCAGGCAGTAGCGGGCGAAGGCGACGCCGACGCTGTTGGCGTCCTCGTTGCCCGCGACCGTGTTCGACATCAGGTGGATCAGCAGCGGCGCCGCGAAGACGACGACCGCCGTGATGGCGGCCAGTGCCACCATCACCAGAGTGAGCAGACGGTTGGCGAAGGCCTCGCCGCCGTCCTCGTCCTCCTTCATCGAGCGCACCAGCTGCGGCACGAACACCGAGTTCAGGCCGCCGCCGACGGTGAGGATGTAGATCATCGTCGGCAGTGTGTAGGCCACGGACCAGGTGTCACCGAGGAGTCCGGCGCCCAGTGCCGCGGTGATCACCATGGTGCGGACGAAGCCGGTCAGGCGGGAGACGAGCGTGCCCGCCGCCATCACCGCGCTCGACTTCATGAGGCTGGAGGCGCGGCCGCCCTTCTTCGCCGCGGGCGCCGGTGCGGGCGTGGCGGCCGGTGGCGGCGGGGGCTGCGGAGGACCGAGCTGGGTCGTCGGGTTGTCGACGGGCTCGGCCGGCGGGCGGCCCCCGCTGTGGCCGGGCTGCTGGTCGCGGTACAGGTGCGCGAAGGCGTCCGGCTCGTGGCTCTCCTCGGCGGAGTGCGTCACTAGGTCGTCGACGCCCACGAACTGTGTCGTACGGGCGTCGTCGCCGTACGGAAGATGCTGTGTGGGGCCCGCCGGCTCCGGCGCGGGCGTCTGCGCCCACACGCGGGGGTCGGGCTGGTACTGCTGCGCGGGCGGCGGCGCGTACAAGGGCTGCTGCGCCTGCTGCGAGCCCGGGGGCGGCGGCGGGTGCGCGGCGCGGTCGTACAGCGCCTCGGTCACCGGGTCCTGGGCGGTCAGGTCGTGCGCCCGGTACGGATCCTGCTCGTACGCGTCCTGAAGGTACGCGTCCTGCGGATACGCGTCGGGGGCAGGCTGCGGCGGCGGCACCTGCCCCTCGGGCTGTGGTGAACCGGCGTACGGCCGGCCATCGCCCGAGGCGGAGCCGCCCGAGCCGTGGCCACGCTCACCGTCGTACGGCGCGTTCATGGTTACCCCACCTCATCGTCCCCGGCCCAGCGGCCCCGACATCGCTCAACGGTCCACTCTCTCACCCGTGCCCGACGGGTCCGTGCTTTCCGGAGCGGTGTCAGCCGTCGGGTCACTCGGCTGCTGCGGAACGTCTGCCCGCGCGGGGGCTGCCGAGTCGCCCGCCGGCTCGTCGGCCTCTTCGTCGTCCGCGGCCGCGGAGTCGCCCTCAGGGGCGTCCTTGCCGGGCTGCGCGGCGACGGCGCGCTTGCGCTGCTGGTACATCCGGTACCCGGCCAGAACGAGCAGCAGGACACCGCCGGCGATGACGAGCATCACGGTCGGGGTGACCTCGGTGACGTCGACCTTGAAGGCGAGCGGTTCGCCATAGGGGGCACCGTCCTGCGTGTACAGCTGGGCGTGCACCCAGATCGGGCCCGTCGCCTTGGCCGTGGTCGTGAACTTCACGGACTGACTGTGTCCGCTGGCGATCTTCACTTCCTGGTCCTGGAAGGTGTCGCCGCCGATCTTGAGGCGCGTGCCGTTGCCCGAGGTGAGGCGCAGCGTCAGATGGTCGACGTCCTGCCACAGGTTGTTCTGCACCGACACCGGGATCGTCGCGCTGCGCCCGGAGAGCTTCACCTCGGACTTGTCGATCAACGCCACCTGTTCGGCGAGGCCCGACAGATACGAGGAGACGCCGTCGCGGAACTTCCCCGACGTGCCCGACTCGGCACGCCACGACGTCGACATCTCCCGGTCCAACGCGCGGCCGAACGGTGTCACCACGCGGGACTGGTCGGTGAGGACGACCTTGAAGTTCTCGAGGTCGCGCTGGGTCGCCTGGATCTGCTCGAAGGCCGACTGCGGCAGCTCCTGCTTGCGCAGCGACGAGGGGTACGCGCGCGGGACACGCGTGGTGGCGGCGGGGTCGGGCTTCGCCTTCACCGCGGCCGACAAGGTCTGGGGCTGCGTCCACGTGCCTTCCTGCAACGCGTGCAGCGCCCTGGCCATGGTCTGGGCCTGGCTCGCGGTGGGCATGCGCTGCGGAGCCACGACGACGCTGCGCTGCTTGTCCGTCTGCTTGTTCAGCATCAGGGACTGCGCGAGGAACTTCTGCACGGCGAGCGTGGAGTTCTCGGCGACCGTCATGTCGCCCTGGAAAGCGGTCGACAGGCGGCCGTCGGCGACCACGGCCGAGGCGCCACCGCCGATCGGACGGGCGGCGGACGGCGTGTACGTCAGGCCGCCCGTCTCCGGGAAGTGGTCGCTGCGCGCGATGATCTTGTCGGCGCCCGCGGACGTGGCGACCTTGACGATGTCCCGGTCGACGGCGCCTTCCGCGGGCCACGCGTACGACGTGTCCGGCTTGGTGTGCAGGATCGTCTGCACGGTCAGGTTGGCTGCGTCCGTGGCGTCCTTGAGGTGCCCGAGGGAGCCGGTGACCTTCGTGCCCGTGTGCGCGAGCGACGCCAGGTCCGGGTCGGCGAACGGAAGCGTGACCACCTTCTGGCCCTGCACCGCGGTCTCCAGGTCGCTCAGCCACTGCTTGGCGTTCGCCTGGTTCCTGCCCGCCCTGAGCTTCCCGCCGGGCCCCTTGACCTTGTACGGCTCCGTCATGGCGTCGACCGACGCCAGCAGGTCCGGGTCGATCACCCAGGTCACGTCGAGTTCGCTGCCGAGGGCCAGCATCTGCTGGAGGCGGCCGCCCGGACCGATCTGCTTCGCCAGGTCGTTGTCGTCGAAGACCGGCGTCTGCTGTTCGTTCGCCCCCGTCTCGGCGGTGAGATGGGAATCGGAGATCAGCGGCCACAGGGCCGTCGTCTTCGTGCTCGTGTCGGCACCGCTCGGCTGCCAGGGCAGGAAGGTCCGCTGGATGCCGAGCGTCTGCTGGTACGGCTGCGCGGCGGTCTGCCCCATCAGGGCGACGCTCAGCTGGTAGACGCCGTCGGCGCCGAGGTGCAGTGCCTTGACCGGGACGGACAGCGTGAAGTCCTGCGTGACACCGGGTGCGAGCCTGGGGAGCTTCTTGCCGTACTTGCGGGAGACCTCGGTGCCGTCCGCGGCGCCGCCCGTGCCCCTCTTCGCGGCCTCGTCGACGGTCGTGCGGCTGCTGTAGGACGCGCCGACCCGCAGGCCCACGTGGGCGCCGGTGACCGTCTGCTTGCCGTTGTTCGTCACTCTGCCGCTGACCGTGACGGTGTCGCCGTCCGTCGGCGCGCTGGGCGAGAGGGAGTTCACGGCCACGGCGACCGTGCTGGTCCCCGTCGCGCTCGATGCGGCGGTGGTCGGGGTCGCGGCACCGGCCGGGGTCGCGGCAGGCAGCAGCGGCAGCGACGCCAGGAGCGGCGCAGCCGCGAGCAGGGCCCCGGTGCGCCGCAGCAGTCGCCGTGCAGGTGAGGGACTCACCGTTGGGAAGTCTGCCGCCTCGGCCACGTGGTCGTCCGTCCCTCGTCGTCGTCGGTGGTCGCAGATGTGTCCACGCATGGTAACGAGGAGTGCTGTGGCTGAGTGCCACGGTCTGCCCGGCTTGATCGTGGGGGCAAGAGTAGGGGGCCGCCGGTGTGCTCCTGTCGCGGGCCCGGCAAACGGTTCGGTCCGGGGCGCCCGGGCCACGTACCCTGTCCTGTTGTGCCGAACGCCAATGAAGACAACCCCAGCACCCTGAGCCAGGTACAGCACCGCGCGGTCAGTGAGCTGCTGCGGGTATCGCCTGTCGCTGACGATCTCGCCCGCCGGTTCCAGGAGGCCGGGTTCTCCCTCGCCCTGGTCGGCGGCTCGGTGCGGGACGCACTGCTCGGCCGGCTCGGCAACGACTTGGACTTCACCACCGACGCCCGCCCCGAGGACGTGCTGAAGATCGTCCGCCCGTGGGCCGATGCGGTGTGGGAGGTCGGGATCGCGTTCGGCACCGTCGGCTGCCAGAAGGACGGCTACCAGGTCGAGGTCACGACCTACCGCTCGGAGGCGTACGACCGCACGTCGCGCAAGCCCGAGGTGTCGTACGGCGACTCCATCGAAGAGGATCTGGTCCGCCGGGACTTCACCGTCAATGCGATGGCCGTGGCGCTCCCCGAGAAGGAATTCATCGATCCGTACGGCGGCATCAGCGATCTGTCCGAGCGGATGCTCCGCACCCCCGGTACCCCGGAGGACTCCTTCTCCGACGACCCGCTGCGGATGATGCGGGCCGCCCGCTTCGCCGCTCAGCTCGACTTCGAGGTCGCTGCCGAGGTCGTCGCCGCCATGAAGGCCATGGCGAGCCGCATCGAGATCGTCTCCGCGGAGCGGGTACGTGACGAGCTCAACAAGCTGATCCTCTCCGCGCACCCGCGCAAGGGCCTGATGCTGCTCGTCGAGACGGGTCTGGCCGATTCCGTACTGCCCGAGCTGCCGGCTCTGCGCCTCGAGCGTGACGAGCACCACAGGCACAAAGACGTCTACGACCACACGCTGATCGTGCTCGAGCAGGCCATGGCGTTGGAGACCGAAGGGCCGGATCTGACGCTGCGCCTCGCCGCGCTGCTCCACGACATCGGCAAGCCGCGCACACGTCGCTTCGAGCAGGACGGCCGCGTCTCGTTCCACCACCACGAGGTGGTCGGCGCCAAGATGACGAAGAAGCGCATGACCGCGCTCAAGTACTCCAACGACCTGGTGAAGGACGTCTCGCGCCTCGTCGAGCTGCACCTGCGCTTCCACGGCTACGGCACCGGCGAGTGGACGGATTCCGCTGTCCGTCGTTACGTACGGGACGCGGGGCCGCTCCTCGGCCGGCTGCACAAGCTGACCCGTTCCGACTGCACGACGCGCAACAAGCGGAAGGCCAATGCGCTGTCGCGCGCGTACGACGGCCTTGAGGAGCGCATCGAGCGGCTTCAGGAGCAGGAGGAGCTGGACTCGATCCGGCCAGATCTTGACGGAAACCAGATCATGGAGATCCTCGGCGTCAGCCCGGGCCCCGTGATCGGGCAGGCGTACAAGTTCCTGCTGGAGCTGCGCCTCGAGAACGGGCCGATGGAGTACGACGCGGCGGTGTCGGCGCTCAAGGAGTGGTGGGCGGACCGCTCTCAGGACTGAGACGTGCGGAACGCGTCGGGCTCTGTTTCACGTGAAACAGAGCCCGACGCGTTCCCCTACACATATCGGAGGGTGCGCTGTTTCACGTGAAACGCCGCCGCCTGTGCAACGTCAGAGCAGTCGCTCCGTAGAGGATCGCCACCAGGACCACGAGGGGGACCGAGCGGCCGTCCGGCGGCAGCATCAGCGCCGCGACCCCGGCCGCGCCGACGAAGGAGACGTTGACCAGCACGTCGTAGACGGAGAAGGTCCGGCCGCGGAAGCCGTCGTCGATGGAGGACTGGACGACCGTGTCGGTGGCGATCTTCGCGCCCTGTGTGGTCAGGCCGAGAACGAACGCGGCCAGCACGATCGGCGCGGGTTCGAAGGTGAGCCCCAGCGCCAGCTCCAGTACGGACGCGGCGCCGGCGCAGAGGACGATCCACCCCGCCGCGCCGAACCGCCCCACGGCCGCCGGGGTGATGGTCGCCGCGACGAAGAAGCCGGCCCCCGAGACCCCCATGGCGAGGCCGAGCAGGGCCAGGCTCTCGGACTCCGTGGATGACCACGCGTATCGGCACAGCATGAGCACCATGACGAGCAGGGCGCCGTAGCAGAACCGCATCACCGTCATGGCGGCAAGAGCGCGCGCGGCGGGCGGACGCGCCGCCAGATGACGGACACCGGCGGCGAGGTCCCGGGCGGTGCCGGTCACCGCGGCTCCCAGGCGTGGCTGGATCAAGTCCGGGTCGGGGCCGAGGAGCTGGGCGTCCATGCGTAGGGACGCGAGCGCGGCGCACAGGTACAGCAGCGCCCCGATGAGCACGACCGCGGCGTCGGAGTCCGCGGCGATCAGCCGCACGCCAAAGGCGAGGCCTCCGCCCAGGGTCGCCGCGAGGGTCCCCGCGGTCGGTGAGAGGGAGTTGGCCATGACGAGGCGCTCGGAGTCCACGACGCGGGGCAGTGCGGCCGAGAGCCCGGACAGAACGAAGCGGTTGACCGCGGTGACGCACAGCGCGGACGCGTAGAAGAGCCAGTCCGGGGCGTGGCTCAGCATGAGGGCGGCCGTCACGGAGGCGAGCAGCACCCGCAGCAGGTTCCCGTAGAGGAAGACCTGCCGACGTCGCCAGCGGTCGAGGAGGACGCCTGCGAACGGGCCCACAAGGGAGTACGGGAGCAGCAGGACGGCCATGGCCGAAGCGATCGCGGTGGGCGTTGTCTGCTTCTCCGGCGAGAACACCACGTAGGTGGCGAGGGCCACTTGGTACACGCCGTCCGCTCCTTGGGAGAGCAGCCGCAACGTCAACAGACGCCGAAAATCTTGCAGGCGCAGGAGTACGCGCAGGTCGCGGACGACAGCCATGGGGCACAGCCTCACATACGAGGCAGGCCCCCGGCTCGCACAACGTGTGCGAGCCGGGGGCCTCAACAGCCTTCAGAGGGTGGGTGTTTCACGTGAAACACCCGGACCGTCCTTCAGGACGGGGTCAGCGCTCGACCTCGCCCTTGATGAACTTCTCGACGTTCTCGTAGGCCTCGTCGTCGAAGTACTGCACCGGCGGGGACTTCATGAAGTACGAGGACGCGGAGAGGATCGGGCCGCCGATGCCGCGGTCCTTGGCGATCTTCGCGGCACGCAGGGCGTCGATGATGACACCCGCGGAGTTCGGGGAGTCCCAGACCTCGAGCTTGTACTCCAGGTTCAGCGGGACCTCGCCGAAGGCGCGGCCTTCGAGGCGGACGTAGGCCCACTTGCGGTCGTCGAGCCACGCGACGTAGTCGGACGGGCCGATGTGGACGTTGTTCTCGCCCAGCTCGCGGTCGCGGATCTGCGAGGTGACGGCCTGCGTCTTCGAGATCTTCTTCGACTCGAGGCGGTCGCGCTCCAGCATGTTCTTGAAGTCCATGTTGCCGCCGACGTTGAGCTGCATCGTGCGCTCGAGGCGGACACCGCGGTCTTCGAAGAGCTTCGCCATCACGCGGTGCGTGATGGTCGCGCCGACCTGCGACTTGATGTCGTCGCCGACGATCGGGACACCGGCCTCGGTGAACTTGTCCGCCCACTCCTTGGTGCCGGCGATGAAGACCGGCAGAGCGTTGACGAACGCGACCTTGGCGTCGATGGCGCACTGGGCGTAGAACTTCGCCGCGTCGTCGGAGCCGACGGGCAGGTAGCAGACGAGAACGTCGACCTGCTTGTCCTTGAGGATCTGGACGACGTCGACCGGGGCCTCGGAGGACTCCTCGATCGTCTCGCGGTAGTAGCGGCCCAGGCCGTCGAGCGTGTGGCCACGCTGGACCTCGACGCCCTTGTTCGGAACGTCGGCGATCTTGATGGTGTTGTTCTCGGAGGCGCCGATGGCGTCCGAGAGGTCCAGGCCGACCTTCTTCGCGTCGACGTCGAACGCGGCGACGAACTCGACGTCGCCGACGTGGTAGTCGCCGAACTGTACGTGCATCAGGCCCGGGACCTTGGTCTCCGGGTCGGCGTCCTTGTAGAACTCGACGCCCTGCACCAGCGAGGCGGCGCAGTTGCCCACGCCGACGATGGCTACGCGAACCGAACCCATTCCGGTTGCTCCCTGTGTGTACTCGGTGAAGTCCTGACCGGACTTCACGTGGCGGTGTCGTCGGACGGATCCGGCCGGGTACTGTCCCGGTGCCGGGGCAGGCCGCCCGTCTCTCCAGATGTGTCCTGCTGAGCCGCGTCCCCCGGCCCTGACCTTCGCTGGTCACGGCCCGCGCGCTCGCTCTCGATGAGCTCGTTCAGCCAGCGCACTTCGCGCTCCACGGACTCCATGCCGTGCCGCTGCAGCTCGAGCGTGTAGTCGTCCAGGCGCTCGCGGGTGCGGGCGAAGGAGATGCGCATCTTCTCGAGGCGCTCCTCCAGACGGCTGCGACGGCCCTCGAGGACGCGCATGCGCACGTCCCGCGATGTCTGCCCGAAGAAGGCGAAGCGCGCGGCGAAGTGCTCGTCCTCGTATGCATCGGGGCCGGTCTGCGAGAGCAGGTCCTCGAAGTGCTCCTTACCTTCCGCCGTCAATCGATAGACGATCTTGGCGCGACGCCCTGCGAGTGGAGTCGCGGGGGTGTCATCGGGTCCTGAGCCCGGCTCCTCGATCAACCAGCCGTTGGCGACCAGCGTCTTGAGGCAGGGGTACAGCGTCCCGTAGCTGAAGGCTCGGAAGATTCCGAGTGAAGTGTTGAGTCGCTTGCGCAGCTCGTAGCCGTGCATCGGGGACTCGCGGAGCAGGCCGAGTACGGCGAACTCGAGGATGCCTGAGCGTCGGCTCATCGTCGCCCCCTCTCTGCTGCGGTCCCTTGTATCGACTCTTTATGTCGAGCTGATGTATCGACTCGATACATCCCGACGATAGAACTGCTCTTCGGCTGCGGCAAGTGCGATCACGGTGAACGGCGTCACATCACCGATTCGTAGGAATCGAGTTGCCTGATTTGGGGTGAAGTTCGGCCCTAGGAGGGTTTTGACGGTGCGTAGTCTGTCCGCCATGCAGACCACCGGGAACCAAGTGACGCCTGTGAGCGTCGTCGTCCTCGGTGTAGTGCGGGTGAGTGCCGAGAGGGGCGCATCCGTACTCCGGGGGGACCGGAAACCCGACGCCGTTTCCAGGCGCGCGACCTCGCGCCTGCCCGAGGAGTAGTCGTTCGATGAGCGAGCATCGTCGCAAACCGCCGCAGCCGCAGGGCGGTGGGCGCGCGGCCCGTCGCGGAGCATCCGGAGCACCATCGGGCCGCCGTGCGGCACCGCGTGGAGGTTCCGCCTCGCCCGCCGCTTCCTATGACCCCCCGAGTTCAACGGGCCCGCACGGGAGTCCGGCAGAGGATCGCCCGTGGGGAGGCCGAGCCGAAGCCCGTAGAGCCGCTCAGCGCGGCAGTCGGCGCAGGTCGGCCGATGGCGCCGGAGGCGGCGGTGGAGGTCGCCGCGGTGGCGGCGGTTCCGGCGGCGCGTACGGCGCGGGTCACGGCGGTCCCGAGAAAAAGAGGTTCGTCGACTACCCGCGTGCGTACAAGCACGGCTGGCGCCGCTGGGTGCCGTCCTGGCGTCTGGTGACCGGCATGTGCGTCGGCCTGTTCGGCAGCATGATGGTCGCGGCCGGTATCGCGTACGCGCTGGTGGGCGTGCCCGACCCGGCCAAGACGGCGACGGCGCAGAACAACGTCTACTACTGGTCCAACGGCAAACAGATGGTCGCGACCGGTGGTGAGACGAACCGCCAGATCATCAAGTACGAGGACATCCCGAAGTCCATGCGCTACGCCGTCATGTCGGCGGAGAACAAGACGTTCGAGACGGACAAGGGCGTCGACCCGATGGGTATCGCCCGTGCCGTGTTCAACATGGCCAAGGGCGGCGAGACGCAGGGCGGCTCGACCATCACCCAGCAGTACGTGAAGAACGCGATGCTGGACGACCAGTCGCAGACGGTGGCCCGAAAGCTCAAGGAGCTGTTCGTCTCCATAAAGGTCGGCCGGACCGTCGACAAGGACGACGTCATGGCCGGCTATCTGAACTCGGCGTACTACGGGCGCGGTGCCTATGGCATCCAGGCCGCGGCGCGCGCCTACTTCGGCGAGGACGCCACGAAGCTCAACGAGAGCCAGACCGCGTTCCTCGCGGCCGTGCTCAAGGGCTCCACGTACTACGACCCGGCGGGCTCGCCAGGCATCGACCCGGTCAACGCGACGCCGCAGAAGAACCGCGAGCGCGCCACGAAACGCTGGTCGTGGATCCTCGACGAGGAGACGAAGGACGGGCGACTGAGTCAGAGCCGCCGGGCACAGTTCAAGAGCTTCCCCAAGCTGGAGAGCCCGCGCTCCAACGCCCAGCTCGGCGGCCAGACCGGCTACCTCGTCGACCTCGCCAAGTCGAACGCTGTCAAGAACAGCAACGGCAAGATCACCGAGGACGACCTGCAAAAGGGCGGCTACGAGATCCACACCACGTTCAACCAGAACAAGGTGAAGAAGCTCGAGGACGCCGTGAAGAAGGTCCGCAAGGAGAACCTCGAGAAGAACCGCAAGGTCAACGGGAAGTACGTGGACCGGCACGTCCAGTTCGGTGGTGCCTCCGTCAGCCCCAAGACCGGCGCGATCGAGGCGATCTACGGCGGTGAGGACGCCACGAAGCACTTCACCAACAACGCCGACGTCACCGGTGCCCAGGTCGGTTCGACCTTCAAACCCTTCGTCCTCGCGGCGGCCTTCAAGTACGGCGTGAGGAACCCGGACGGCCCCGAGATCCAGGACGCGAGCCAGCGCAGGATCGCCTCCCCCAAGAGCCTGTACAGCGGCAAGAACGGGCTCAAGATCAAGGACTGGAAGGGGGACATCTGGACCAACGAGAAGGGCAAGCAGTGGAACCAGACCAACGACGGTAAGCAGTCGTACAACAGGCCCAGCTACCAGATCGATCTGCGCGAGGCCATGCGCGAGTCCGTGAACTCGGCCTATGTGCAGCTGGGCATGGATGTGGGCCTGGACAAGGTGCGGGCGTCCGCGAAGTCGGCCGGCATCCTGGACGACAGCTTCGCCGACTCCAACTACCCCTCGTTCTCCCTCGGTACGTCCGACCCGAGCGCGATCCGCATGGCGGGCGCCTACGGCACGTTCGCGACCAGCGGCCAGCAGAACGACCCGTACTCGGTGACCTCCGTCGACCGTGAGGGCGAGAACGTCTTCCGGCACGAGACCAAGCCGAAGCGCGCCTTCGACACGAAGGTCGCCGACAACGTCACCGACGTCCTCAAGACCGTCGTCGACAAGGGCACGGGTACGGCGGCGCGGCTGCCGGGCCGCGACGTGGCCGGCAAGACCGGCACCACCGACGGCAACAAGTCGGCCTGGTTCGTGGGCTACACCAAGCAGCTGTCCACCGCGATCACGATGTACCGGATGGACGACAACGAGAAGTCCCAGAACCGCAAGTTCCTGGAGATGTACGGCACCGGTGGTCAGGAGAAGATCCACGGTGCGTCGTTCCCGTCCGAGATCTGGCACGACTACATGGCGCAGGCGTTGAGGGGCCAGCCGAACGAGCCGTTCCCGGCGCCGGAGCCCATCGGACAGATCGTGGGCGCGACCCCGAGTCCCACGCCGACCCCGTCGGCCACGGTGACTCCGTCGGAGACCGCCTCGCCGTCCCCGTCGACCAGCGAGAGCTCGTCGCCGTCCCCGTCGCCCACGGAGACGTGCAGCAACTGGGACTGGGCCTGCAAGAACGAGAACGGTGGGAACACCGGGGGCACGGACACCGGAGGCGCGACCGACGGCGGTGCCTCGTCGACACCGACCGACGGGAGTACCGACGACTCCGGAGGCCCGGGCAACGGCAATGGAGGCGCCCTCTTCGGAGGCCCGGACAAGTAGCCGACCCGGCCACAACGCACCGTGTTTCACGTGAAACACGGTGCGTTCGACGGCAGTCGAGGGCCGTCACACCCATCGGGTGTGGCGGCCCTCGCCCCGTTCTCAGCCTCGTACGGCAGGATGTGCCGCATGCCCAGTGCAGAGACGACGAGCACGAATCCGCAGCAGCCTGAGCCGGAGCAGGTACGGCCGACGAGAGAGGACGAGGTCGCGGCCGCCGGAGCCGAGTTCATCGGCGGTCCCATCGGACGACGGGCCCTGCTCGGGGCTTCCCGGTGGACGCCCGCGCGGGTCATCGCACTCGTCATGCTCGGCATGTTCGCGCTCGGCATGGTCCAGAAGTTCCCCTGCTACGACGGCGCCTGGTTCTACGGGGCCAGCTCCCAGTACACCCACGCCTGCTACTCGGACATCCCGCACCTCTACCAGGGGCGCGGCTTCGCCGACGGCCTCGTGCCGTACTTCGACAAGCTCTCCGGCGACATGGACTACCTCGAGTACCCGGTGCTCACCGGTGTGTTCATGGAGGTCGCCGCGTGGCTGACGCCCGGCAGCGGCTCCATCCAGCACCAGGAGCAGGTGTACTGGATGGTCAACGCCGGGATACTGATGATCTGCGCGGCGGTGATCGCCGTGTGCGTCACCCGCACCCACCGCAGGCGCCCCTGGGACGCCCTGCTCGTCGCCCTGGCACCCGCCTTCGCGCTGACGGCCACCATCAACTGGGATCTCTTCGCGGTGGCGCTCACAGCGGCCGCGATGCTGATGTGGTCGCGGGGCAGGGCCTTCGCGTTCGGTGTGCTGCTCGGGCTCGCGACGGCCGCCAAGCTGTATCCGGTGCTGCTGCTCGGACCGCTCTTCGTGCTGTGCTGGCGGGCCGGCAGGTGGCGGGAGTTCGGCAGGGCGGCCCTCGGCGCCGCTGTCGCGTGGCTGGCCGTGAACCTGCCGGTGATGATGCTGGCGCCCCAGGGCTGGTCGAAGTTCTACACGTTCAGCCAGGAGCGCGGAGTCGACTTCGGCTCGTTCTGGCTGATCATCTCGCAGCACCGGGACACGCCCCTCGACACCAACGTCGTCAACACCCTGGCCACGACGCTGATGATCCTCGCCTGCCTGGGCGTCGCGGCGCTGACGCTCACCGCACCGCGTCGGCCGCGCTTCTCACAGCTCGCGTTCCTGGTGGTCGCGGCCTTCATCCTCACCAACAAGGTCTACTCGCCGCAGTACGTCCTGTGGCTGATCCCGCTCGCAGCGCTCGCGCGCCCCAAGTGGCGCGACTTCCTCATCTGGCAGGCGTGCGAGGTCGCGTACTTCCTGGGGATCTGGCTGTACCTCGCGTACACGACGAGCGGGGACAAGCATCAGGGGCTGCCCGAGGACGGGTACCAACTGGTGGTCGCCGCGCACCTGTTGGGCACGCTCTATCTCTGCGCGGTCATCGTGCGGGACATCTGGCTGCCCGACCGGGACGTGGTGCGCCGCTCCGGTGAGGACGACCCCACGGGGGGTGTTCTGGACGGCGCCAAGGACGTCTTCGTGCTGGGCCAGGCGGCTCGTCCGCGGCGGCACCGGCACGCCGCCCACGTCATGGAGGGGCTGCCGGCGGTCGACTGGGGCCGGACACCGGAGGGTTCACTCTGAGCGGACCCGCTCGTTGAAGGCGACGAAAAGCGGGCCGGGCACCTCATGGCGCCCGGCCCGCTTTCGTATGTCCTCCGTAGCGACTGTCCTACGCAGGGACGTGCTCAGCGATCCACGATCCGGTCGAACTGCGTGGTGGTGTGCCGGAGATGGGCCACCAGCTCCTCGCCGACCTGCGGCTCGGGGGCGTCGGACGGCACGAACAGGATCGACACCTGCATGTGCGGCGGCTCGGCGAACCAGCGCTGCTTGCCCGCCCAGACGAACGGCGCCAGGTTCCGGTTCACCGTCGCCAGGCCGGCCCGTGCGACGCCCTTGGCGCGCGGCATGACGCCGTGCACGGCCTTCGGGGCCTCCAGGCCCACACCGTGCGACGTACCGCCCGCCACGACCACCAGCCAGCCGTCCGAGGGGGCCTTCTGCTGGCGGTAGCCGAACCGGTCGCCCTTCGCCACGCGCGTGACGTCCAGGACGGCGCCGCGGTACTCGGTCGCCTCGTGGTCGCCCAGCCACAGCCGCGTACCGATGCGCGCGCGGAAGCGGGTCTGCGGGAACTGCTGCTGCAGGCGCGCCAGTTCGTCGGCCTTCAGGTGGCTGACGAACATGGTGTGCAGCGGCAGGCGGGCCGCGCGCAGCCGGTCCATCCAGCCGATGACCTCCTCGACGGCGTCCGTGCCGTCGGTGCGGTCGAGCGGCAGGTGGATCGCGAAGCCCTCGAGACGCACGTCCTGTATGGCGTGCGCGAGCTGCGGCAGGTCCTGCTCGGTGACGCCGTGCCGCTTCATCGAGGACATGACCTCGATGACGACTCGGGCGCCGACGAGGCCGTGCACGCCGTCGACGGAGGAGACCGAGCGGATGACGCGGTCGGGCAGCGGGACGGGCTCCTCGCCGCGCCGGAACGGCGTCAGGACCAGCAGGTCACCGCTGAACCAGTCCTTGATCCGGGCGGCCTCGTACGTGGTCCCGACGGCGAGGACGTCGGTGCCGAAGCGGGTCGCCTCCTCCGCGAGGCGCTCATGGCCGAAGCCATAGCCGTTGCCCTTGCAGACGGGGACGAGACCCGGGAACTGCTCGAGCACCTGCTTGTGGTGTGCCCGCCAGCGCGCGGTGTCGACGTAGAGCGTGAGCGCCATGGCCGGTCCCGGAACCTTTCCGTGGGGAGTACGTAGTTACGTGAATTGTGCCGGGCGCTCAGCGCCGCGACATGTAGATGTCGAGCGCCTTGTGCAGCAGCTTGTTGAGCGGGAAGTCCCACTCGCCCAGGTACTCGGCCGCCTGGCCGCCCGTGCCGACCTTGAACTGGATCAGGCCGAAGAGGTGATCGGTCTCGTCCAGGGAGTCGGAGATGCCGCGCAGGTCGTAGACGGTGGCGCCGAGCGCGTAGGCGTCGCGCAGCATCCGCCACTGCATGGCGTTGGACGGGCGCACCTCGCGGCCGATGTTGTCGGAGGCGCCGTAGGAGTACCAGACGTGCCCGCCGACGACGAGCATCGTGGCCGCCGCGAGGTTCACGCCGTTGTGCCGCGCGAAGTAGAGCCGCATGCGGTTGGGGTCCTCGTTGTTGAGGGCCGTCCACATGCGCTGGAAGTACGACAGCGGGCGCGGCCGGAAGTGGTCGCGCACGGCCGTGATCTCGTACAGGCGCTGCCACTCGGCGAGGTCCTGGTAGCCGCCCTGGACGACCTCGACGCCGGCCTTCTCGGCCTTCTTGATGTTGCGCCGCCACAGCTGGTTGAACTGCTTGTGGACCTCTTCGAGGGAGCGGTTGGCGAGCGGCACCTGGAAGACATAGCGCGGCTGTACGTCGCCGAAGCCCGCGCCGCCGTCCTCGCCCTGCTGCCAGCCCATGCGGCGGAGCTTGTCGGCGACCTCGAAGGCGCGCGGCTCGATGTGATCCGCCTCGATGTCGCGCAGGCGCTTCACGTCCGCGTCCTGGATGCCCTTCTTGATGGAGGGCGCGTCCCAGCGGCGAATGATGACCGGCGGGCCCATCTTCACGGAGAAGGCGCCCTGCTGCTTCAGATGCGCGAGCATCGGGCGCAGCCACTCTTCGAGGTTCGGGGCGTACCAATTGATGACCGGGCCCTCGGGCAGGTACGCGAGGTAGCGCTTGATCTTGGGGAGCTGGCGGTACAGGACAAGGCCCGCACCGACCATCTCGCCGGTGCGCTCGTCGAACCAGCCCAGGTGCTCGGAGTTCCACTCCGCCTTGACGTCTGCCCATGCGGGGACCTGCATGTGGCTGGCCGACGGCAGGCTCTGGATGTACGCCAGATGCTGCTCTCGGCTGATGGTCCTCAGGGTCAGGCTCATTCGGGGCGCTCCTCGGGCTGGTGTGTCCCCATGGGTACAGGGGCTCCGGCTCTCGCGCCGAAGCCTACTGCGCCCTGCGAGCGCCCCGACCGGCCGTATGGGAGGTCGGTGGTGAAGGTGGCCCCGAGGGGACCGCTCGAAGCGGCCCGCCTCAGCCGATGACCCCGCCGAAGAGGCCTCCATGGGCCATGCCGATGAAGAAGCCGATGGCCGACGCTCCCAGGCCCAGGATCAGGCCGAACCGCTCCCGGGTGGTCTCGGAGACGAACTGGCCGTAGGCCCCGGTCAGGATGCCGACGAGGCCGGCCCAGGAGCTGAGGAGATGGAGCCCGGGCCAGAGAGAGGTGATGATCGCGATCGCTCCGAGCACCACGGTGACCCCGAGCAGGGTGTCCGGCAGCGGGTGGGGCTTGCCGTCCGTGGCGAAAAGGGAGGAGGAAGCGGTGCTGTTGGGACGCATTACTTGTGCCATGAGGCACCTCCTGCGGAAGCGGCGCACTGTAGCGCCGTACACACCCGATGTGTACAGATTGCGTCCCCTGGCTGCCGGATTTCAACCGGAAGCAGAGGTGCGGGTAGTCTGTACGGTCTGCACCGGTGTCTGTACATGCCCCCGACCAGGGGCTCACTCCACTGATCAGGGCGGATCCGCTCGGCGGGACCCGATTGTCAGTGGTGGCCGATACCGTTGCTCACGCATAACAACCCTCCTGCCACGGAACGACCGTGGCCGCTGAGTCCAAAGGAGGTGGGTTCCACATGCGTCACTACGAGGTGATGGTCATCCTCGACCCCGATCTGGAGGAGCGCGCTGTCGCCCCCCTGATCGAGAACTTCATGTCCGTTGTCCGTGAGGGCAACGGCAAGGTGGAGAAGGTCGACACCTGGGGCCGTCGTCGGCTCTCGTACGAGATCAAGAAGAAGCCCGAGGGCATCTACTCGGTCATCGACCTGCAGGCCGAGCCTGCGGTCGTCAAGGAGCTCGACCGCCAGATGAACCTGAACGAGTCGGTCCTCCGGACCAAGGTCCTCCGTCCCGAGACCCACTGAACTTCCTAGTTCAGCGGCACTCGGGATTCGAGTAGCAGCAAGCAGCCAGCAGCAAACCCGCCGAGAGGTTCCCCCATGGCAGGCGAGACCGTTATCACCGTCGTCGGAAACCTGACCGACGACCCCGAGCTGCGCTTCACCCCGTCCGGCGCGGCCGTCGCGAACTTCACGATCGCGTCGACGCCCCGGACGTTCGACCGCCAGACCAATGAGTGGAAGGACGGCGATGCGCTGTTCCTCCGCGCGTCGATCTGGCGTCAGGCCGCGGAGAACGTCGCCGAGTCGCTGACGCGCGGTATGCGCGTCGTCGCTCAGGGACGTCTGCGGCAGCGTTCGTACGAGACCCAGCAGGGCGAGAAGCGGACGGTCGTGGAGCTCGAGGTCGACGAGATCGGCCCCTCGCTGCGCTACGCCACCGCCAAGGTCACCAAGACGCCCGGTCGTGGCGGTCAGGGTGGCGGCGGCGGTTTCGGTGGCGGCCAGCAGGGCGGCGGCGGTGGCGGCTGGGGCGGCGGCCCCGGCGGTCAGCAGGGCGGTCAGGGAGGTGGCCAGGGCGGAGCCCCGGCCAACGACCCCTGGGCGACCGGTGCGCCGGCCGGCGGCGGCCAGCAGGGTGGCGGCGGTGGCGGCTGGGGCGGAAGCTCCGGCGGCTCCGGCGGCGGCTACTCGGACGAGCCCCCCTTCTAGGGATCACTCCCTTTCGGGGCTGGGCTCGCACCCCACACTTCTTGATCACACAGGAGAAACACCATGGCGAAGCCGCCTGTGCGCAAGCCTAAGAAGAAGGTCTGCGCTTTCTGCAAGGACAAGGTCACGTACGTGGACTACAAGGACACGAACATGCTGCGGAAGTTCATTTCCGACCGCGGCAAGATCCGTGCCCGCCGCGTGACCGGCAACTGCACGCAGCACCAGCGTGACGTCGCCACGGCCGTGAAGAACAGCCGTGAGATGGCGCTGCTGCCCTACACGTCCACCGCGCGATAAGGAAAGGGTGACCGCAAAATGAAGATCATCCTGACCCACGAGGTCACTGGCCTCGGCACCGCCGGCGAGGTCGTCGACGTCAAGGACGGGTACGCCCGTAACTACCTGATCCCGCGGAAGTTCGCGATCCGCTGGACCAAGGGTGGCGAGCAGGACGTGGCGCAGATCCGCCGCGCCCGCAAGATCCACGAGATCGCCACCATCGAGCAGGCCAACGAGATCAAGGCCAAGCTCGAGGGCACCGCGGTCCGTCTGGCCGTCCGCTCCGGCGACGCCGGTCGTCTCTTCGGTTCCGTCACCCCGGCCGACATCGCTTCGGCGATCGAGGCTGCCGGTGGCCCGAAGGTCGACAAGCGCCGTGTTGAGCTGGGCTCGCCGATCAAGTCGCTCGGTGGCCACGAGGCCTCCGTGCGTCTGCACCCCGAGGTTGCCGCCAAGGTCAACATCGAGGTCGTCTCTGCCTGAGCTCTGCTCTGAGTAGTGCTGAAGCAACATGTGGGGCCGCACCCTTCGGGGTGTGGCCCCACATGCTTGCTGTCTGCGTTTCACGTGAAACCGTGGAGCGCGGAAGTCGTGTTTCACGGTTACTGCGTTTCACGTGAAACGGCTCGCTTCGAGTCAGCGCGTCGCGCCCGTCACGGCCCAGCGTCCCGAGCGGTAGCGGATCCAGAGCGTGATCATGCGGACCGTCATCATCAGTGCCATCGCTCCCCAGACTGCGGTGAGGCCGCCGCCGAAGACGGGGACCAGCAGCGCCACAGGCGTGAAGACGGCGAGCGTGACCAGCATGGCCCAGGCCAGGTACGGTCCGTCGCCCGCGCCCATGAGGACGCCGTCCAGGACGTAGACGATCCCGCAGACGGGCTGGGCCAGGGCCACGACGATGAGGGCGGGCAGAGCGGCGTCCTGTACGAGCTGATCGCTCGTGAACAGCGGGACGAACAGCGGCCTGGTGGCGACGATCAGTACGCCGAGGACGACTCCCGCGGCGATCCCCCACTCCACCATCCGACGGCAGACGGCGCGTGCGCCCGGAGCGTCGTCCGCGCCGAGGTAGCGGCCGATGATCGCCTGGCCGGCGATGGCGATGGCGTCGAGGGCGAACGCGGTCAGGCTCCACAGGGACAGGATGATCTGGTGGGCGGCCACGTCGGCATCGCCGAGCCGTGCCGCGACCGCCGTCGCGATCATCAGGATCGCCCGGAGCGAGATCGTGCGGACGAGAAGTGGCGCGCCTGCCTGGGCGCAGGCCCTGATACCGGCCGCGTCCGGACGCAGGGAAGCGCCATGGCGGCGGGCGCCGCGGACCACGACGACGAGATAGACGACCGCCATGCCGACCTGGGCGATGACGGTGCCCCAGGCCGAACCCGCGATGCCCAGACCGGCGCCGTAGACGAGCGCGGCGTTCAGCCCGGCGTTGGCGATGAAGCCGGCGACGGCCACGTAGAGCGGGGTCTTGGTGTTCTGGAGTCCGCGCAGCACGCCGGTGGCGGCGAGGACGATGAGCATCGGGGGAATGCCGAGCGAGGAGATGCGCAGATATGTGATCGCGTAGGGCGTCGCGGTGTCGGAGGCGCCGAAGAGTTCGACCAGCGAAGGAGCCGCGGGGAGCGTGATCGCGACGACGACGGCCCCGAGGAACAGGGCGAGCCAGATGCCGTCCATGCCCTGCTGGATGGCGGACTTCAGATCGCCGGAGCCGACACGGCGGGCGACCGCCGCGGTGGTCGCGTAGGCGAGGAAGACGAAGATGCTGACCGCGGTCTGCAGCAGGGCCGATGCGACGGCAAGTCCGGCGAGCTGCGAGGTGCCGAGATGGCCGACGATGGCGCTGTCGGCCATGAGGAAAAGCGGCTCAGCGACGAGTGCGCCGAAGGCGGGAACGGCGAGGGCGACGATCTCTCGGTCGTGCCGGCGTCGGGCGGCCTTGGGTGTCGCGGGAGCCTGTGTCATGGGCACCAATCTAATCTTCCACAGGTAAGAGATGCAATGCGATACTGACCCTTACTCTTGGAGGTCTTCCGCGTGTCGCGCGGTGGGGTCGGCAGAGATCTTGGGCCGACTGGGGAAGTTTTTCTTCTGCACAGCCGGTGGATGGGAAAATCGCAGGTCAGGCCATGTGTATGGAATAGCCTGAGGGCTTGTTCACAGCCCTGTCCACCGTGTCGTGCACAGGTTTTCCCGGGTTCTCCACAGCGAGGGGCCCGTCATCCACACCGCCTGTGGATAACCAGATTGGCTGACGGTGCCCGCGGGCCTACCGTGGTGCGGCGCCCACCATGTCTCGCGGCCTCGGAAACCTCACAAATCCGACGCGTCGGAAGCGGAGTTGGGCCTCTGATTTGTCAGTGTCGTGCCGTAGGAATGAGGGGTACGGCGAGGTCCGCTCGGCGGACGGGAGGAGGCGGCCCGGTGAGTATCTCCGAGCCTTTGGACGACCCCTGGGCCGACGACGGTCCCAGCGATCGCCTCCCCGCTTCCCGGCCGTTCCGGGGCGGTGGCCGCGGCCAGGGCGACCAGCACGACCGCGGCAGCGAGGGCGGCGGCTGGGACGAGGGGCCCGCTACGTTCGAGCGCGTTCCGCCGCAGGACCTCGATGCCGAGCAGTCCGTGCTCGGCGGCATGCTCCTGTCGAAGGACGCGATCGCCGACGTCGTGGAGGTCATCAAGGGCGCCGACTTCTACAAGCCGGCCCATGAAACGATCTTTCAGGCGATCCTCGACGTCTACGCCAAGGGCGAGCCCGCCGACCCGATCACCATCGCCGCGGAGCTGACCAAGCGCGGCGAGATCAACAAGGTCGGTGGCGCATCGTATCTGCACACCCTCGTGCAGACGGTCCCGACGGCGGCGAACGCCGAGTACTACGCGGAGATCGTCCACGAGCGCGCCGTACTGCGCCGCCTCGTCGAGGCGGGCACGCGGATCACGCAGATGGGATACGCGGGCGACGACGACGTCGACGAGATCGTCAACAAGGCGCAGGCCGAGGTCTACGCCGTCACCGAGCAGCGCACCAGCGAGGACTACCTCCCGCTCGGCGACATCATGGAAGGCGCGCTCGACGAGATCGAGGCGATCGGTTCGCGCAGCGGCGAGATGACCGGTGTGCCGACCGGCTTCACCGACTTCGACTCGCTCACCAACGGTCTGCACCCGGGCCAGATGATCGTCATCGCGGCCCGGCCCGCGATGGGTAAGTCCACGCTGGCGCTGGACTTCGCGCGCGCGGCGTCGATCAAGAACAACCTGCCCAGCGTCATCTTCTCCCTCGAAATGGGGCGCAACGAGATCGCGATGCGCCTGCTGTCGGCCGAGGCACGTGTGGCCCTGCACCACATGCGCTCCGGCACGATGACGGACGAGGACTGGACGCGGCTGGCGCGCCGGATGCCCGAGGTCTCGGCCGCGCCGCTCTACATCGACGACTCCCCGAACCTGTCGATGATGGAGATCCGCGCGAAGTGCCGCCGGCTCAAGCAGCGCAACGACATCAAGCTCGTGATCATCGACTATCTGCAGTTGATGCAGGCCGGTGGCTCGAAGCGTTCCGAGAGCCGTCAGCAGGAGGTCTCGGACATGTCCCGAAACCTGAAGCTCCTGGCCAAGGAACTGGAACTGCCGGTGATCGCGCTCTCGCAGCTGAACCGTGGTCCCGAACAGCGCACGGACAAGAAGCCGCAGGTCTCCGACCTGCGTGAGTCCGGTTCCATCGAGCAGGACGCCGACATGGTCATCCTGCTGCACCGCGAGGACGCGTACGAGAAGGAGTCTCCGCGCGCGGGTGAGGCGGACATCATCGTCGGCAAGCACCGTAACGGTCCGACGGCCACGATCACCGTCGCCTTCCAGGGTCACTACTCGCGCTTCGTGGACATGGCGCAGACCTGATCAGGGGCGCCGGAGCGCGAAGATCAGCCTCCGGTGAAAACCGCTCGACGACGGTCGTCGGCCGGGGTGGACTGGGGCCATGACGACATCCCCGGGGGAGCTGTTGCCCACCACGCGTCGCGCCCTCCTGCACCGCATCGCCGTTGCCCAGAGCAAGGGGCGGGCGCCCTCGCTCGTGGCCGCGGTCGCGCGGGACGGTGAGCTGGTGTGGACCGGGTCGCGTACCTCGGTGGACGGGCACGGGCCGGACGAGCACGTGCAGTACCGGATCGGTTCGATCACCAAGACGTTCACGGCCGTACTGGTGCTGCGGCTGCGCGACGAAGGACTGCTCGATCTGTCGGACCCGCTGGAGAAGCATCTGTCCGACACCGGTGTCGGCAGCGTCACCATCGCCGAACTGCTCGCCCACACCGGCGGGTTGGCGGCCGAGACGCCGGGGGAATGGTGGGAGCGGAGCCCCGCGAGCCTTCGCCCGACCCTCACGGACGTCCTGGGTGAACAGCCCTTCAAGCATCCCGTCGGCCGTCGCCACCACTACTCCAACCCCGGCTATACGCTCCTGGGCGCCCTGGTCGAGGCGGTGCGCGGAGTGTCCTGGGAGAAGGCGCTGCGCGACGAGATCCTCGAACCACTGGGGCTGACCCGCACCAGCGTGCAGCCACAGCAACCGCACGCCGGGGGATGGGCCGTGCACCCGTACGCAGACGTGCTGCTTCCGGAGCCGAGCGAGGATCTGGGCCTGATGGCCCCTGCCGGTCAACTCTGGTCCACGGCAAGGGACTTGACCGTCTTCGCGGCCTTCCTCGCGACCGGGGACGACCGGGTGCTGAGCGCGGACTCGGTCCGGGAGATGCGAACCCCCGCCGCGCCGACGCTGCCGGGCGACTGGGAGGCCTCGTACGGGTTCGGCGTTCAGGTGGTGAGGGGCGGCGGTCTCACGTTGGCCGGACACACCGGCTCGTTGCCGGGGTTCGTGGCGGGCCTGTGGCTGTGCGAGGAGGAGGGGCTCGTCGCGGTCGCGCTCGCCAACTCCACCTCGGGGGTTCCTGTGGCGACGCTGGCCGCCGAACTGCTGGCGACCGTAGCGGAGGCCGAACCGAGGTTGCCCGAGCCGTGGCGGCCGCTCACCGAGGTGAGCGCGTCCGAACTGGAGCTGGTGGGGCCCTGGTACTGGGGGACGCAGGCCGTGGTGCTGCGCCTGCCGGCCGACGGCGGAGTGGAGGTGGGTCCGGCGGCCGAGGGCGGACGGCGCTCCCGGTTCCGGTCGAACGGCGACGGTACTTGGACCGGGCTCGACGGCTACTACGCGGGAGAGCTGCTCCGGGCCGTCCGGCGGGACGACGGGACGGTCAGCCATCTCGACCTCGGCTCCTTCGTCTTCACCCGGGAGCCGTACCCGGCGGACGGGCCGGTTCCTGGCGGGGTGGACCCGGACGGGTGGCGCGGCATTCCGCGGTGATGCGACGCGGGGACGGTCGGCTGTTTCACGTGAAACAGCCGACCGTTGGGCTCCCCGGTCACAGCTGTAGCTTGAAACCGAGGTGTGAGCCCACAAAGCCGAGCCGCTCGTAGAAGCGGTGGGCGTCGGTGCGTGTGACGTCGGAGGTCAGCTGGACCAGCTGGCAGCCCTGGCGCCGGGATTCTTCGACGGCCCACTCGATGAGCCGCGTGCCGAGGCCGCTGCCACGTTCGTCCGTGTGGATGCGGACGGCCTCGATGATCGAGCGGGTGGAGCCCTTCCGGGAGAGCCCGGGGATGATGCTGAGCTGGAGTGTGCCGACGACGCTGCCGCCGCGCACGGCGACAACGAGGTGCTGATTCGCGTCGGCCGACAGCCGTGCGTGCGCGGCGAGATACGGTGTGAGGTCCTCCGGTGACTCCCGCTGGGCGCCCAGCGGGTCGTCCGCCAGCATGGCGACCAGCTCCGGAATGTCCTCGGCCGTGGCCGGCCTGATCTCAAGATCTCCCATGGACCGCAGCCTATGCGGAGCCCTCCGCCGGCCGTGTTCGGCCCGTCAGGCAGCGGCGGTGTGGAGCCCTTCGACCGCCTTGACCAGGGGAGCGAGCTCCGTGTTCTCGGCCGCGCTGTCGAGGGCCTCCCGCAGCGCCGCGGAGTTCGTCGGGCGGGCCTCTTCGAGGAGTTTGAACCCGGCGTCGGAGACGTTCGTGTAGATGCCCCGCCGGTCGGTCGGGCACAGGTAGCGCAGTAGCAGGCCGCGCTCCTCGAGCCGGGTGACCAGGCGCGTGGTCGCGCTCTGGCTCAGGACGACGGCATCGGCCACCTGCTTCATCTGTAGATGCCCGCCCTCCCCGTCGTGCTGACGGCTGAGGACGTCGAGCAGCGAGTACTCGCGCACGCTCAGCCCGTGCCGGGCCTGCAGCGCGCGCTCGATGTGGGAATCGATCTTCCCGTGCAGCAGGGAGAGTGCGCACCAGCCCTGAGAGAGGGCGGTCAGTGCGGGATCTGTGGCGGTCATGGCTGCGTGGTTCCTCCGTCTCGGAGCGGCTCGCTTCCAGGGTAGTCGATGCGTGAAGGTAGCCCGCGTTTGCAATTAACCAGCGTCTGCAATTATTGTGAGGTCTCGTAAAGCGCACCCGCAACAGTCTGGAAGGGACCCCTTCAATGCCTCTCGCGCTTCTCGCCCTCGCGATCGGGGCCTTCGGGATCGGGACCACGGAATTCGTGATCATGGGGTTGCTCCCAGAGGTCGCGGGTGACTTCGGCGTCTCCATCCCGACGGCCGGATACCTGGTCACCGGCTATGCGCTCGGCGTCATGTTCGGCGCCCCGCTGATGACCGCCCTGGGCCAGCGCATCCCGCGCAAGCGGATGCTGATGCTGCTCCTCGGCTTCTTCATCGTCGGCAACCTGCTCTCCGCCGTCGCGCCCGTCTTCGCCGTCATGCTGATCGGCCGCGTGGTCGCCTCGCTCGCCCACGGCGCGTTCTTCGGCATCGGCTCGGTCGTCGCGGCCGAGTTGGTGGCACCGCAGAAGAAGGCCGGGGCGATCGCCATGATGTTCACGGGCCTGACCGTCGCCAACGTCGTCGGTGTCCCGCTCGGCACGCTCATCGGCCAGATGGCCGGCTGGCGCGTGACGTTCACGGTCGTCGCCGCGCTCGGCGTCATCGGCCTCGTCGGTATCGCCAAGCTCGTACCCGACCTGCCCAAGCCGGACGGCGTGCGGCTCCGGCACGAGCTGGCCGCCTTCAAGAACGTGCAGGTCGTGCTCGCCATGGCGATGACCGTGCTCGGCTTCGGCGGCGTCTTCGCGGCCATCACCTACATCGCGCCGATGATGACGCACGTCGCCGGCTTCGCGGACGGCTCCGTCACCTGGCTCATGGTCCTCTTTGGCCTCGGCATGGTGGCCGGCAACCTGACCGGCGGAAGGTTCGCCGACCGTGCCCTGATGCCCATGCTGTACGTGTCGCTGGGGGCGCTCGCCCTCGTGCTCGCCCTGTTCACCGTCACCGCGCACAACAAGGTCCTGGCCGCTGTCTCCATCGTGCTGATCGGTGCCTTCGGCTTCGCGACGGTGCCGCCGCTGCAGAAGCGCGTCCTCGACCAGGCGTCCGGCGCCCCGACGCTCGCCTCGGCGGTCAATATCGGTGCCTTCAACCTCGGCAACGCCCTCTCCGCCTGGCTCGGCGGCATGGTGATCGCCGCGGGCCTGGGCTACACCTCCCCGAACTGGGTCGGCGCCGTGCTCGCCGCCGCCGCTCTCGTCCTGGCCGTGCTGTCCGCGGCCCTCGAGCGCCGCTCGTCCGCTCCGAGCCTGATCGTCGCGACCGCCGCCGAGCAGCCGCGCACCGAACCGGCCCACCACTGACCCGAACCCCCGGTCGACGGGGCCGACGACGCCCCCGCCCCACACCACCACCCCGCAAGGAGCACCACCTCATGAGCACCACCGCAGTCACCCCGCTCAGCACGCAGGACGCCGAGACCCTGGTCGCCGCCGCCCGCTCCGCCGCCGAGGCGGCCGGAGTCACCGTCAGCGTCACCGTCCTCGATGCGGGCGGGCACCTCCTGGCCTTCCGGCGCGACGACCGCGCCGTCCTCATCTCCGGCGAGACCAGCACGCGCAAGGCGTACACCGCGCTCCAGCTGAACGCCCCCACCGCCGACCTCGTCGACCTGGTCAAGCCCGAGGGGCCCTTCCACACCCTGCCCACCGCGCTGAACCGGCCGCTGCTGTTCATCGCCGGCGGCCTGCCGGTCCAGCGCGACGGCCGCCTCATCGGCGCCATCGGTGTCGGTGGCGGCGCCCCCGAGCAGGACCACGACTTCGCCACCGCGGCCGTGGAGGCCCTCGCGTAGCAGCGGGAGATCGTCCTGTATCCGCCCCAAATTGCCGCAGAAGAGCGGCACTTGAGGCGGAGGCGGATTCAGCCCGCGGCGACGGTCAGCGGTGCGAAACGGCGGGTCCAGTCGCCGGGCAGATCCGAAGCCCCGTAGTTCATCACCGCGTTGAGGCCGACGGCCTCGAGCCCGCGCCCCTTGAGCCACGCCAGCAGCTCCTCATGGCGCACGTCGACATCGGTGCGCAACGGCCGGTCCGTGCCCGCGGCGAGTGAGGCCACGAGGGCCTGCGCCGTCGCGGTGTCGCGAGCGACGAGCGGGCCGACGACATGGGTCTCCCCGTTCGGCCAGGCGGCCGCGAAGCCGATGAGCCCGCCGTCGGCGCCGCCGTCCACGGCCACCCTCAACTGGTCGGAGAAGGCCGGGAGTCGCGTGATGACATGCGTACGGTCCGGGCCGAAGACCTCCGCGTCCAGGCGCAGGATCGCCTGGAGGTCCTCCGCCGTGGCCGCGCGGGTGGTGACATCGGGCAGGGGTCCGTCCGAGGTGAAACGGCCGCGCACCATCTCGGCTTGCCCCGTGACCTTAAAGCCCAACTCCTCGTAGAGGGGGCGCCCGTACGGCGTCGCGTGGAGCGTGAGCGGGGTCGTGCCCGCCCGCTCGACGACATGGCGCATCAGCCGCCTGCCGACGCCCTTCCGGGCGTGCCGTTCCGCGACCAGGACCATGCCGATCGCACCGAGTTCGGGGCGCTCACGGGGGCCGTACTCGGTCACCACGCAGGCGCTGACGAGACCGCCGCCGGGGTCGTCGATGCCGTAGCCGGTGCCGGCCGACAGCAGCAGCCGCCACTTGTGTTCCTCACGGGGCCAGCCCCGATCCTCGGACAGGTCGGCGCACGCGAGGAGATCGCGTGGGGTGAGGCGTCGGATGGGCAGGCCGGAGAGGGAAGGTGTCGACACGCAGGTCAGGCTGTCGGACTTCACCCCGCGACGTCCACCGCTTTGTGGAGAGTGGCCCGGCGCTTTCGGTCACGCCGGGAGTTTCACGTGAAACATGGCGCCGGGGCGGCTCAGCCCGCGCTCGACGGCGTCTCGTGTGCGAATTGGCGCGCCTGGACCGGTAATTGAGGAATTTACGAAGTGGGCGAGCTTCGCTTAATGCGCAGTTATGCCGGTAGGGGGTTGTCGACTTCGCGGCGGCCGGTATCGTCGGGTCCGGATCGCGCCGGGTGGCCGAAGAAGGCCGAGGGGAAGCCCAGGGTGCGCGCAGGCCCACGCAGCCTAACGGGACGGAGAGATCGAAGACCTGCACTTTCCGCTTTGCGTTCTGGGCAATGACACTGGGTGGCAGGCTGCGGTGAGGGGACTGCGGACAATGTCACACTCTTGCCTTACTTGTCAGTAGCCGTCCGGAATGCAGTGTTCAATGTGGACTGCATTGTTATCGAGGCACGCGGGGGAAAGCCCACAGTTTCCGGGCGCGGAACAGCTCGGGAGTACGTTGACCGACCGAAATATGTTCGAGGCGAGGCACAGCATGGACGCTCCGACCACTACGCCGTCGGCCGGTTCCGGTTCTGACGGTTCGGACGGTGGCGGCGGCTGGTTCACGCCGCGCAAGGCCCCGGCCCCGCAACCGCCCGCCACCGACTCCGGCCAGGACGCGACGCAGGACGAGCACCGAATACCGGAGCCGCGCCAGGCACCGCCCGAGCAGCAGACGCAGCAGCCCGCCCCGCCGCGCGCCGCCGAGTCGCCCGGCCCCATGGCCGCCGCCGCGCGCCCCGCTCCCGCGCAGGCCTCCCCCGACGCGATCCTGATCCGCCGCACCATGGAAGAGATCGGTCCCGTCGCGGACCGGGTCACCTCGTACTTCTACGCACTGCTCTTCGTGCGTCACCCCGAACTGCGCCCGCTCTTCCCCGCGGCGATGGACACCCAGCGCGACCGGATCCTCAAGGCGCTGCTGACCGCGGCCGAGCACATCGACAACAAGGACGTCCTCGTGGCGTACCTGAAGAACCTGGGGCGCGGGCACCGCAAGTACGGCACGCAGGCCGACCACTACCCGGCCGTCGGTGAATGTCTGATCGCCGCGCTCACCCAGTACGCGACGACCACGTGGAACGCGGAGACCGAGGCCGCCTGGGTCCGTACCTACACGACGATCTCCCAGATCATGATCGACGCGGCGGCCGAGGACGAGCTGAAGGCGCCGGCCTGGTGGATGGCCGAGGTCGTCTCGCACGACCTGCGCACCCCCGACGTCGCCGTGGTGACCGTGCGGCCCGATCAGCCGTACCCGTTCCTGGCCGGGCAGTACACGACGCTGGAGACGCCCTGGTGGCCGCGGATCTGGCGGCACTACTCGTTCGCGTCCGCGCCCCGCTCGGACGGGCTGCTCTCGTTCCACGTGAAGGCCGTCCCGGCGGGCTGGGTCTCCAACGCCCTGGTGCACCGGGCCCGCCCCGGCGACGTGCTGCGCCTCGGCCCGCCCGCCGGCTCCATGACCGTCGACCACACCACGGACAGCGGGCTGCTCTGTCTGGGGGGCGGCACCGGCATCGCGCCCATCAAGGCGCTCGTCGAGGATGTGGCCGAGCACGGGTACCAGCGCTCGGTCGAGGTGTTCTACGGCGCCCGCACCAACCACGACCTGTACGACATCGACACGATGCTGCGCCTCTCGCAGAGCCACTCATGGCTCTCGGTGCGGCCCATCGTCGACCAGCAGGCCCATCTCCAGCTGCCGGACGCGGTACGGGAGTACGGCCCCTGGAACGAGTACGACGCGTACCTCTCCGGGCCTCCTGGCATGATCCGCAGCAGCATCGACACCTTGCGGCGGATCGGTATCCCCGGCAGCCGCATCCGGCACGACTCGGTCGAGGACCTGGTCGCGGCGGCGGACTGAGCCCGCCACCGAGGCCCGGTGTCGCGCGGCGTCAGCCCAGATCGGGCGCGTGCATCGCCCGTACGCCCTCGATGTTGCCGTCGAGGTAGTGACGCAGCGAGAGCGGCACCAGGTGGACCGAGGCGATACCGACGCGGGTGAACGGCACCCGCACGATCTCGTACCCGCCGCACGGGTCCTCGACCTCGGGCCCGTGCCGCTGGTCGGTGTCCATCGACTCCAGCCGGCAGACGAAGAAGTGCTGGACCTTTACGCCGGTCGCGCCGCCGTCCTCGCCGATGTGCTCGACGGTGTCCACGAAGCAGGGCACCACGTCGACGATCTTGGCGCCGAGTTCCTCGTGCACCTCGCGATGGAGGGCGTCCACGACAGTCGTGTCCTCCGGCTCGACCCCGCCACCGGGAGTCACCCAGTAAGGATCGACGCCGGGCTTGGTCCGCTTGATCAGGATCAGGTTGTCGCCATCCAGCAGGATGGCGCGTGCGGTGCGCTTGACCACGGGTCGGACGGTCATGGGAGAAATGTGGCCCGGCTGGTTCCACGTGAAACATCCCGCATCGCTCGGTGCCCGGCTCACGACCAGTCGACGGCAGCGCGCAAGAGCCACTCGTGCGCCCGCGCGATGTGCGGCATGGCCAATGTGCCGGTGCGCACCACCAGGAAGTACGTGCGCAGCGGTGGCACGGGTGGGTCGAGCAGGGCGACGATCTCCCCGCGCTCCAGGTTCTCCTCGCAGAGATAGCGTGGCAGTACGGCGAGGCCGGCGCCAGCGATCACGCAGGCGAGCACCGCGCGCAGATCGGGCACGACGACCGTGCCGGCGACCGCGGGCCGGGAATCGAAGACCGCGGCCCAGTAGCGGCTGACCAGGGGCAACGACTCGTGCACCTCGACCACGGGGAACTTCTCCAGGGACGGCGCCGCGTCGCGGTGCAGCATGCCGCGGCCGATCCGGGCGGCCAAGCGCGGTGCGGCGGCCAGCACGTGCTCCTCGTCGCAGAGCGGAGTCGCCGTGAGCAGGGCGCCGCGTGGGCGGGCCGTCGCGATGGCCAGATCGTGATGCCCTGCGGCGAGCCCCTCCAGGGTTTCCTCGGCCGTGCCGAAGCTCGCCCGTAACGCGATGCCCTGCCCGTTGTCCTGGGTCAGGGCCGTCAGCGTGGGCAGGGCACGCTCCGCGGTGAACTCGGGAGGCCCCGCCAGGTGCAGGGTGCGTACGGCGGACTCCTCGTCGAGCCCGGCCTCGGCGATCTCCACGAGGGCGTCGAGATGCGGGGCCGCCTTGTGGGCCAGCTCGTCGCCCATCGACGTGGCCGTCACACCGCGCGCCTGACGTAGGAAGAGCGGGCGGCCCAGCTGCCGCTCCAGCGTACGGATCTGGGAGGTGACGGCCGGCTGAGACAGGCCGAGCAGAGCGGCGGCGCGCGTGAACGAACCGGCGCGGTGCACCGTCACAAAGGTGCGCAGCAACGCGAGATCCATCGCGGCACGCCTCCCTCCCCAACCCCCGGCCGCGCCCAACTATAAATAAGTCGATAGGTCTCTGTCGCTACCGTGATTGGACACTGACACAGAGTCAACTAGCCTTGTTCGCGCGGTTCTTCGCGCGTTGAGAGCCGGGACGGTCCGAGCCACGAGGGGGGAGGCTCGGACCGTCCGTTGTGCGTAGCGCGGTACTAGGGCCTGTCGTCAAACTCCCGTCGTCGCCCGAAGGGCGACGTCACCGGGCGGCCTCTTCCAGCGCCCGCAGCACGTCCGCCACCAGGTCCTCGGTGTTCTCGGCGCCCGCGGAGAAGCGGACGAAGCCCTCGGCGACGGCGTCGCCGCCCCAGCGCCCGCGCCGCTCGGCCGTGGACCGTACACCGCCGAAACTCGTCGCGTCGTCGACCAGCGTCAGGGTGTCGAGGAATCGCTCGGCCCGGGCGCGCGAGGGCAGTTCGAAGGAGACCACGCAGCCGAACCGCCGCATCTGTCCCGCGGCGACGGCATGGGACGGATCGCCGGGCAGACCGGGGTGGCGCACTCCGGAGACGTCCGGGTGTCCCAGCAGGGCCCGCGCCACGGCCAGCGCGTTGGCACCCTGCCGCTCGGCGCGCAGCTCCAGCGTGGCGAGGGACCGGTGCGCGAGCCAGGCCTCCATCGGCCCCGGAATCGCCCCGACTATCTTGCGCCAGCGCTTCACCGAGGCGGTCAACTCGGGGTCGGCGCACGCGACGTAGCCGAGCAGCAGGTCGCCGTGGCCCGTGAGCTGCTTGGTGGCGCTGGCCACCGAGAAGTCCGCGCCGAGCTCCAGTGGGCGCTGCCCGAGCGGCGTCGCGAGCGTGTTGTCCACGGCGACGAGCGCCCCGCGCGCGTGGGCGGCATCGGCGAGGCGCCGGATGTCGCAGACGTCCAGGCCGGGGTTGGACGGCGTCTCCAGCCACAACAGGCGCGCCCCGTCGAGCAAGTCGAGCTGCGCGTCACCGCCGGTCGGCGCGGTGCGCACCTCGATCCCGTACGCCGTGAGCTGCTCGCGGACGAGCGGGAAGACCTGGTAGCCGTCGGCCGGCAGGACCACCGCGTCGCCCGCGCGCAGCTGCGAGAAGAGGACCGCGGAGATCGCGGCCATGCCGGAGGCGAAGGCCAGCGTCTCCACGTCGGAGCGCCCCGGGGCCTCCAAGCCGCTGATGGCGCGCTCGAGATGCGTCCAGGTCGGGTTGTCGTCACGGCCGTACGCATAGGGCCCCGACACGTCTCCGGGCAGATGGAAGTGTGCGGCGAACACCGGACCCGGCAGGGTCGGTTCGTTCTTGACCGGTTCGGGAAGTCCGGCCCGGACCGCCCTCGTACCGTCTCCCGGCTCCTGCGCCGAAGGGTGCGTCATACGACCCGTCCTCCCACTGCTTCGCGTACGGATGCGAGAAGTCCCTCGGACGCCCCCTCGACCAGCTTCAGACACTCCTCGAAGCCGCTCAGATCGCCGTAGTACGGATCGGGGACGTCGAGGTCCGAGGCATCGGCCCCGGGGTCGTAGGAACGCAGCAGGCGCACCTTCTCGGCGTCCTGCGGTGTCGATGCCAGGCGGCGCAGGGTGCGCAGATGGCCGTGGTCGAGGGCGACGACCAGGTCGAGGCGGGCGAACCAATCGGGGTGGAACCGGCGGGCCGTGTGCTCGGCGCCGTAGCCGTTCTCGGTGAGGACGCGGACGGTGCGCGGGTCGGCGCCGTCGCCCTCGTGCCAGCCGTCCGTGCCCGCGCTGTCGATCTCGACGAGGCCGTTGAGCCCCGCCTCCTCGACGCGGGCGCGGAAGACGTGCTCGGCCATGGGCGAGCGGCAGATATTGCCCGTGCAGACGAAACAGACGCGGTAGGTCATCCTTGGCCGCTCTCAGTCCTTGCCGTCGGGCAGTACGACGTTCAGCGCCCAGGAGACGATCGACACGATCAGGCCACCGAGGATCGCGGTCCACAGGCCGTCGACGTGGAAGCTCAGGTCCACCTGATCGGCCAGCCACGAGGTCAGCAGCAGCATCAGGGCGTTCACGATCAGGGTGATCAGGCCGAGCGTGAGGATGAACAGCGGGAAGGTCAGGAGTTTCACGATCGGCTTCACGATCACGTTGACCAGGCCGAAGATGAGGGCGACGAGGATCAGCGTGCCGACCTTCTTGCCGGTGCTGTCGCCGGTGAGGGTGATCTTGTCGAGCACCCAGACCGCTACGGCCAGGGCCCCCGCGTTGGCGATCGTCTTGACTAGGAAATTCTTCATGTGTCTGATCGTTGCAGACATGACTGGTGACAGGGGTGGGCGAGAAGGATGAAGGCGTTCCGGCTGGATGAACTCGAGGCGGAGAGAGCCGCCAATGACGGGGCGTATCTGCAGTTCCTGCGGGAGCGGAACATGTCGGTCGGGCTGTACGCCCTCGACGCGGGCACCCAGGATCCGCAGCAGCCGCACACCCAGGACGAGGTCTACCTCGTGGTGAGCGGCCGCGGTTCCCTCACGGTCGGCATGGAGACGACCCAGGTCGGCCGGGGCAGCGTGGTGTACGTGCCTGCCGGTGTCGCCCACAAGTTCCACCACATCAGCGAGGACCTGCGCGTCCTCGTCGTCTTCTCGCCCCCGGAGGGCTGACGGCTCGGCCCCGAGGACGGCCCCACCTCGGGGTTCCCTAAGGGTCGGGTCAGGGGAGGACAAGGGATCGCAAGGGCCCGCACGGGCCTTTGACGTGCCAGCATCGAAGCAGAACCTCAGAACCGCAGAGCAGAGACTTCGAAGCAGAGGCTTCGAAGCAGAAACCCGGAAGAGACAACGAAGGAGCGATGGCAGTGCGAGAGATATTCGCGGACATGCCGTGGTGGGTGAAGTGGGTCGCGGTGCCGGTCATCGCCATCGTCGTGTTCGGCGGCCTGATCGCGAGCGTCGTCGGCTTTGTGATCGGCCTGCTGTTCAAGGTGCTCGTGTTCGCCGCACTGGTGGGTGGACTCATCTACGTCGTGCGGAAGTTCATGGTCGGTTCCTCGTCGCGGAGCCGCGACTGGTGAGGCCGGGTGCACTCGTGTGCGGATCCCGGTCGTTGCGTCGCGCCACCTTTCGCACGACCGGGGGAAGTTTCCCTGCGCGGCGGGCGCCAATCGGTGGCCAAGGGTTAGAGTCCGGAATTCGATGGCTTTAGCCCCCTGCGAGTCTCGAAAACGCGGGGGTCCCCCACGCGCATCGGGAGTGAACCTTGGCCACGGTCGATACCGCACCCGCCGCCCCGCAGACACTCATCGGCTCCGTTCAGCGAGCCATGCGACTGCTCGAGGCGGTCGCGTCCCATGACGACGGGGCGCCGGCCAAGCAGCTCGCCCGGGAGGCGGGTCTCGCCCTTCCCACCGCGTACCACCTACTGCGCACGCTGGCTCATGAGGGATATCTCCGCCGGGAGAACGGCGTCTTCGTCTTCGGTGACGCCGCCGAGCGTCTGAGCAGCAGCGGAGCGCAGCAGAATCGTCGCAGCATGATCACCGACGCGCTGCGGCACTGGCGCGACACCATCGGCGTCCCGGTCTATTTCGCGGTCTACCGCGACGGCGAGATCGAGCTCGTCGCTGTCGCCGACACTCCGGCCAATCCGGCCGTCGAGGAGTGGGCCGACTTCCGGGAGACCGGCCATGCCCACGCCATCGGCCAGTGCCTGCTCTCCCAGCTCGACGAGGGGGCCCGCAAGGACCACCTCGACCGCTATCCGGCCCAGTCCATTACTCCGTACTCGGTACGGGACGACCGCGCGCTGCTGCGGAAGCTGAGCCGGGTCGGCCGCATGGAGCCGGTCGTCGAGCGCCAGGAGTACGCGCTGGGCACCGCCTGTGCCGCGTTCCCCCTGACCATCGGGTCGGCCGCGGCAACTTTGGCCATTTCTCTCCCTTCCCATCAGGCGGAGAAACTGCTGCCCACAGCCCGACGGTTGCAGCACGAGATCGGCAGGCTGGTAGGAACACTCGCCTTCTCTATCAGCATTTGAAAACTCACTCCTTGTGATCCTGTGTGTACGTTGAGCAAGATGCCAGCAGTGTCAGGCAGGTAATTCCTGGCCAATCGACGGCAAGTTGACGGGGTAGGCGATGCGCGAGTCGGTACAAGCAGTTCAAGCAGAGGTCATGATGAGCTTCCTCGTTTCCGAGGAGCTCTCGTTCCGCATTCCGGTGGAGCTCCGGTACGAGTCCACCGATCCGTATGCGGTGCGGCTGACCTTCCATCTCCCCGGAGACGCGCCCGTGACCTGGGCGTTCGGCCGGGAGCTCCTCGTCGACGGGGTCAACGGGGCCAGTGGCGAAGGAGACGTACAGGTCACACCGGTGGAGCGGGTGGGCGGCGCGGTCGGCGAGATGCCGGGAGAGGTGCACATCAGGCTTCAGGTCGGTGCGGACCAGGCGCTGTTCAGGGCAGGGGTCGCACCGCTCGTCGCGTTCCTCGACCGGACGGACAAGCTCGTTCCGCTCGGCCAGGAAGAAACGGGCGCGGACTTCGAGTCCGACCTCGACGAGGCGCTCGACCGGATCCTCGCCGAGGAGCAGAGCGCGGGCTGACTCCCCATCGGCTCGCACAACAGCAGACGGCCACACCAGATGGTTTGTACGACACCGGACCAGACGTAACGCTTCAGCAGCGCGGTGCACCCGAGCAGTTCCGCGCCATTCAGCGTTTGCGCCGCCGGCCTCCGCCACCACGTCCAGGAGCGGGAGCGGCCTTCACGGGCCCCCGCTCCGGGCGGTCGGCGGACACGACGAGCGCGGCCAGTGCGGTGGTCACCGGCACCGAGGCGACGAGGCCGATCGAGCCGACCAGCGTACGCACGATCTCCTCGGCCACCAGCTCGCTGTTGGCCACGTCGGCGACACTGCTCTGCGCGATCGAGAAGAGCAGCAGCAGGGGCAGCGCGGCGCCCGCGTAGGCCAGCACGAGCGTGTTGACGACCGACGCGATGTGGTCGCGCCCGATGCGGATCGCCGCCCGGTACAGGGCACGCCGGCCCAGCGTCGGGTTCGCCTCGTGCAGCTCCCATACGGCGGAGGTCTGGGTGACCGTCACATCGTCGAGCACGCCGAGCGAACCGATGATGACGCCGGCGAGCAGCAGACCGCTCATGTCGATGTCCGGGTACAGGCCGTGGATCAGCCCTGTGTTGTCGTCGGTGTTGCCCGTCAGGGCCGCCCAGCCGATGAACAGCGAGCCCAACAGGCCGATCAGCAGCAGAGAGACCAGGGTGCCGAGCACGGCGACGGAGGTTCTGGCCGTCAGGCCGTGACACATGTAGAGCGCGATCAGCATGATCGCGCTGGCCCCGACCACCGCGACGACGAGAGGGTTCGACCCCTGCAGAATCGCGGGCAGGATGAAGAAGGTCAGCACCATAAAGCTGACCGCGAGCGCGACCAGTGCCATGACGCCGCGCATCCGGCCCACCACGACCACGGCCAGGGCGAAGATCCCGGCCAGCAGCACCATCGGCACCTTGCGGTTCACATCGGTGACCGAGTACTGAAGCTCCTTCGGTGCGTCCGGCGCGTACGCGGCGATCACCTTCTGGCCCTCGTGCAACTGCCGCGGCGAATCCGGCTGGACGACCTCGGTGAACGTACGGCCCTCGTCCTTGCCGCTGTCGATCCGGATCGTCGCGTTCTCGCAGGTGCCACTGGTTTTCTGCTCGCCGGTGGTGCCCTGTTGCGCCGTGGGGTCCCCGGTGGGGCTCTGCCCCTGGGCGTGCACGGACGAGCAGTCGACCTTCTCGACCCGGGTGACCGTGGCCTGCTGCGTCTGTCGGTCGAAGCCGACCCCGCTGCGCTCGTGCGGCGGTGCGCCGCCCGGCCAGAGCACCGCGAGGCCCACGACGACCGCGACCGAGAACGGGATCAGGACGGCCGCGATCACTTTGCGCAGGTGCCGCGAGACTGGCGCCGCTGGACCGTGGCTGTGGGAGTGCCCATGCGGCGGGTGGGACGGCGGAGCGGGGGGCTGCTGGCTGGTGGTCACCGCCAGATCATCGCAAGAACGGAGGGGGCCCTCTGTTCAACGCGGCGTGGATCACGTTAGCGTGGAGGCGCTTTTGCCATCGCGGGAGCTCGGAGCACCGGGCTGAGAGGGCGCTGACCTTCGTCCCAGCGCGTTTCACGTGAAACAGCGTGGAAGTGCGTGACCAGGGGACGGATATCGCTGCGTCGACCGCTGAACCTGTTACCGGGTAATGCCGGCGTAGGGAGTAGGTCTCATGACCACAACGGACGCACACACGCCTGCCTCCAGCTCGACCGAGGAGGCCGGCCAGTCCATCGGCTGGCACAAGGGGTACATCAGGGGCTCGCGCCCCGACCTCCAGGTGCCGGTCCGTCAAGTGCACCTCACCAATGGGCAGTCGGTGACGCTGTACGACACCTCAGGTCCGTACACCGACCCGACCGTCGACACGGATGTCCGCCGCGGCCTCGCACCGCTGCGGGAGAACTGGATCATCGCCCGCGGCGACACCGAAGAGTACGCGGGCCGCCCCGTCCGTCCCGAGGACGACGGCATCAAGCACACGTCGCCGCGCGGCGGCCTGCGCAATCTCGACGCGGTCTTCCCCGGCCGCCCGCGTCAGCCGCGCCGGGG
Source organism: Streptomyces sp. NPDC051684 (assembly GCF_044453445.1). NCBI lineage: Bacteria > Bacillati > Actinomycetota > Actinomycetes > Kitasatosporales > Streptomycetaceae > Streptomyces > Streptomyces sp. NPDC051684. The sequence continues at coordinate 202,526 of NZ_JBITCS010000003.1, read as the reverse complement.
CCGCAACGGGCAGGCCGTGAGTCAACTCGCGTACGCACGCCGGGGGGAGATCACCCCGGAGATGGAGTACGTGGCCATCCGGGAGAACGTCGCCCCCGACGTCGTACGGGACGAGATCGCGGCGGGCCGGGCCGTGCTGCCCGCGAACGTCAATCACCCGGAGATCGAGCCGATGATCATCGGCAAGCGATTCCTGGTGAAGGTCAACGCCAACATCGGCAATTCCGCCGTCACCTCCTCCATCGAGGAGGAGGTGGACAAGATGACCTGGGCGACCAAGTGGGGCGCCGACACGGTCATGGACCTCTCCACCGGCCGCAACATCCACACCACGCGCGAGTGGTTGCTGCGCAACTCCCCCGTGCCGATCGGCACCGTGCCGCTCTACCAGGCCCTCGAAAAGGTCGACGGCAAGGCCGAGGAGCTGTCCTGGGAGGTCTACAAGGACACGATCATCGAGCAGGCCGAGCAGGGCGTGGACTACATGACGGTCCACGCGGGAGTCCGCCTCCCGTACGTCCCGATGACCGCCGACCGCAAGACCGGCATCGTCTCGCGCGGCGGCTCGATCATGGCCGCGTGGTGCCTCGCGCACCACAAGGAGAGCTTCCTCTACGAGAACTTCGAGGAGCTCTGCGAGATCCTCGCGACCTACGACGTCACGTACTCGCTCGGCGACGGACTGCGCCCCGGCTGCATCGCGGACGCCAACGACGAGGCGCAGTTCGCGGAGCTGAGGACGCTCGGCGAGCTGAACTCCATCGCCAAGCGCCACAACGTGCAGACGATGATCGAGGGCCCGGGCCACGTCCCGATGCACAAGATCAAGGAGAACATCGACCTCCAGCAGGAGATCTGCGAGGAGGCGCCGTTCTACACGCTCGGCCCGCTGACCACCGACGTCGCCCCGGCGTACGACCACATCACGTCCGGGATCGGCGCCGCGATGATCGCCTGGTGGGGCACGGCGATGCTCTGCTACGTCACGCCGAAGGAGCACCTGGGACTGCCCAACCGCGACGACGTGAAGACCGGTGTCATCACGTACAAGATCGCGGCGCATGCGGCGGACCTCGCCAGGGGGCACCCGGACGCACAGGCGTGGGACGACGCGCTGTCCGACGCCCGCTTCGAGTTCCGCTGGGAGGACCAGTTCAATCTGGCTCTCGACCCGGACACGGCGCGCGAGTTCCACGACGAGACGCTGCCGGCGGAGCCCGCGAAGACGGCACACTTCTGCTCGATGTGCGGGCCGAAGTTCTGCTCGATGAAGATCTCGCAGGACATCCGGCGCGAACACGGCACCACGTCCTCGGAGATCACGGAGGGCATGGAGCAGAAGTCCAAGGAGTTCGCCCAGGCCGGCAATCGCGTGTATCTGCCGATCGCCGACTGACGGCATGAGTGCATGACGGTGGGGCCCCTCGTGCGCGAGGGGCCTCGTCGTCGAACGGCCCGGTGGCGCCGGAGGGTCAGTCCGGCTGGTGGTCGGGGCCGCCGAAGTCCGGGCTGGAGAAGTCCGGGCTCGAATAGCCGGCGCGCTGGCCCGTGGCCGTGCCGCCGCCGTCGGGGCTGCTGAACCCCGGCCTGTTGTAGCCGAGGTGCGGCATGCGCCCGCCGGAGCCGCCGCGGCCCCCGAGGGGTGAGCCGCCGCCCGCCGAGGGATCCGCCAGGGCGTCCCGCAGGAACGGCAGGATGCCCCGGTCCAGGAGCGCGACGCGCCAGGCCTCCCTGGCCTGCTTCACTTCCTCGCTCGCCTCGCCGTGCGTGCTCGCCTGGAGCGACGTCGAGCCGTTGCGCAACGCCGCGAGCAGCAGGCAGACCGCCGCGACGAGAATGCTCGCCGCGGTGATCGCGCCGAAGACCCAGCCGAAGGTGCGCAGGGTCCTGGCGAAGGCCGGTACCGGGTCGAGCATGCTCAGGACGTAGCCGACGATCAGGAAGATCAGGGCTGCGGTCCCGGCCAGGACAGGGGCGAGCACGACGGCGACCGCGGCGACGCCCGGTCCCGTGCTCTCCCCGCTGGAGTTGCCTCCTTCGCGTAGCGGACGCAGGAGCCGCGGTGTGGAGCGCAGTTCCTCGCGGACCTTGACGTAGCGCTGGTACTCGTCGGCGGCCGCCGTGTTGATCAGTGCGGCGGCGCCGAGCGCCATCGTGCGCAGCTGTTCGGGGTTGAGCCGCTGGCCCACTGCGGCGAGTTCAGGCCGATTCGGTGCGGTACGCAGCGCGTCATCGAGGAGCCGCTCGAACTCGGGACGGTCCTCGTTCAGCAAATGCGGAGCGCTGTTCATGTGCATCCCCCGATGCTCCGTAGGGCTTGGTGGCCCGCATGGGTGCGAGCCGTCGGGCAGAAACGGAGGGGAGCCTGCTACGGATAAGCCGATGGTAGAGCTGTCACGGCACGCGGTGACAGGGGGTTTCCGGAAATTGGCCCGGCGGCCGGTCGGATCCTCCGCTTTCGCGTGTTCTCCGCGAAGTCTCAGCCATCCATGGGGAGTTGCTGGACGAGCAGCTTTCCGGCCATGGTCACGCCGCCGTCCATGGCGATGGCCAGGCCGTTCGCGTACACGTGCGGGCCTTCGACCGGGGGCCTGCTGTCCTCGCTGTCCCCGTCCTCGCCACCGACCTCGCCGAGCAGGTACGGGATCGGGCTGTGGCCGTGCACGATGCGCGAACCGCCGAAGGCGTCGAGGAGCTGCCGCGCGGCGCCGGGCCCCGATTCCTCGTCCTTGAACGCGAACCGCTTGGTGAACTTGCGGAACAGGTCCCAGCACTCGTCCGCGTCATTGCGCGTGAGGGTCTCGCGCACCGTGTCGTTGACGGCCTCGATGGAGTCGCCGTAGTCGAGATACGCGGTGGTGTCCGAGTGCGTGAGCAGGTGGTCGTCCTCGATCTCGATCGCGTCGAGCCGGGACATCCACTGCAGATGCACGTCCTGGAGGCGGTCCATGTCGGCCTTCTGTCCGCCGTTGAGCAACCAGGCCGCCTGGAACGTGGCGGTGCCGGCTCCCGAGTTCACGGGCGTGTCGCCGAACCGCTTCGCGCCGAGCAGCAGCAGCTCGTGGTTGCCCATGAGCGCCTTGCAGTAGCCGCCCGCAGCCGCCGCCTCCGCGGACAGCCGCATGACGAGATCGATGACGCCGATCCCGTCGGGCCCGCGGTCGGTGAAGTCGCCGAGGAACCACAGGCGCGCGGTGCCCGCCGCCCAGTTGCCCTCGGCGTCGATCAGGCCCTTCTCGTGGAGGGCGGCGACCAGCTCGTCGAGATAGCCGTGCACATCGCCGACGACGTACAGCGGACCGAGGCCCTCGTCCCCCGTGGGCGCGGGCTGCGCCGTCTCGACCTGGACGGTGTCGCCCCGGTTGATGACCGGCAGATCGCGCTCCGTCGGCGTGTAGCCCTCGGGATACGCCTCGGGATTCTCGGCGCCGGGCGCGGGGACGTCGGGGTCCGTCGGCTGAACGTTCGCCGGTACGTCATGGACGTACGCGGGAACACGGAAGTCGCGCAGCGTCTCCGTGCCCGCTGCGGGTCCCGGACCGGCCCCCTGAGTCATCGACCCCTCCACCACCATTGCGCCGCCTGTGCACCGTATCGGACTGCCTGGTCGCAGCGGCCCGCGGTGTCGTGCGCCCATCATAGGAATGCGGCTCGCGCTGTGTGATGCACCAGGGGTGGTGAATCGGTGACGGGCGGCTGATCGCCGTGCATTTCTCCCGAATTGGTGTGGACTTTTCTCTTCGGAGGAGTCGATGGAGAGGGTGGGCGGGGTACTCAGCTCTGTCCCGGAGAGCGCGGCGGACTGACCGTGGTGCGGTGCGGGCGCCGCTGGGACGAGGTCCGCACGATGAGATCGGTCGGCATCACCTGCTCGACCGGCTGGTCGGATTCGACGCCTTCGATGGCGTCGATGAGGAGCTGCACGACGGACGTTCCGATCCGCCGCGGTTTGAGCGAGAGGGTGGTGATGGGCGGTTCCGTGTTCGCGTAGACATTCGACTCGCTGCAGCAGACCAGCAGCAGGTCGTCCGGGACGCGCAGCCCGTAGCGGCGTGCCGCGGCGAGCAGATCGGTCCCGTTGGGATCGAAGAGGCCGTAGACCGCGTCGGGGCGGTCGGGCCGGGCGAGCAGCCGGTCGGCCGCGACGGCCCCCGCGCAGGGGTCGTGCGCGGGGTACGACTCGTAGACCGGTTCCTGTCCGATCCGCTCGCACCAGCGCAGATACGCCGAGGTGGAGAGATGTGTGTACGTGTCGGTGGTGGTGCCGGTCAGCAGTCCGATGCGGCGCGCGCCGGACTCGGCGAGGTGGTCGAGGATGCCGAGCACGGCGGCCTCGTGGTCGTTGTCGACCCAGGCGGTCACGGGCAGGGTGCCCGCGGGACGTCCGTCGGAGACGACGGGCAGGCCCTGGCGGACCAGCTCGGTGACGACCGGATCATGGTCGGAGGGGTCGATGACGACGGTGCCGTCGAGTGCGACGTTCGACCACACGTCGTGGCGTGAGGTGGCGGGCAGGATGACGAGGGCGTACCCGCGGGCGAGCGCGGCGGAGGTGGCGGCGCGGGCCATCTCCGCGAAGTACGCGAATTCTGTGAAGGTGAAAGGTTCATCCCCGTACGTCGTCACGGTCAGGCCGATGAGGCCCGATTTCCCGGTACGGAGCGTGCGAGCGGCCGCGGAGGGGCGATAGCCCAACCGATCGGCGACCTCGCGGACGTGGCGTCGGGTGGCGTCCGGGAGCCTGCCCTTACCGTTGAGCGCATCGGACACAGTCGTGATCGAGACCCCGGCGGCTGCGGCAACGTCTCTGATGCCTGCCCGGCCCGGCCGGGTGCCCCTGCGGGTCGTCTCTGCCCGGCTCACCTGGTGCTTCCCTGCTGCTGTCATGGCGAGCCGATAGTAGGGCTCATTCGGCTGCATGGTGGGGGAGCATATGCAGGCGTTGACAGGCACGTTTCTGCAAGGTGATTACCCATCATCAACCTTTAAATAAAAGGAAGTTGATGGTCCTGACTATGGCACACCGCTTGTCGTCGCGTGCGGGCCTGCCAAGTCGGCGATGTTGCGAGTAGGTCTCAACTCACCTTCACGGGTGATGCGCGCCACGGCGTGAGCCACCGGCGCGCGCCGGGACGGGGAGCGCTCCCCCCTCCACGCACGCCTTGGGCGGGGTCGGGACCCGGGCCATTGGGGAGCGCGGCGAATCCTCTTAAGGTGAGCAGTATTGGAACGGTGCCCACAAGGAGGACTGCGGTGAGCGAGATCAACCCCAAGCTGCGTGCGGAGCTGGCGGGGATCCCTGCCTACAAGCCCGGAAAGCCGGCCGCTGCCGGGGGGCCGGTGGCGTACAAGCTGTCCTCCAACGAGAATCCGTATCCGCCGCTGCCCGGAGTGATGGAGCAGGCGATCGCCGCCGCGGGGACCTTCAACCGCTACCCGGACATGGCGTGCACCGGCCTGATGAACGAGCTGGCCGACCGTTTCGGTGTGCCCGTCAGTCATCTGGCCACGGGAACCGGCTCGGTCGGGGTCGCGCAGCAGCTGCTCCAGGCGACCTCGGGGCCGGGTGACGAGGTCATCTATGCCTGGCGGTCCTTCGAGGCGTACCCGATCATCACGCAGATCAGCGGCGCGAAGTCGGTGCAGGTGCCGCTCACGCCGAGCGAGGACCACGACCTCGACGCCATGATCGACGCGATCACGGACCGCACCCGCCTGATCTTCGTCTGCAACCCCAACAACCCCACGGGGAACGCCATCCGCCGGGCCGAGCTGGAGCGGTTCCTCGACCGGGTGCCCTCCGACGTCCTGGTGGTCCTCGACGAGGCGTACCGCGAGTTCATCCGCGACACCGAGGTGCCGGACGGCGTCGAGATCTACCGGGACCGGCCGAACGTGGCGGTGCTGCGGACCTTCTCGAAGGCGTACGGGCTCGCGGGGCTGCGGGTCGGCTTCGCCATCGCGCACGAGCCGGTCGCCGCGGCGCTGCGCAAGACGGCGGTCCCTTTCGGTGTGAGCCAGCTCGCACAGGACGCGGCGGTCGCCTCGCTGCGCGCGGAGGACGAGCTGCTCGGCCGGGTCGGTTCGCTGGTGGCCGAGCGGGCGCGGGTCGTCGAGGGCCTGCGGGCGCAGGGCTGGACGGTGCCCGAGACGCAGGCCAACTTCGTGTGGCTGCGCCTGGGGGAGAAGACGATGGACTTCGCGGCGGCCTGTGAGCAGGCGGGCGTGGTCGTACGGCCGTTCGCGGGCGAGGGCGTGCGGGTCACGGTCGCGGAGACCGAGGCCAGTGACATCTTCCTGCAGGCGGCCGAGGAGTTCCGCAAGGAGCTCTAGGGCGCCGCGCGTTGGCGCGCGGATCGTAGTGACAGGGGTCTCCCGGATTAACGGGGGACCCCCCTTCGTATGCCGACCACCAGTACGACATAATGCTTGTGAATGTGAACGCGTTCACAAGCGTGTCCCGGTTCCTCCCGGGATTCGTGGGATTAAAGGGGCAAACTGCCGCTGTGACCACGGCGATGTAAGGAGAAGACGCAGTGGACCCGACAACGGTCGCCCTCGCGCCGGAGACCCTGGCGCGATGGCAGTTCGGCATCACCACCGTCTACCACTTCCTGTTCGTCCCGCTGACGATCTCCCTGGCCGCGCTCACGGCGGGCCTGGAGACGGCATGGGTGCGCACGGGCAAGGAGAAGTACTTCCACGCCACGAAGTTCTGGGGGAAGCTTTTCCTGATCAATATCGCGATCGGTGTCGCGACCGGTCTCGTGCAGGAGTTCCAGTTCGGCATGAACTGGTCGGACTACTCGAAGTTCGTCGGTGACGTCTTCGGTGCCCCGCTCGCGATGGAGGCGCTGATCGCCTTCTTCTTCGAGTCCACCTTCATCGGGCTGTGGATCTTCGGCTGGGACAAGCTGCCGAAGAAGCTCCACTGCGCCTGCATGTGGATGGTGTCGATCGGCACGCTGGCCTCCGCCTACTTCATCCTGGCGGCCAACTCCTGGATGCAGCACCCGGTCGGCTACGAGATCGACAAGCAGACCGGGGTGGCCCGGCTCAACGACATCGGGCACGTCCTCTTCCAGAACACCGCGATCGTCCAGTTCGCGCACACCGTCTCCTCCGCCTTCCTGACCGGCGGAGCCTTCATGATCGGTATCGCCAGTTTCCTGCTGTGGAAGATCAAGAAGCAGAAGGAAGCCGGCGAACAGGTCGACCGGAAGCGGACCATCACGCTGCGAAGCTCGCTGCGGATCGGCCTTGTCACCACGATGATCGCGGGTGTCCTGGTCGCCCTCTCCGGCGACCAGCTGGCCAAGGTGATGTTCAAGCAGCAGCCCATGAAGATGGCGGCGGCCGAGGCCCTGTGGGACACCGAATGCCCCGCGCCGTTCTCCGTCTTCGCGGTCGGTGACGTGACGCAGGGGCGCAACTCCGTCGAGATAGAGCTTCCGGGCCTGCTGTCCTTCCTGGCCGACAGCAACTTCAGCAGCTGTGTCCCGGGCATCCACGAGACCGCCAAGGCCGAGGCCGAGAAGTACGGCGGCCAGCCCGAGGACTACGTACCGAACATCTTCGTCACCTTCTGGGGCTTCCGCCTGATGATCGGCATCGGGCTCACCGCCGCCGTCGCCGCGGGCGCCGGATTCTGGCTGACGCGGAAGAGGCGATGGCTGTTGCCCGAGCATCGAAGGGGTGAGGACGAAATCCCCAAGCTGATGCTCACCAACAAGAAGGAACTCGGCCCGACCGTCACGAAGTGGGGCTGGCGGGTCGGCATGGCCTCGCTGATCTTCCCCTTCATCGCCAACTCCATCGGCTGGATCTTCACCGAGATGGGCCGTCAGCCCTGGGCCGTCTTCGGACTGTTCAAGACCGCCGACTCGGTCTCCCCCGGTGTCAGCCAGACCGAGATGGCGATCTCGCTGACCGCGCTGACCCTGCTGTACGCGGTGCTGTTCTGGATCAACGTACGGCTCATGAAGAAGTACGCCGTCAAGGGTCCGGACACGGACGAGGAGCCGCCCACCAAGGACCCGAAGCTGCGTGGTCCGTCGGGGGACGACTCCGATGACGACGACGATGCCGACAAGCCACTGACCTTCGCGTACTGAGAGGAGAAAGCGCCATGGGCCTCAACGACTTCTGGTTCCTTCTGATCGCCGTTCTGTGGACCGGCTACTTCTTCCTCGAAGGCTTTGACTTCGGGGTGGGCATCCTCACGCGGCTGCTCGCGCGCGACAGGACCGAGCGGCGCGTGCTGATCAACATCATCGGTCCTGTGTGGGACGGCAACGAGGTCTGGCTGCTGACCGCCGCCGGCGCCATGTTCGCCGCGTTCCCCATTTGGTACGCGACGTTCTTCAGCGCCTTCTACCTGCTGCTCGTGATCGCGCTGCTGCTGCTGATCGTGCGGGTGCTGTCCTTCGAGTACCGGCACAAGCGGCCGGAGGAGAGCTGGCAGCGCAACTGGGAGCTGGTGCTCTTCGTCAGCTCGCTGCTGCTGCCGTTCCTGTGGGGCGTGATGTTCGCCAACATGGTGCACGGTGTGCCGATCAACTCCCAGCAGGACTTCGCTGGTTCGCCCGCCGACCTGCTGACCTGGTGGGGACTGCTCGGCGGGCTCGCCTTCACCGCCGTGTGCACCCTGCACGGGGCCGTGTTCACCGCGCTGAAGACGGTGGGCGACATCCGGGTGCGGGCGCGGGCGCTCGCCACCAAGGCAGGGGTGGCCACCGTGCTGCTGGGCGGTGGATTCCTCGCCTGGATCCAGGTCGAGAGCGGGACGGCGTGGACCGCGGTGGCGTTCGCCGTGGCGGTCGTCGGGCTGCTCGGGACGCTCGCGATGAACGCCAAAGGGCGCGAGGGCTGGGCCTTCAGCTTCAACGGGGTCGCGATCGCGGCCGTGGTGGCGGCGATCTTCCTGGCCCTGGTGCCGAACGTCATGCCGTCCTCGCTCAACGAGGCGTGGAACCTGACGATCGACAACACGTCCTCGGGTGCCTACACGCTGAAGGTCATGACCTGGGTCGCCGGGATCATGACACCGCTGGTCCTGCTCTACCAGGGCTGGACCTACTGGGTGTTTCGCAAGCGGCTCGGCACGAAGAACATTCCTGTCGAGGCGCACTGAACGCCTTCGCCCTGTCTGCGTTCGTCTACGTGAGGGTGTGTTTCACGTGAAACCGATCGACCAGCGTCTGTTCCGGTACGGCCGGGCCTCTCGCCTCTTCCTGATCGCGGTGGTGGCCCTGGGCGCCGCCGGGGCGGGCCTGGTCATCGCGCAGGCGATGCTCATCGCCGAGATCGTGGTGGGCGCGTTCCAGCACGGCCTCGACGTGGCCGAACTGCGCACCCCGCTGCTCCTGTTGGTGGCCGTCGCGGCCGGGCGCGGGCTCGTGTCCTGGCTGACCGAGTTGGCCGCGCACCGGGCGAGCGCGGCGGTCAAGTCGGAGCTGCGCAGGCGGCTGTTGGAGCGGGCCTCGCAGCTCGGCCCGGGGTGGTTGAGCGGCCAGCGCACCGGGTCGCTCGTGGCTCTCGCGACGCGCGGCGTGGACGCCCTCGACGACTACTTCTCCCGCTATCTGCCCCAGTTGGGGCTCGCGGTGGTCGTCCCGGTGGCGGTGCTCGCCCGCGTCGTGACCGAGGACTGGGTGTCGGCGGCGATCATCGTCGGCACGCTGCCCCTCATCCCGATCTTCATGATGCTCATCGGCTGGGCGACCCAGTCCCGGATGGACCGCCAGTGGCGGCTGCTCTCCCGCCTCTCGGGGCACTTCCTGGACGTGGTCGCGGGCCTGCCGACGCTGAAGGTGTTCGGCCGCGCCAAGGCGCAGGCCGAGTCCATCCGCAAGATCACCGGCGAGTACCGCAGGGCGACGATGCGCACGCTGCGAATCGCCTTCCTCTCCTCGTTCGCGCTGGAGCTGCTTGCCACGCTGTCGGTCGCGCTCGTCGCCGTGACCATCGGCATGCGCCTCGTGCACGGCGAGATGGACCTGTACATCGGGCTCGTGATCCTGGTGCTCGCGCCCGAGGCGTATCTGCCGCTGCGGCAGGTGGGCGCGCAGTACCACGCGGCGGCCGAGGGGCTCGCCGCGGCGGAGGAGATCTTCGCGGTGCTCGAGTCGCCGCTGCCCGAGGACGGCACGCGGGGTGTGCCCACGGCCGGCGGAATCGGGTTCGAAAGCGTTTCGGTCCGCTACGAAGGACGGTCCTCGGAGGCCGTCTCCGAGGTCTCCTTCCAGGTCGCCGAGGGCGAGACCGTGGCCCTCGTGGGTCCGAGCGGTGCGGGCAAGTCGACCCTGATCGGCGCCCTGTTGGGCTTCGTACGCCCCTGCGGTGGGCGGATCTCCGTCGGCGGTGTCGACCTCGCCGAGGTGTCGCGCGAGGCGTGGCACGCGCGCGTGGCGTGGGTTCCGCAGCGGCCGCAGCTGTACGCCGGGTCGATCGCGGACAACGTGCGGCTCGCGCGGCCGGAGGCCGACGACGCCGCGGTGCTCGCCGCGCTGCGGGAGGCAGGCGCCCAGGAGTTCGTCGAGGCGCTGCCCCAGGGCGCGGCGACGGTGCTCGGAGAGGACGGCGCCGGGCTCTCTGCCGGGCAGCGGCAGCGGCTCGCGCTGGCGCGGGCGTTCCTCGCGGACCGGCCGGTCGTGCTGCTCGACGAGCCCACGGCAGCGCTCGACGGGGAGACCGAGGCCGGCATCGTCGACGCGGTGCGCAGGCTCGCCGTGGGGCGGACCGTGCTGCTCGTCGTGCACCGTCCCGCGCTGCTCGCCGTCGCGGACCGGGTCGTACGGATCGAGGCGCCAGGCGCGGTACCGGCGCAGGCACGTGGCGCGGTGCAGGGGAGCACGAGTGAGCAGGCCCTGGCCGAGGCCGTCGAGAGCACATCGGCGGACGTGCGGGGCGATGCGCCGGCGGACGGGCGGCATTTGCTCGCACGGCTGCGCGCCGCCGCCAGGCCGCGCCGCTCGCGGCTCGGGCTCGCCCTGCTGCTCGGCGCGCTCGCGCTCGGCAGCGCGGTCGGTCTGATGGCGACGTCCGGGTGGCTGATCTCGCGGGCCTCGCAGATGCCGCCGGTGCTGTACCTGATGGTCGCGGTGACGGCCACGCGCGCGTTCGGCATCGGGCGGGCCATCTTCCGGTACCTGGAGCGGCTCGTGTCGCACGACTTGGTGCTGCGGATGCTGGCCGACACCCGGGTCGCCGTGTACCGGCGTCTGGAGCGGCTCGCGCCCGCAGGGCTGCGCACGCAGCGGCGCGGCGACCTGCTCTCCCGGCTCGTCGCGGACGTGGACGCGCTGCAGGACTACTGGCTGCGCTGGCTGTTGCCCGCGTCGGTCGCCGCGCTCGTGGGCGCGGGCTCGGTGGCGTTCACCGCGTGGCTGCTGCCCGCCGCGGGTGCCGTGCTCGCCGTGGGGCTGCTGCTCGCCGGTGTCGGGGTGCCGCTGCTGTCCGGCGCGGTGTCCCGGCGCGCCGAGCGGAGGCTGGCCCCCGCGCGCGGGGCGCTCGCCACGAAGGTGGCCGAACTGCTCACCGGCACCGCCGAACTGACGGTCTTCGGCGCGCTGCCGCGCCGTACGAAGGAGGCCGCGGAGGCCGACTCCGTGCTGACCCGGATCGCCTCGCGCGGGGCCACCGCGACCGCGCTCGGCGACGGACTCACCGCGCTGATCACCGGCCTGACCGTGGCGGCCGCCGCGCTCGTCGGCATCCAGGGCGTGCGCTCGGGCCAGCTCCACGGGGTGTCGCTCGCGGTCGTCGTCCTGACGCCGCTCGCCGCGTTCGAGGCGGTGCTCGGCCTGCCGCTCGCCGTGCAGCACCGCCAGCGCGTCCACAAGAGCGCCGAGCGGGTCTACGAGGTCCTGGACGCGCCGGAACCCGTCCGGGAGCCCGAGCGGCCCGCCCGGGTGCCGCAGGACCCCTTCCCGCTCGTCGTGCGCGGCCTCACCGCCCGCTACGAGGGTCAGGACCGGGACGCGCTCGCCGGTCTCGACCTCGCGCTGGAGCGGGGCCGCCGCGTCGCCGTCGTCGGCCCCTCGGGGTCGGGCAAGACGACCCTCGCGCAGGTGCTGCTGCGCTTCCTCGACGCGGACGCCGGGACGTACACGCTCGGCGGCGTCGAAGCGGCGGCCCTCGACGGCGACGCGGTCCGGCGGATCGTCGGGCTGTGCGCCCAGGACGCGCACCTCTTCGACAGCAGCCTCCGCGAGAACCTGCTGCTCGCCAAGAAGGACGCCACCGAGGACGAGCTGTGGGCCGTGCTCGGCCGCGTACGGCTACGGGAGTGGGCGCAGACGCTGCCGGACGGGATCGACACCCTGGTGGGTGAGCATGCCGCGCGTCTCTCGGGCGGCCAGCGGCAGCGGCTCGCGCTCGCCCGCGCGCTGCTCGCCGACTTCCCTGTCCTCGTGCTCGACGAGCCCGCCGAACACCTCGACCTGGAGACGGCCGACGCGCTCACGGCGGACCTCCTGGACGTCACGCGCGGGCGGACGACGGTGTTGATCACGCACCGGCTCGCCGGTCTGGAGGCCGTGGACGAGGTGCTCGTGCTCGATGGCGGGCGGGTCGCCCAGCGCGGCCCGTACGCCGAGCTGGCCGCGGCCGAGGGACCGCTGCGGGAGCTGCGGCTGCGGGAGGGCGCGGCGGAGGCGCTGGCGGGCGCGGAGAGCTGAGGACCCGCCTCGACCCCGGCGCCCACCCGCCCCGGGTCCTCTACTCACCCGGATCCCGACTTTCCTCGTCAATTGGTAATAATTAGGCTCGTCGCATGGCAGCACCCACGGACCCCGGCGCCTCGCAGGCGGCCGAGCCCGCAACGGCCTCCCTGGAGGCGGCGACCCAGGCGACCCGCAGCCTTCACGGTCTGTCGGCCGAGTTGACCGCCCGGCTGCCGCAGCTCCTGGAAGCGATGCGTTCCGTGGGCACGGGGCTCGAGCTGCACACCACGCTCGACCGGATCTGCGAGACGGCCGCCGAGCTGACCGACGCCAAGTACGCCGCGATCGGCGTCGTCGACGAGGACGGCGAGGGGCTCTCGGACTTCGTCTACACCGGGGTCGACGCGGAGACCGCGCAGCGCATCGGGCGGCTGCCCGACGGCCACAGGGGGCTGCTCGGCGCGCTCATCCATGACCCCGTGTCCCTGCGCCTCGCGAACCTGGCGGACGACCCGCGCTCCTGCGGTTTTCCCGCGAACCATCCGCCGATGCACACGTTTCTCGGCCTCCCCATCCGCGTACAGGGCGAGATCTTCGGAAACCTCTACCTCACGGAGAAGCACGGCGGCGGCGAGTTCAACGACGACGACCTGAACATGGTCCGGGTGCTCGCCACGGAGGCGGGCATCGCCATCGGCAACGCGCGCCTCTACGAAGCGGCCAAGCAGCGCGAGCGGTGGATCGACGGCTCGGTGGCGGTGACCACCGCGCTCCTTTCGGGCGGTGACGCGGACGACGCGCTCCAGGTGGTCGCCGAACAGTCCCGGCACCTCTCGGACTCCGCCGCCGGCATCGTCATGCTGCCCGCGGAGGAGGGCGGCATGGAGATCGTCGCCGTCGACTCGGACGAGCCCTCCACCGCGCTCGGCGTGATCGTGCCGCCGGAGAGCGAGGTGATCTCCGAACTGCTCGAAGGGCACGCCGTGTTCGTCGACGAGATGGCCACCGACCCCCGCATGCTGACCGACCTCGCGCGGGACTACGGGCCGTCCATGATGCTGCCCCTCCAGAGCGGTGGGCGGGTCCTGGGGACGTTGGTGATGACCCGCGCGCGTGGGGGGCGTCCTTTCAGCGAGGCGGAGCGCACCCTGGCCACCCAGTTCGCCTCCCAGGCCGCGCTCGCCCTGGTCTCGGCCGACGCGCAGCGCGACCGGGAGCGGCTCGCCGTCCTGGAGGACCGCGACCGGATCGCGCGCGATCTGCACGACCTCGTCATCCAGCGCCTGTTCGCCACCGGGATGATGCTGGAGACCGCCCAGCGCCGCTCCGTGGTGCCCGAGGTGCAGACCGGCGTCGGCAAGGCGGTCGACGAGCTCGACACCACGATCCAGGAAATCCGCACCGCGATCTTCGCGCTCCAGCAGGGACCCGCCGAGGCGCCGTCGGGGCTGCGCACCAAGGTGCTCCGCGAGATCAACATGGCCGCCGTACCGCTCGGGTTCAAGCCCTCGCACCGCTTCCTCGGGCCCGTCGACACGGTCGTCGGGGAGCTCACCGGCAAGCACCTCATCGCGGCGCTGCGCGAGGCCCTCTCGAACGCGTTCCGGCACGCGGAGGCCGACCGCATCGACGTCGTCGTGGACGCCACCGTGCTCCTCCCCGACGGGCGGCAGGGCGTCCGCCTGACGGTCGCGGACGACGGTGTGGGCATCCAGGAGGGCGGGCGCCGCAGTGGCCTGAAGAACCTCCGCAAGCGGGCCGAGTCGCTGGGCGGCGCCAGTTGGTACGGGGCGGGCCTGGACGGGGCCGGCACGACGGTGGTCTGGCAGGCGCCCTACTGAGGGCTGGGCCCCGCTGTCGGAGGGGCCGTTCGGAGGGGGTTCGGAGGGGCCGTCCCCCGACCCGGTTTGGCGGTACGTTCCTGAGCCGTACGGGGCACCCGTTCCCTCGCCCGTACCAGCTCCACATGAAGCCCGGCGTGCGGCGGTCGACGATCCGATGCATGCGTCCTGGACCCCGCAGAACCAGCAGATCGCTCGTCCTCCCGGTGCTGCTGTGCGCCCTCGTGGCCCTCGGGGGCCCGCCCACGCTCTCCCAGGGTGCGGAGGGACCGGAGGCGAGCGCGGACGTCGCGCGCCTCTACGAGCAGGCGTCCACGGCGACGCAGCGCTACGAAGCGGGCCGCAAGGCGGCCTCCGCGCAGCAGGCGAAGGCGCGGTCGATGGAGCGGCTGCTCGTGCGGGAGCGGCGGCAGATCTCCGCGCTGCACGAGGACCTCGGCCGGATCGCCCGCGCCCAGTACCGCAGCGGCGGCGACATCCCGATCACGGCGCAGATGCTGCTCGCCGAGAACCCCGAGAAGCTGATGCACGGTCAACGGGCGGTCTGGCAGGCCGATCTGGCCCTCAACAACGCCGTGGACAAGAGCAGCCGCGCCGAGCGCCGGCTCGCGGACGGGCAGCGCAGGGCGGCGGACGCGTGGCGCTCACTGAAGGAGCGCAACGCACGACTCGTCATCCTTAAGAAGGGCATCGAAAACAAGCTCGAAACGGCGCGTTGGCAGCTCCAGGGGCAGGCGGACACGTCGGTCGCCGCGGGCAAGTGCAGGGGCGCCGTACGCCTCAAGGAGCCGAAGAACTCAACCACGCGCGCGTGGGTGCCTCCTGTGAAGAAGTACGAGCTGTCCGCGGGCTTCGACAGCGCGGGCGAGCGCTGGTCGCACCGGCACACCGGACAGGACTTCGCGGTCGACATCGGCACACCGGTGCGGTCGGCGGGCGCGGGCCGCGTGGTGAGCGTGTCCTGCGGCGGCGCCTTCGGCATCGAGATCGTCGTGCGGCACCCCGACGGCTACTACACGCAGTACGCGCATCTCGCCGCGGTCACCGTCGACCAGGGGCAGAAGGTCCGCGCGGGGCAGTGGATCGGCCAGTCGGGCACCACCGGCAACTCGACGGGGCCGCACCTCCACTTCGAGGTGCGGCTCACGCCGTATCTGGGGTCCGGGGTGGACCCGGTGCCATGGTTCGCCGAGCGCCACGTGAAGCTGTAGGCGCCGTGGCGCTACGAGGCGGGGACGTGCGCGGCCAGGATGTCCTCGATGACGCGGGCCACGCCGTCCTCGTTGTTGGTCGCGGTGCGGCCGGTCGCCGAGGCCAGGACCTCGGGGTGCGCGTTGCCCATCGCGTACGACGTGCCCGCCCAGGCGAGCATCTCCATGTCGTTGGGCATGTCCCCGACGGCGACCACCTCGGTGGGCGCGATGCCGCGCTCCGCGCAGCACATGGCGAGCGTGCTCGCCTTGGAGACGCCGGGGCCGCTGATCTCCAGGAGCGCGCTCGGGCTCGACCGGGTGATGGCCGCCCGGGCGCCCACCCCCGCGCGGGCCAGCGCCAGGAACGCGTCGGGGTCGAGCTCGGGGTGGTACGCGAGGAGCTTGAGCACCGGCTGGTCCGCGACGGCCGCGCCCTCGAAGTCGGCGGCCAGCAACTTCTCCGCGGGGGCGACGGTCTCCCCGGGGTCCAGGTGCAGCGGCGGGTACCCCGGCTCGTGGTGCAGGCCGCCGGTGCGCTCGACGGCGAAGGTCGTGCCGGGGGCGGTCGCGCGCAGGACGCGGACGACGTCGAGCGCGTCCGGGACCGTCAGTTCGCGGATCTTGACGAAGCGGTGCTCTCCCGCGCCGCCGTGCAGGTCGACGACGGCTGCGCCGTTCCCGCAGATCGCCAGGCCGTGGCCGTGCACATGGTCGCTGACGACGTCCATCCAGCGGGCCGGGCGGCCCGTCACGAAAAAGACCTCGATGCCGGCCTCCTCCGCGGCGGCGAGCGCGGCGACCGTACGCGGCGAAACGGTCTTGTCGTCGTGCAGCAACGTTCCGTCGAGGTCGGTGGCGATCAGCCGGGGCGTGGGGGCGGAGGGGGCCGGAGTCCGGGGCCCGGGAGTCGGTGAGGTCACCGACCCATGGTCGCGCATATGCGTGCACGGGCGTGCTGCGGGGCGCACAGATGAGTACGCAGCTGGCTCATGCGCCCCGCCCGGTTCCCGGTGTGACGGAGTCCGTTTCAGTCGAGTTGGGCCAGGGCCTCCGTGGCGATCGACTCGAAGGTCTTCTGGTCGGCCGCGAAGGCGGTGTCGGGGATCGGCCAGTGCAGGACGAGTTCGGTGAAGCCCAGCTCCCGGTGCCTGCCCGCGAAGTCCACGAAGGCGTCGACGGAGGTGAGGGGGCGGGTGCGGTCCGGGGTGAAGCCGGTGAGCAGGATCTTCTCCGGTTCGTCCGCGTCGCGGCCGATGGCCTCGCACGCGGCGGTCAGCTTCGAGACCTGCCCGCGAATGGCCTGAATCGATTCCTCCGGGGTGCCCGTCTCGTACAGCTTCGGGTCGCCGGTGGTCACCCACGCCTGCCCGTGCCGCGCGGCGAGCTTCAGGCCGCGCGGCCCCGTCGCGGCCACCGCGAACGGCAGCCGGGGGCGCTGCACGCAGCCCGGAATGTTCTGGGCGCCGACGTCGCCGCCCGCCGAGTAGAAGGTCCCGTCGTACGAGACCGTGTCCTCGGTGAGCAGCCGGTCGAGCAGCGGCACGAACTCCGCGAACCGGTCGGCCCGCTCGCGCGGCGTCCACGGCTCCTGCCCGCTGTGCGCGAGGGCGCTCGCGTCGAAGCCCGTGCCGCCCGCGCCGATGCCGAGCGTGATCCGGCCACCGGAGATGTCGTCGAGCGAGAGCAGCTCCTTGGCGAGGGTGACGGGGTGCCGGAAGTTCGGCGAGGTCACGAGGGTGCCCAGGCGGATCCGCTCGGTGGCGGTGGCCGCGGCCGTCAGCGTCGGGACCGCCCCGAACCACGGCCCGTCCCGGAACGGCACGCGCCAGGACAGATGGTCGTACGTGTATGCGGTGTGGAAGCCCAGCTCCTCCGCGCGCAGCCAGGTCTCGCGGGCGCCCTCGTGCCAGCGCCGGTGGGGCAGGATCACGGTGCTCAGGCGCAGCGGGCGAGGGGGCGTGGCGGGAGCGTTCTCGTTCATACCCGCGAGCGTATGCGGAGCGGCCACGGCGGACCTCCGGGGCGGTCGCGGCGGACCTCCGAGGCGGGTTCGCGGGGGCGTGCGGGGCGGGTCCTCCGGGTGGTCGCCAGCGCGGGCTCAGCCCGGAAAGCGCAGGTGGCGTGGGGGAACGGCGGCGGTGAGCCAGACGCCGTTGGCGCTCAGCCGGAACGTATGACCCGCGCGCCGCATGGCGCCCGCGTCGACGGGGATCACCACGGGCCGGCCACGACGGGCGCCGACCCGGGTGGCGGTCTCGCGGTCGGCGGAGAGGTGCACGTCGTGCCGGTTCATCGGCTTCAGGCCCTCGTGGCGGATCGCGTCGAGGAAGCGGGCGACGGTGCCGTGGTACAGGTACGCGGGCGGTTCGGCCGTGGGCAGGCCGAGGTCCACCGCGACCGAGTGGCCCTGGCTCGCGCGGATTCGGGAGCCGTCGACGGCGAAGCGCCGCTTGTCGTTCTCGGCGACCACCCGCTCCAGCTCGGCCCGCTCGATGGGGAAGCCGTGCGCGCGGGCCGCCTCGGGCAGCGCGTCGATCTCCACCCAGCCCGCCTCGTCGAGCGTCAGGCCGATGCGCTCCGGCTCGTGCCGCAGGTGCTTGGAGAGGTACTTCGAGACCTTGACGGCACGTTGCTCGTTCATGGCGTCAGGTTGCCCGCGAGGACCTCCGTCGTGCACGCGAATTTCTTTCGCGAATTTCGACCCGCATGTTTGATCCACAGCCAAGTCCAGTTATCCACAGGCCAGTTGGCGATTCTGTGGACAACTCTCAGGCAGAAAAGCCCTTTTGGTCAACATTGGGCGTATTGCTGGTATTTGAGGTCAATGCATCCAATGTCCTTGCCTGTACCTCCCGTTCGGCTGCTGCCGCGATGAACGTCGAGACGTGCTCCGGTCCAACAAGGCTGCGCACGGCCCGCATTGTCGTCGCGGGTAGCGCGACGGATTGCGGCTCGTCGATCACGTCGGCGGATGTTTCCTCGGCAAGGTGGTGGCGGAGGTGCCGGGTGGCGAACAGCCGCATCGCACGAGCCAGTTCGGCGTCCACGGACTGCTGCGCGAGCGGCCGCAGCCTTCGCACGAGCGAGGCCGCTTCGGCCGCTTCCGCGTCCGTCGGCGGCTCCGGACCGAGATAGCGCGCGAAAACGTGCTCGGTGGTGAACTCCAGGAAACGCGCCGCTATATGTTCGACGTGCCCCCTCAACTCCCTTAGATGGCCCGAGATTGCGGACAGCGGGACACCCGCCGCGTGCAACTCCGCCGCCACAGCCAGCTCTTGAGGGCTTGGGACGAGGAACTCGTCGTCCCCGCCGGGTACGCGCTCGAGCACGCCGAGTTCGAGCGCGTCCAGCACGGCGGCCTCGTCGGGGTCGCCGCCGAACGTCTCGTCCAGCTCGGCGCGCGTGATGCGCCCCGCCCGCTCGTCCGTCCACGGCCCGTCCACCTCCGCGACCAGACCGAGCACGCCGCCCAGGCCGCGCCCCGCGTCCCACGCCTCCAGCAACTCTTTGATGGACGCCAGGGTGTAGCCGCGGTCCAGCAGGTCGGCGATCTGGCGCAGTCGGGACAGATGCGCGTCCGTGTAGACGTTCGCCCGGCCGCGCCGCTCGGGGCGCGGCAGCAGCCCGCGGTCCTGGTAGGCGCGGATCGTGCGCACCGTGGCACCGCTGTGGTGGGCCAGGTCCTCGATCCGGAACTCGGCGGTCGACTGCCCCGCCTTCTCCCGCGTCCCCGGCGCGTCGATGCTCACAGCGGTGGCTCCATCCGTGCGACCGCACGCAGGGCCTTGGGCGTGAAGCGGGACATGAGATGGGCCCCGCGCGCCTCCGGGGTCACCGGGACGACCGCCTTGTTGTGCACGACGGCGCCCAGGATCGCGCTCGCCACCTTCTCCGGCGGGTAGTTGCGCAGGCCGTACAGGCGCGAGGACTTCTTCTGGCGGCGCTTCTCCTCCTCGGCGTCGACCCCGGCGAAGTGCGCCGTCGCCGTGATGTTCGTGTTCACCAGGCCGGGGCAGATCGCGGAGACCCCGATGCCCTGATCGGCCAGCTCGGCGCGCAGGCACTCGCTGAGCATGAGGACGGCGGCCTTGGAGGTCGAGTACGCGGGGAGCGCCTTCGACGGCTGGTACGCGGCCGCGGACGCGGTGTTCACGATGTGGCCGCCCTGCCCGCGCTCCGCCATCTGCTTGCCGAACAGCCGGCAGCCGTGGATGACGCCCCACAGATTGACGTCGAGGACCTTCTTCCAGTCCTCCGGGGTGGTGTCGAAGAACGAGCCGGACAGGCCGATCCCCGCGTTGTTCACCAGCACGTCGACCACGCCGTACTCGGCCGCGACCTTCTCGGCGAGCTTCTCCATGGCCTGCTCGTCGGTGACGTCCACGGTCTCGCCCCATGCCTCGGGGGCGCCTATGAGGCGGGCCAGCTCGGCGGTCCGCGCGGCGCTCTCGGCGTCCCGGTCGACGGCGACCACGCGCGCGCCGGCCTCCGCGAAGGCGAACGCGGTGGCCCGGCCGATGCCGCTGCCCGCGCCGGTCACCAGGACCAGCTGGCCCGCGAACCGGTCCGCGTGCTTCCCGTCGGCCGCGGGGCGCTGGGCGGGGACCC
Organism: Streptomyces sp. NPDC051684; assembly: GCF_044453445.1. Taxonomy (NCBI): domain Bacteria; kingdom Bacillati; phylum Actinomycetota; class Actinomycetes; order Kitasatosporales; family Streptomycetaceae; genus Streptomyces; species Streptomyces sp. NPDC051684. The sequence goes on along the minus strand of NZ_JBITCS010000003.1, from coordinate 182,219 downwards.
CGGCCTCCTGCCCCTCGTTCGCGGTGACGAACTCGGTTATCCAGGCGCTGAGTTGATCGGGCCGGGTGCGCGGTACCCAGTGCTTGGCGGGCAGTGTGCGGCGCGTCAACTGGGGTGCCCACAGCTCCAGCTGGTCGTACAGCTTCGGCGACAGGAAGACGTCCCCGAGCGGCGTGATGAGCTGCACGGGCGCGTGCGCGTACGCGTCCTCGCGCGGTCGGCGCAGCCGCGCCCTTACGTTGTCCCGGTACAGCCAGGCCCCGCGGGCGGCGTCCGAGGGCAGCGACGACGTCGGGTAGTCGCCGGCCGGGACGCGCTCGACGCGCTCCAGGATCTTCGGCCAGCGCTTGCCGAGCGGACCGCGCCAGGCGAGCTCGGGCAGCACGGGCGTGTGCAGCATGTAGACGTACCAGGACTTGGCGCCCTGGCCGAGCAGCTGGCCCACCCTGGCGGGCGTGGGCCGCTTCACGCGCTGCTTGATCCAGTGCCCGAAGTGGTCGAGGGACGGGCCCGACATCGAGGTGAAGGACGCGATGCGGCCCTGCGTGCGCTTGACCGTGACGAACTCCCACGACTGCACCGAACCCCAGTCGTGCCCCACCAGGTGAACGGGACGGTCCGGGCTCACCGCGTCGGCGACCGCCAGAAAGTCGTCGGTCAGCTTCTCCAGGGTGAAGCCGCCGCGCAGCGGCTGCGGCGCCGTCGACCGGCCGTGGCCGCGCACGTCGTAGAGCACCACGTGGAACTGGTCCGCGAGGCGCGCGGCGACCTCCGACCACACCTCCTTGGAGTCCGGGTAACCGTGCACGAGCAGCACCGTCGGCCGCTCGGCACCGCCGGGCTCCCCCAGCTCGACGACGCACAGCTCGATTCCGCCCGTGCGCACCCAGCGCTCGCGCGCGCCGTGGATCTTCATCAGGTCCGACATCAGATGCCCTCCGCCCAGCGCCGCACGTGCGGCAGATCGTCGTCCAGCCAAAAGGCGCTCTCCTGCGGGTCCTTGGAGTCGGTGACCACGAGGAGCTCCTCGAACTTGGCGCCCGTGCCCCGGAATCCGAGGTGCGGTTCGACCGCCCACAGCCCCGGCCGGGGCGGGTGGTCGGAGAACTTGTACGGCGACCACAGCGGCGACCAGCCGTCCCGGTGCCCGTGCAGCGCGTCGCTCGCCAGGCCCTTCAGGGACTGGGTGCCGAAGCCGAACAGCGTGGGGGTGAACCGGCGTTCCTTGACCTGGTCGACCTTGTGCGCGATGACGCCGAAGGGGTACGCCCGGTGCCGGTTCGCGTAGCCCTGGCGGACCATCAACCGCTCCACGTCCTCGTAGATCTCCCGCAGGGAGCGTCGCTCGCGCACCTCGCGCAGGATCAGCTCGCGGTGTGCCTCGAGGTCCGAAAGCAGCTTGTCGTGCACGGGGTTGAGGCCGAGGCAGCCCGAGTAGCCGATGTCCGCGGTGTAGCCCTGGTGGACCGGCGCCATGTCGAGGATGAAGGGCATCCCCGCCTCCAGCTTCCGGTTCGTCGGGAAGAACTGCAGCGGCACGCGGAAGTTCACGAACGCCGTGCGGTCCCCGAACCAGGCGAAGGGCAGATGGAACCAGTCCCGCACCCCGCGCTCGCGCAGCCACTCCCGCTGCATCCGCGCCGCCCCGCGCTCGGTCACACCCGGCTTGAGCTGCGCCGCGATCGCCTCCGCGCATGCGTACGCGAGCCTCTGTACTTCTCTGAACCCCCGCAGTTCCGCCGAGAGTTCACGTACCACCGCTGAGGTCATGCCACCGTCCGTCCCGGTCGCGGCCGTCCCGGGTCGTGACCGGGACGTCGCCGTACGCGTTCGTAACTTGACACTGATGAATGTGACAATGCCTGGCGGCGACGTCAAGGGGTGTGCACGGCCTGCTCGGGTCTACTCAGGGAGGACCCCTAGGGCCCCGTAATACTCAGGTCTTATACGAGGTCGACCCCACGGTCTGACGAATGTGTGTGGCCCGCGCCACTACGGTCGAACCGTGACTGTGATCGCGACCGAAAGCCTGAGCAAGCGGTTCCCCAAGGTGACCGCGCTTGACCGGCTGACCATGGACATCGGGCCCGGTGTGACCGGACTCGTCGGGGCCAATGGAGCCGGCAAGTCCACCATGATCAAGATTCTGCTTGGTCTGTCCCCCGCGTCGGAGGGCCGCGCCGAAGTGCTCGGGCTCGACGTCGCGACCAAGGGTGCCGAGATCCGTGAGCGCGTCGGGTACATGCCCGAGCACGACTGCCTGCCGCCGGACGTCTCGGCCACCGAGTTCGTCGTGCACATGGCGCGCATGTCGGGCCTGCCGCCGACGGCCGCCCGCGAGCGCACCGCCGACACCTTGCGCCACGTCGGCCTGTACGAGGAGCGCTACCGCCCCATGGGCGGCTACTCGACGGGCATGAAGCAGCGCGTGAAGCTGGCCCAGGCGCTCGTGCACGACCCGCAGCTGGTGTTCCTCGACGAGCCGACGAACGGCCTGGACCCGGTCGGCCGTGACGACATGCTCGGCCTGATCCGGCGCGTGCACACCGACTTCGGCATCTCCGTCCTCGTCACCTCGCACCTGCTCGGCGAGCTGGAGCGCACCTGCGACCACGTCGTCATCATCGACGGCGGCAAGCTGCTGCGCTCCAGCTCCACCACGGACTTCACGCAGGCCACGGCGACGCTCGCGATCGAGGTCACCGACAGCGACGAACACCCGGACGGCACCAAGGCGCTCCGCGAGGCGTTCGCGCAGCGCGGCATCGAGACCAGCACCGGCGGCGAACTGCCCGGCGCCGGACACACCGTCCTCATCACGGCCCAGGGAGAGGAGACGTACGACGTCGTGCGCGACGTCGTCGCGGACCTCGGCCTCGGTCTCGTCCGGATGGAACAGCGCAGGCACCAGATCGCGGAGGTCTTCCGCCCCGAGGCCGAGCAGCAGCCGGAGCAGGGCTCCGAGCGCGCCGCCGCCTGGGCGGCCAGCGCCGCATCGCAGCAGACGGGAGGCGCGGAGCGATGACCACCGAGCCCAGCGCTGTGGACCGCGCGTCCACTCAGATCCACAACATCGGCTACCGCCATTACGACGGCCCGCGCCTGGGCCGTGCGTACGCCCGCCGCGCGCTCTTCTCGCAGAGCCTGCGCGGTGCCTACGGCCTTGGCCGCTCGGCCAAGTCCAAGGTGCTGCCGATGCTGCTCTTCATCGTGATGTGCGTCCCGGCGCTGATCATGGTCGCGGTGGCCGTCGCCACGAAGGCGAACGACCTGCCCGTCGACTACACGCGCTACGCGGTCATCCTCCAGGCGGTGATCGGCCTCTACGTGGCATCCGCCGCGCCGAACGCGGTCTCCCTCGACCTGCGCTTCAAGTCGATCCCGCTCTACTTCTCGCGCCCCATCGAGCGCGTCGACTACGTGGTCGCGAAGTGCGCCGCCATGGCCTCGGCCCTGTTCATCCTCACGGCCGCGCCGCTGATCGTGCTCTACGCCGGCTCTCTGCTCGCCAAGCTGGACTTCACGGAGCAGACCAAGGGATTCGCCCAGGGACTGGTATCCGTGGCGCTGTTGTCACTGCTCTTCGCCGGGATCGGCCTCGTCGTCTCCGCCGTCACCCCGCGCCGCGGATTCGGCATCGCCGCCGTCATCGCCGTCCTGACCATCTCCTACGGCGCGGTGTCGACGGTCCAGGCGATCGCCGACGCCCAGGACAACGGCGGAGCGGTGACCTGGCTCGGCCTCTTCTCGCCGATCACGCTCATCGACGGAGTGCAGACCGCGTTCCTCGGAGCGAGCTCGTCCTTCCCCGGGGCCCACGGGCCCTCGGCGGCCCAGGGCCTCGTCTTCCTGCTCGTCGTCCTCGGGCTCATCGCCGGCTCCTACGGGCTACTGATGCGCCGCTACCGGAAGGTCGGACTGTGACCGCCATCGAAATCGACCACGTATCCAGGTGGTTCGGGAACGTCGTCGCCGTCAACGACGTGACGATGACCATCGGTCCCGGCGTCACCGGCCTGCTGGGGCCCAACGGCGCGGGGAAGTCCACGCTCATCAACATGATGGGTGGCTTCCTCGCCCCCTCGAACGGGACGGTGACCCTCGACGGACAGCCCATCTGGCGCAACGAACAGATCTACCGGCACATCGGCATCGTCCCCGAGCGCGAGGGGATGTACGACTTCCTCACGGGCCGCGAATTCGTCGTCGCCAACGCCGAGTTGCACGGCCTCGGCAAGAAGGCGGCCCAGGAGGCGCTGGCCACGGTCGAGATGGAGTACGCGCAGGACCGAAAGATCTCGACGTACTCCAAGGGCATGCGGCAGCGCGTGAAGATGGCCTCCGCGCTCGTCCACACGCCGGCCGTGCTGCTGCTCGACGAGCCGTTCAACGGCATGGACCCGCGTCAGCGCATGCAGCTCATGGACCTGCTGCGGCGCATGGGGGACGAGGGGCGCACGGTCCTGTTCTCCTCGCACATCCTCGAAGAGGTCGAGCAGCTCGCCTCCCACATCGAGGTGATCGTCGCGGGCCGGCACGCCGCGAGCGGTGACTTCCGCAAGATCCGCCGCCTGATGACCGACCGTCCGCACCGCTATCTGATCCGCTCCAGCGACGACCGGGCCCTGGCCGCCGTACTGATCGCGGACCCGTCCACGGCGGGCATCGAGGTCGACCTGAAGGAGGGCGCGCTGCACGTCCAGGCCGTCGACTTCGGCCGGTTCACGACGCTGCTCCCGAAGGTCGCGCAGGCGCACGGCATCCGGCTGCTCACGGTCTCGCCGTCCGACGAGTCCCTCGAGTCCGTCTTCTCGTATCTGGTCGCGGCGTAGGAGGCCCTGATGTACGACCCCACTGTCGCCCGACTCACCTACCGGGCCCTGCTCGGCAGGCGCCGGGCCCTCATCCTCTTCGCGCTGCCCGTACTGCTGGTCGTGATCTCCGCACTCGTGCGCGGGCTCACGGGGGCCGACGACCAGACCGCGTCCGACCTGCTCGGCGGCTTCGCGCTCGCCACGATGGTGCCGCTGATCGGTGTCATCGCCGGGACGGGCGCGATCGGCCCGGAGATCGACGACGGCTCCGTCGTCTACCTCCTGTCGAAGCCGCTCAAGCGACCCACGATCATCTTCACCAAGCTCATCGTGGCCATCGGCGTGACCATGGTCTTCTCCGCCGTCCCGACGCTCATCGCGGGCTTCATCCTGAACGGGAACGGGCAGCAGATCGCCGTCGCCTACACGATCGCCGCCCTGGTGGCCTCGATCGCCTACGCGGCGATCTTCCTCCTGCTCGGCACGATCACCCGGCACGCGGTTGTCTTCGGCCTCGTCTACGCCCTCGTGTGGGAGGCCCTCTTCGGGTCCCTGGTCTCCGGGGCGCGAACGCTCAGCGTGCAGCAGTGGTCGCTCGCGGTCGCCCAGAAGGTGGCCGGCGGCGACCTCGTCACCTCGGACGTCGGGCTGCCGCTCGCCACGGTGCTCCTGGTGGTGGTGACCGTCCTGGCGACCTGGTACGCCGGGCAGAAGCTGCGCACGCTGAAGCTGGCCGGCGAAGAGTAGGCAAATAGGTTCTTGATGCCGATTTCACCCTCCCGCCTGGACACTGGTGGGAGGGTGCGCCGTTTACGGGCGCCCCACCGAAGGACCCGGAGGGCCGCGATGGCATCGGAACCGAACCGCGAGGGGGACACCTGGGACGACGTGGTCCTGGACACCGACTTCATACGTGCCGCAGAGGCCACGGAACCGTCCGCGCGGGCCCGGATGCTCGCCGAGCGGTGGCGCGAGGGCGGGCCCGAGCCCCAGCCGTGGCGCTCGGACGAACCGCCCGCGGGGTGGTTCTTCAGCAAGGCACGACGCCGCAGGTGGCGCCGCCGGTGATTAATTCGGTGGCGTCGAACTCCGCCGCGCGGCACAGTAGTTGGGTCAGCACGCCGACCGTGGCGTCCGGGGACCGGGAGAGGAGCGCGGCGATGCCTTTCAGTAGTCCGTCGAGCTCCCGGCAGGGCGGCTCGAGGCAGGCTCCGGAGTAGTCATTGCACTCCGTCGAGCCCGTCTCGGAGGCCGCCCGGGGCGGCCGCTTCGAGCGCGTGTCGTACTTCCGTGACACGCGGGCCGCCCACCCACTTCATCGGGGCCGTCCCTGGCTGTGCCGGGGCCGGCCCCGATGCCATGCCGCTCGGCGTTCGGTGGGTATGAGGACCGGCCGACCGCCACAAACCACTCAGCCGAGCATCCGCTCCAGCACCACCGCGATCCCGTCGTCCTCGTTCGACGACGTCACCTCACTGGCCACCGACTTCAGCTCGTCGTGGGCGTTCGACATCGCCACTCCGTAGGACGCCCAGCCGAACATCGGGATGTCGTTGGGCATGTCGCCGAAGGCGATCGTGTCGGCGGCCTTCGCACCCAGACGGCGGGCCGCCAGGGAGAGCCCCGTGGCCTTGGACAGACCGAGCGGGAGCAGCTCCACGATGCCCTCGCCCGCCATCGTGACGCCCACCAGGCCACCGGCGGCCGACCGTGCGACCTCCGCCAGCTGGTCGTCGGTCATGCCCGGGTGCTGCACGTACACCTTGTTGAGCGGCTCCGCCCACAGCTCGGCCAGCTCCGTGAACGGAACGACGGGCAGCGGCCCCTCCTGCACCTGGTAGCCGGGGCCGACGATGACCTCGCCCTCGATGCCGTCGCGGCTCGCGGCGAGCGCCAGCGGACCGATCTCGGCCTCGATCTTGGCGAGCGCGATCCCCGCCAGCTGCCGGTCGAGCGTCACCGAGGTGAGCAGCCGGTGCTCCCCCGCGTGGTAGACCTGCGCGCCCTGGCCGCACACCGCGAGGCCCTCGTAGCCGAGGTCGTCGAGGATGTGCCGGGTCCAGGGCACCGCCCTGCCGGTCACGATGATGTGCGCGGCGCCCGCCGCGGTGGCCGCGGTGAGCGCCTCACGCGTGCGCTCGGAGACCGTGTCGTCGGAACGCAGCAACGTTCCGTCGAGATCGGTCGCCACGAGCTTGTACGGAAAGGCAGGGGCGAGGGGAGCGGGGTGGCTCACTTGGCGTTCGGCTCCAGGCTGTCGGGCTGTTCAGGCCGCGCGGGCCCGTCGGGCCGCTCAGTCTGCGATTACTTGGGGTCCAGGGTGGCGCGTCCCCCAAGGTACGGCCGCAGCATCTCCGGAACCCGCACCGAGCCGTCCGCCTGCTGGTGATTCTCCAGAATGGCGACGATCGTGCGCGGGACGGCGCACAGCGTGCCGTTCAGCGTCGCGAGCGGCTGCACCTTCTTGCCGTCGCGCATCCGGATGGACAGACGGCGCGCCTGGAACCCGTCGCAGTTCGAGGCCGAGGTCAGCTCGCGGTACTTGCCCTGGGTCGGGATCCAGGCCTCGCAGTCGAACTTGCGCGAGGCCGAGGAGCCCAGGTCACCGGTGGCGACGTCGATCACCTGGAACGGCAGCTCCAGGCCGGTCAGCCACTGCTTCTCCCACTCCAGGAGGCGCTTGTGCTCGTTCTCCGCGTCCGCCGGGTCGATGTACGAGAACATCTCGACCTTGTCGAACTGGTGCACGCGGAAGATGCCGCGGGTGTCCTTGCCGTACGTGCCGGCCTCGCGGCGGAAGCACGGGGAGAACCCGGCGTAGCGCAGCGGCAGCTGGTCCGCGTCGACGATCTCGTCCATGTGGTACGCGGCGAGCGGGACCTCGGAGGTGCCGACCAGGTAGTAGTCGTCCTTCTCCAGGTGGTACACGTTCTCCGCGGCCTGGCCGAGGAAGCCCGTGCCCTCCATGGCGCGCGGGCGCACCAGGGCCGGGGTCAGCATCGGCGTGAAGCCGGCCTCGGTGGCCTGCGCGATCGCCGCGTTGACGAGCGCGAGCTCCAACAGGGCGCCGACGCCCGTCAGGTAGTAGAAGCGCGAGCCGGAGACCTTCGCGCCGCGCTCGACGTCGATGGCGCCGAGCGCCTCGCCGAGCTCCAGATGGTCCTTGGGCTCGAAGCCCTCGGCGCCGAAGTCACGGATCGTCCCGTGCGTCTCCAGGACGACGAAGTCCTCCTCGCCGCCGCGCGGGACGTCGGGGTGCACGATGTTGCCGAGCTGGAGCGCCAGGCGCTGGGTCTCCTCCTCGGCCTCGCGCTGCTCCGCCTCGGCCGCCTTGACGGCGGCGGACAGCTCACCCGTCTTCTTCAGCAGCTCCTGGCGCTCCTCGGGGGAGGCCTTGGGGATCAGCTTGCCGAGCGACTTCTGCTCGGAACGGAGTTCGTCGAAGCGGAGCCCGGACGACCTGCGCCGCTCATCGGCGGACAGGACGGAGTCGACGAGCGCGACGTCCTCTCCACGGGCGCGCTGGGAGGCGCGAACACGGTCGGGGTCCTCACGGAGCAGGCGAAGGTCAATCACCCCTCAAGGCTACCGTTGCCCGCTTCCGGCCCACGACCCGATATCCGATGCATTCCCTTATGCCCTATTTGCCGGAATGCGAATTAAGGATGGAGCGAGGCCGGAAAAGATCCACATCGGCCCCGCGCGGTGCGTCAAGGAAAGCCGCCCCTTTCCCTTGAAGGGGGCAGATGTGGCACTTCACCTTGACCCGATCCCCTTGCCACGGACGGGACTTGGGGCCCGCTGTCCACAGTGACGCGCAGGTCGGAAGAGTTATCCACAGGCTGTGAGAATGATCTGTGGATGCCGGAAGAGATCATTCCGAAAGCCACATGCGTAACGAAGAATTCCCCTCTCAAACCGCGCGCAAGCTCACTTTCAGGTGGAAACGCTTCACTCCAAAGAGTTGATCACGACAAATGCCTGGACGAAGGGTGACCTGCCGGGCTGTGGACACATCTGGGGGCTGTGGGCCGATTTGTCGACCAACCAGCCTCTTCCTGTCGACTTGTCCCCAGGTCGAGAAGGCGGCCTGTGGATAACTTCTGTGGATGAAGAAAATCCGCTGGTAGGACCGGGCGCACAGGCAAAAAGGAGCCGGATCCGGCGGTGGACAACTCGGATCCGGCAGGGTGTGCGGCCGACTACGGGCGAGGCGTCAGAACCGGCCGTCCTGGCAGCGCGCCAGCCAGTCCGACGCCGCCACGAATTCGCCGTCCGAGGTTCCCGAACGCGGCGGGCGCACCTCCTCGACGGCGACCCCCGCCCGTGGATACGAACCGAGGTAGCGCACCTCCGGGCAGGCCCGCTTCAGGCCCATCAGCGCCTCCGCCACCCGGCGGTCCGTGATGTGCCCCTCCGCGTCGATCGCGAAGCAGTAGTCGCCGATGCCGGTGCCGGTGGGCCGGGACTGAAGCAGCACGAGGTTGACCCCGCGGATGGCGAACTCCTGGAGCAGCTCCATCAGCCCACCGGGGTGGTCCTCGCGCTGCCAGATGACGACGGAGGTCTTGTCCGCGCCGGTGGGCGCAGCGGGCCGGGCCGGCTTGCCGACCAGGACGAAGCGGGTCTGCGCGTTCTCCGCGTCGTGGATCTCGGTGACCAGCGGCACGAGCCCGTACTTCTCGGCGGCGAACTCGCCGGCGAAGGCGGCGTCGTAGCGCCCTTCCTGGACAAGGCGGGCGCCATCGGCGTTCGAGGCCGCGGACTCCCAGGTCACGTCCTCCGCAAGGTGGCCCTTCATCCAGTTGCGCACCTGCGGCTGGGCGGCCGGGTGCGCGGTGACCGTCTTGATGTCGGAGATCTGGGTGCCGGGGCGCACCAGCAGGGCGAAGGTGATGTCGAGCAGCACCTCGCGGTAGATCATCAGCGGCTCGCCCGCCACCAGCTCGTCGAGGGTCGTGGTGATGCCGCCCTCGACGGAGTTCTCGATCGGTACGAACGCGGCCTCGGCCTCACCGTTGCGGACGGCGTCGAGCGCCGCCGGCACCGACACCACGGGGACGAGTTCCCGGGTGGCCGTCTCCGGGAGCGTGCGCAGGGCGACTTCGGTGAAGGTGCCCTCGGGGCCGAGATACGCGTAGCTGGCTGGCATGGGCTCACCCTAATGCGCGGTACGGGACCGGGCTCACGGATGCGTCACGGGCCACCGCACCCGGCGGCAGGCGCACCTGGCCCGCTCATCCCTCCAGCAGCGCCTGCCCCACATAGCCGCCCTTCTCGGCGCCGCCCGGCACCGCGAAGAGCCCGCTCGCCTCGTGCCGGATGAACTTCGACAGGGCGTCGCCCCGGTCGAGCTTGCGCTGCACCGGCACGAAGCCGCGCAGCGGGTCCGCCTGCCAGCAGATGAAGAGCAGGCCCGCGTCCGGGGCGCCGTCCTCGGCGTAGCCGTCGTGGTACGAGAACGGGCGGCGCAGCAGCGCGGACCCGCCGTTCTGGTCGGGCCGGGTGATGCGGGCGTGTGCGTTGAGCGGGATGACGAGGTCGCCGCTCGCGTCCGTCTTCTCCAGGTCCGGCTCGGTGGTCTCCTTGCCGCCGGTCAGCGGGGCGCCGTTCGACTTCTTGCGCCCGATGACGTGCTCCTGCGCGGCCGTCGACAGCTTCTCCCAGTCGTCGAGGAGCATCCGGATGCGGCGTACGACAACGTACGAGCCGCCGCCCATCCAGGCGGGCGACTGGGCGGAGCCTGCATTCGGCACGAAGATCCGCTTGTTGAAGTCCGTGTCGGCGGGCTTGGGGTTGCCCGTGCCGTCGACCTGGCCCATCAGATTGCGGACCGTCATCGGGTGGGCGGTGGCGCCCGGCGAGCGGTTGAAGCCGTTCATCTGCCAGCGCAGCTTGGCCACTCCACCCGTGTCCTTCTGGATCGCGCGCAGCGCGTGGAAGGCGACGAGCGAGTCGTTGGCGCCGATCTGCACCCACAGGTCGCCGTTGCTGCGCGCCTTGTCGAGGTGGTCGGAGTAGAAGTCCGGCAGCGGGTCGAGGGCGGCGGGGCGCTGCTTCTCAAGACCCGTACGGGAGAAGAAGCTGTGCCCGAATCCGAAGGTGATCGTCAGCGACGAGGGGCCCGCGTCCCGGGCCACATCCGTGTCGTCCGAGGTCGCGGGCTCGCCCGCCATCAGCCGCTCGGCAGTCGCCGACCAGCGGCGCAGCAGGGCCGCCGCCTCCTTGCGCCCGGCGCCCGCCGCCAGGTCGAACGCGATGAGATGGCCGCGCGACTGCATCGCGGTGGTGATGCCGGGCTGATGTTTCCCGTGAAACATCACCTCGTCCGCCCCGATGGTGGTCAACGTGGCCTGCTGCTCGGGGGAGTTCGAGGACGCCACGGCGTACCCCGCGCCCGCGCCGACGGCGCCGAGGGCGACGCCGGTGGCACCCGCGGTCCCGATCAGACGGCGCCGCGAGATGCCCGCGGACTGCGGGGAGGTTTCGGTGCCGTTCTTGGACTCAGCCGTGTCAGTCGTGTCAGCCATGGGGCGGGTCAGCCGATCTTCGCGTTCTTGTTGATGGTGATCTGGTCGATGTCCGAGGTGCGCACGGTCAGCGCGACCTTCCAGTCGCCCGCCACGGGGAGCTGCACACCGCTCGCCGTCCAGTGTCCTGTGGCGATGTGGTCGGGCACGACGGGCAGCGGCCCGATCTTCTTCGCTTCCTGGGTGAGGGCGATCTTCACCTCGGGGACGTCGAATGCCTTGCCGTTCGGCCGCTCTATGTAGAGGTGCATTTCGTTGTTGCCGGTGCGCCCGGGGTCCATCTCCAGGAGGGCGGTACCCTTGCCGTCCGCGCCGCCGGTGTCGAACGGGATCTTCAGCGAGAGCGGCCCGGTCTGCGCCTGTGCGGCCGAGGTGGCGGACTTGGCCTCCTCCTCGGTGCGGCCCGGCTCGGTGGACGTCAGCACGGTGGTGACGCCGAGCAGGACGACCGCGATGCCCGCCTCGACGAGCACCGAGCGGCGCAGCCCGAAGCGGTGCGGATCGGCGTCGCGCACCCGCTTCTCGCGTGCGCTCGCCATCGCGGCGCGCTGCCGGGCGAGTTGGGCGGCGCGCTCGGGGTCGGCGCCCTTGCCTCCCGCGGCCACGGAGACGGGTTCCTTCTCCTCGGACGTCTGCTGCTCCGCCACTGGTGCGGCGGCCACGGTCTCGGTGATCCGCGCCGTCCACTTCCGGGAGATCCAGGCGACGCCGACGAGCACGGCGACGAGCCCGACCTTCACCATCAGCAGTTGCCCGTACGTCGTCCCGGTCAGCGCCGACCAGGAGCCGACCTGGCGCCAGGACTGGTAGAGCCCGGTGGCGACGAGGACGAGGACGCTGCAGAAGGCGACCCGCGAGAAGCGGCGCACGGCCGAGCCCTCGATCGTCGGCACCCGGTACAGGGCGACGAGCAGCGTGGTCAGGCCGCCGAGCCAGGCCGCGACGGCCAGCAGGTGCAGCACGTCGACGGGCATCGCGAGGCCCGCCTGGAGGCCGGTCGAGGCGTGCTCGGCCATGGCCCAGGTCGCGGCGAGCCCGGCCGCGACGACGGCGCCGCCGACGGAGAGCCCGAAGGTGAGATCGTTGCGCTCCTTGGCCTCCGTGCCCCCTTCGCCCTCCGTGGCCTCGTCGTTCTTCTTCGCGTACGCCCCGAAGAGCACCGCGATGAAGAGGGCCGCGGCCGCGAGCAGCAGCAGCCGGGAGGTGAGCGCGGCGCCGGTCTTCGTCTGCAGGACCTGGCCGAGCAGTGACATGTCGAAGATGTCGCCGAACTTCCCGGACCCGGTGTACGAGCCGCGCATCAGCAGCATGAGCAGGGTGGCGGCGGTGAGCGCGGTCCAGGCGCCGGCGACGACGCGCTGCACCGGCTTGCTGCCCGCGCCGCGCCGCCAGCATCCGAGCACGAACGCGGCGCCGCCCACGAGCAGCGCGAAGCCCGCGTACGAGACGTAGCGCGCGACGTCGTAGATGCCGCCGACGACGCCCCCGCCCGCGTTCTGGTCGGCCACCACCGCGGAGGTCTTGGAGGGCGCGCCGACGGAGAACGTGTAGGCGCCCGCGACGGGGTGGCTGTCGGCGGAGACGACCTGGTAGGCGACGGTGAACGTGCCGTCGGGCAGGCCGGAGTGCAGCCCCACCGTGTAGGTCGTGCCGCCGGAGTGGGCGATCTTTCCGTCGTCGACGCGCTTGCCCGCGGGGTCGAGCACACGCATCGCGCCGTCGGAGATCGCGACGCTCTCGGAGAAGGTGAGCGACACCTTCTTCGGCGCCGCGTCGACCACCGCTCCCTGCTTGGGATCGCTCCCGGTCAGGGCGGCGTGCGCGGAGGCGGGCGCGGCGCCGGCCAGGAGCGCGCCGGTGACGGCGAGGAAGAGCAGTACCAGCTGCCAGGTGCGGGGAGCGATGGTCTTCACGTACGAGTCAGCCCCTTCAGTGCGAAGCGTGCGACGGGTTGTAGGTGGCGACCTTCACCGGGAAGGAGACCTTGACGGTCCCGGACTTGGCGAAGTGCAGCTGTACCGACACCTTGTCGCCCTCGGCGGGCTTGCGCTTCAGGTTCTCGAACATGAGGTGGTTGCCGCCGCGTTCGAAGTCGAGCTCGCCGTTCTTGGGCACGGCGAAGGACTTCTGTTCCTTCATCACGCCGCCCTTGGTGGTGTGCAGAGTGACCTTCTGGGAGAGGGAGCTGCTCACGGACGTGAGGGTGTCGGCGGCGCCCTTGTTGTGCACGGTGAAGAACCCGGCCGCCATGTCGCCGGAGGCGGGCGCGGGAATGAACGCGCCCTCGACCTTCACGTCGGGCTTGTCGGCGGCCTCGGAGCCGGAGCCGGAACCGCAGGCGGTCAGGGCGAACCCCGCCGCGAGCGTGAGGGCGCCGAGGGCGAGGGGTGTGCGCCTCACGGCTTCTCCCCCTTGACGATCTTGGGGAGGTCCTTGGTGTAGTCGTCGACCGTGGCGTCCTCGCCGTACAGCACGTAACCGGCGTCGTTCTTCGGCGAGAAGGCGATGACCTGCGTGCCGTGCATCGACACGAGCTTGCCCTTCTTGTCCTTCTGCGTCGGCTCGATGGAGATGCCGAGCGTGCGGGCGCCGCCCTGGATGGTGGCGAAGTCGCCGGTCAGACCGATGAAGTCGGGGTCCTGCGCCTTGAGCCACTTGCCGAGCACGGACGGGGTGTCGCGGTCCGGGTCGGTGGTGACGAAGACGACCTGGAGCTTGTCCTGCTCGGCCTTGGGCAGCGACTTCTTGGCGACGGCGATGTTGCTCATCGTCAGCGGGCAGACGTCGGGGCAGTGCGTGTAGCCGAAGTAGATCAGCGTCGGCTTGTTCTTGGTCTGCTCGCGCAGGTCGAACTTCTTGCCGTGGGTGTCGGTGAGGACCAGGTCCGGCTTCTTGAAGGGCTTGTCGAGGACCGTCGCGGCCTTCTGCGAGCCGCCCGAGTCGGAGGAGACCTCGGCGACAGGCTTGCCGCCGCCGTCGTCGCCGCTGCCGCAGGCGGACAGGGCGAACGTCGCGACGGTGACCAGACCGACCGCGGCCAGCAGGCTCTTCCTGTTGAGCTTCGTGTTCTTGCGGGGGGTGCGCATAGAAAAATGTCCCAGATGTGAGGTGGCCGGCGGGTGCCGGGGTCGCCCACCGCGACCCCGGCACCCACCGAAGGTGGCTCAGCTGTTGGTACGCCGACGGCCCGCCATCACGCCGAACGCCACACCGGCGGCGCCGACGACGATGCCGACGATGCCGAGGGCGCGGGCGGTGGTGTCGCTTCCGGAACCGTCGGAATCCGTGGTCGCGGCGGCGGCCTCCTTCTTGGTGCCGCCGTCGGAGGCGCCCGAGGCACCGTGCGCGTCGTCCGCGGCGGCGGAGAGCTCAAGGGTGGGCGCCGGGTTCTCCGGCTCCTCCTGGCCCTTCTGCTGCGGCTCGATCCAGCGCACGACCTCCTTGTTGTCGTAACTCTGGATCGCCTTGAAGACGAGCTGGTCGGTGTCGGTCGGCAGCTGGCCGATGGACACCGGGAACTTCTGGAAGTAGCCGGGCTGCACGCCCTTGTCCTTGCCGGAACCGGTCGCGGTCCAGGTGACCTTGGAGACGGCCTCGGTGATCTTCTCGCCGTGCATCTCCATCGGCTTGTCGAGCTTGGTCTTGGTGACGTCGGCCTTCCAGCCCGGCACGGGCTCGGGCATCACCGAGGCGAGCGGGTGCTCGGTCGGGAAGTTGATCTCGAGCTTGGTGGTGGCGGCGTCGTCGCGTTCGTTGGGCACCTTGAAGTCGACGACGGCGTAGTCGCCCTTGGCGGCCTCGCCCTCCGGCTGCACGCTCACGTGCGCGAAGGCGGGGGCGGACACGAGGACGACGGAGGACACGGCGGCGGCACCGACGAGAGCGGCGCGGGACATCTTCTTCATGACAGGGAGAACTCCACGTTCAGCGGGATCCAGCGAAGGGTGAAGGGCGCGACCGCGCAGCACCGCACTACGTAGGCGATGAACAAGCGGGTACGCGCGCGTGCCGCACGGCACGACTCACCCCCGCAGTACGCGGTGGAGTACGCGTGCCGTTCAGGCAGCGAGAAGGAACGTGTCGGCCGCGGGTGGCCCGCGCCGTCGCACGGAGTGCTGAAGTGCCGCCGCCCGCAGCGCCGGTGGTTCGGCGAACCCGGCACGAGCGGCGCCCGGCAGCACGGGCGCAGCCGAGAGCCCGGCCCTGAGCGCGCGTACGAGGCCGAGGGCGGCCCGCAGCGAACGGATGGGCGCCACGTCCATGACGGCGTAGGCGGAGAGCCGCACGATGCGGCTCAGCGCGAGGTCGCCGTGGCGCAGCAGCCAGCCGGCGCCGGCCGCGGCGAGCAGGTGCCCGAGCAGCATCGGCAGGGACGGCAGCAGCGACATCGACGATCCGGCGGCGTCCACCATGTGGTGCTGTGCCTCGCCGGACGGCACGCGCGCGTGGTCGAGGATCCGCTGGGCCTGCGCCGGGCTGAGCGTCGACGCGCCCGCTCCGCACATGAGCCGTGCGGCCTGCTCGACCGCCGAGGGCCGGCCCGAGGCGATGGCGGTGTCCATGGCGTGCTGCTGGCCGAGCCCGAAGAGGCTGTGCAGCGAGATCTGCCCGGCGCCCAGCGTGGCGGCGATGCCCGGCAGCGAGCGCTCGCGTCCCGCCAGCGGCAGGGCCACGCAGAAGACGGCGAGGAAGCCGAGCGACAGCGTCCACAGCGGGACGGTGGCCGTCGAACCCAGGACGTGCCCCGCCGCGGACAGCGTGACGCAGACCGCGGCGAACACCGCGGCCCTGAGCAGCCGGAGATCGGCCGCGCTGCGCGACTGGCGCTCGTGGGGGGCAGACATGGCGGGCTCATCATCGCACTGGCTTCACACGCTCCATACGGCAGGTCCGCAAGGTCGCAAATCTCCCGTACACCGACGACCCCCGTATGCGCGTCGGCCGTATGGGCGTCATCACGTCAACTGAGCGATTGCGCCGGGCCGGTGGTGGCAATACGTATCGGTATGTCGAGTCGTGACCAGGAGGCGGGAGCATGAGCATCTGGTGGTCCCTCCATCTGCGCCGCGACGCGGCGAGCGTGCCGCTCGCCCGGCGCCTCCTCATGGGCACCATGGAGACCGCGGGCGTCGACCCCGACGTCTCCTACGACCTGTCGGTCGCGCTCAGCGAGGCGTGCGCGAACGCCGTGGAGCACGGCGGCGCGGCGACGAGCGAGGCGTCGGACGCGTTCCGGGTCACCGCGTACCTGGACGGCGAGCTGTGCCGCATCGAAGTGGCCGACACCGGCCCCGGCTTCACCGCGACCGGCGGCCGCGCGGCGGTGTCCGTCCGCCCGGCGCCCGACTACGCGGAGCACGGCCGCGGCCTGTGCCTGATCCAGGAACTCGCCGACCATGTGCACTTCGTGAACAGACCCGGCAAGGGAGGCGCCGTGGTCAGCTTCGACAAGATCCTCAAGTGGCGGAAGGACGCGCCGCTGATGGCGGTGTGAGCGGGGTCTCGCGCAACAAGGAGGGGCCGCACTTTCCAGTGCGGCCCCTCCTTGTTGCGTTTTGGCTGATCAGCCCTTCAGGCGGGCCATCCACGCCTCGACCTCGTCGGCCTTGCGGGGCAGACCGGACGACAGGTTCTTGTTGCCGTCCTCGGTGACGAGGATGTCGTCCTCGATGCGGACGCCGATGCCCCGGTACTCCTCCGGCACCGTCAGGTCGTCGGCCTGGAAGTACAGACCGGGCTCGACCGTGAGCACCATGCCCGGCTCCAGCGTGCCGTTCACGTACGCCTCGGTCCGCGCGACGGCGCAGTCGTGGACGTCCATGCCGAGCATGTGCCCGGTGCCGTGCAGGGTCCAGCGGCGCTGCAGGCCCAGCTCCAGGACGCGCTCGACCGGGCCCTCGACGAGGCCCCACTCGACGAGCTTCGTGGCGAGCACCCGCTGCGCGGCGTCGTGGAAGTCGCGGAACTTGCCGCCCGGCTTCACGGCCGCGATACCGGCCTCCTGGGCCTCGTACACGGCGTCGTAGATCTTCCGCTGGAGCTCGCTGTACGTGCCGTTGATCGGCAGCGTGCGCGTGACGTCGGCGGTGTAGTACGTGTGCGTCTCCACACCGGCGTCGAGCAGCAGCAGGTCGCCGGAGCGGACCGCGCCGTCGTTGCGGACCCAGTGCAGCGTGCAGGCGTGCGGGCCCGCGGCGCAGATGGAGCCGTAGCCGATGTCGTTGCCCTCCACGCGTGCGCGCAGGAAGAACGTGCCCTCGATGTAGCGCTCCGAGGTGGCCTCGGCCTTGTCGAGCACCTTCACGACGTCCTCGAAGCCGCGCACGGTCGAGTCGACGGCCTTCTGCAGCTCGCCGATCTCGAACGCGTCCTTCACGACGCGCGCCTCGGAGAGGGCGACCTTCAGTTCCTCGTCGCGCTCGGCGGTGACCTTGTCGGTCAGCGCGGCCTCGACGCCGGCGTCGTAGCCGCGCACGACGCGCGTGGGGCCGGTGACCTCGCTCAGGCTGCCGGTGAGCTCGCGCACGTCGGAGGCGGGGATGCCGTAGTGCTTCTCGGCCTCGGTCAGGGAGTGGCGGCGGCCGACCCACAGCTCGCCCTGGCCGTCGAGCCAGAACTCGCCGTTCTCCCGGTTGGAGCGCGGCAGCAGGTAGAGCGTGGCGTCGTGGCCGCCGGCCTTCGGCTCCATGACGAGGACGCCGTCCTCCGTCTGGTTGCCGGTCAGGTAGGCGTACTCGACCGAGGCGCGGAAGGCGTACTCCGTGTCGTTCGAGCGCGTCTTGAGGTTGCCCGCGGGCACCACGAGGCGCTCGCCCGGGAAGCGGGCGGACAGGGCGGCACGGCGGGTGGCGGTCTCGGCGACCTGTGCGATCGGCTGCAGGTCGTGCAGCTCGGTGTCGGCCCAGCCGGACTTCATGTTCTCGGCGAGCTCGTCGGACACGCCCGGGTAGAGGCCGTTCTTGCGCTGCTTGATGGGCTCCTCGGCCTCGGCGGCCTCCGGGTTGAGCTCCTCCGACACGGTTCCTCCTCGACACGGCGGGTCCGGTGAAATGCCCTGGATACGGCAATGGACCCCCTCCATCGTACGAGCGTACGGAAGGGGGTCCAGGGGCAGAGGGCCCGTTACACGCAGCGTCAGGGAGGTCACTCGAAGCGGGCCGCGAGCAGCACCACGTCCTCCTCGCTCTCGACCGCGTCGAGGCCGTCGGGGAGCACCGCCCGCAGCACGTGGTCGGCGATCGCCCCGGGGTCGTCACGGTCCGCCTTGGGCACACTGGCGGCGGCCGCGTGCAGCCGGGCGAAGGCACGGTCCATGGGGTCGCCGGTGCGGCGCAGCAGGCCGTCCGTGTAGAGCAGCACGGTCTCGCCCGGCTCGGGAGTGATCTCCACGCTCGGCGCCTCCCAGCAGGCGAGCATCCCGAGCGGCGCGGACAGGGTCGTCTCGGCGTACTCGGTGCGCCGCGGGCCGATCACCAGGGGCGGGCTGTGCCCGGCTCCGGCGAGGACGATCTTGCGCTGCGCGGGCTCGCAGTACGCGAACAGGGCGGTCGCGCTGCGCGCCGGCTCGGTCAGGCGCAGCAGCAGCTCCAGATCGGACAGGACCGCCACCGGGTCCTCCCCCTCC
The DNA here is from genome assembly GCF_044453445.1 of Streptomyces sp. NPDC051684. Taxonomy (NCBI): domain Bacteria; kingdom Bacillati; phylum Actinomycetota; class Actinomycetes; order Kitasatosporales; family Streptomycetaceae; genus Streptomyces; species Streptomyces sp. NPDC051684. The sequence goes on along the minus strand of NZ_JBITCS010000003.1, from coordinate 163,251 downwards.
ATGACCGCGTACGCCCGCAGGGAGGCGCGCAGCCGGCCCATCGCGGCGACCGCGCTCGCGCCGGAGCCGCTGACCGAGCCGACCGCGAGCCCGAGCGCCCCCTCGGGCAGCGGCAGCGCGTCGTACCAGTCGCCGCCGCCGCGCGGTCCCGTGCGGTGCCGTGCGGCGAGCTGCACCCCGGCGACCCGGGGCAGCCGCGCCGGCAGCAGCTCGTCGGCGACGGTGCGTGACCACGCGCGCGTGCGCTCCAGTTCCAGGATGCGGGCGAGGTGTTCGGTGGCGTAGCGCGTGTAGAGGCCGATGAGGTGGCGCTGGCGCTCGACGGGCTCGGCCGGTTCGTCGTAGAGCCAGACCGCGGCGCCGAGCCGGCCGGCCGCGTCGGTGGCGAGCGGCATCGCGTAGCTCGCGGCGCAGCCCAGGCGCGCGGCGACCTCGCGGTGGCGCGGGTCGAGCCCGTCCTCGGCGAGCAGATCGGCGTGCGCCTCGGGCTCGGCCGACAGCCCGTCGAGGATCCGTCCGTACGAGGTGGAGCCGCGCGGCACCGTCTCGATGTGCCCGAGGTCGGGCCGGGACAGGCCGAGGCCGACGGTGGTGTCGGGGCCGCGCCCGTCGCCCGGTTCCAGGACGACGAGGCCGCGCCGGGCGCCCACCAGAGCGGCTCCGGCGCGCAGCAGTTCGTGCAGTGCGTCCTCGAGTGCGGCCGTGCGGGCCAGACGTTCCGTGAGTTCGTGCAGCGTCGTGAGATCGGACACCCAGCCGGCGAGCCGGTCCTGGATCACGGCTCCGGGTGCCACGGCGGAGGGAGTGACCTGCGACACGGGGGGAGCGGGCGCGCTACTGGGGGCTGGAGGGGGCACCTGTCCAGGAGGGGAATCGATTCCGGCCACTTTCGGCAGGCGCGGGGTTGTCATGGCTTCCGGCTTTCCGACCGGTGCGTATTGCTCATTAGCATCGCAAACCCCCATGTCATTCTGCGCCGCCAGCAATGCCTCCACATGTACACGGACTCGTTGGGGGATGTCCAGCATTGTCCATCCAGGAATCCCGGTGTCTGCCGTGGTCAAGCGACATTCGGGGAAAAATGATCTCTGTTCTCATATGTGATCCCGCTCCGATCCCGGGCCGATCCCGATCGTTCGAAGATGGCCAAAAACTGCCTTAGGGAAGCGCTCATTGCGGTCGACTGGCATTGTTCAGCTGTGGTCGACAGAGCGTCATGGCGGCCGTGATGGGTACGTAGTCGGTGAAGACCAGGGGCAGTTGGGATCAGCCCGGAACCTGGTGGCGGAACCGGGCGTCATAACCATCGGCGACCGTGTCCCATCCTCCCGCGGTGGAGGCGGCGAGAAATGCGCGGGACAGCAAACGCCAGGCGCCGCCACCCCACGCCAGGCTTTTAAAGCACACAGCAGGCGCTCGGACTATAGGGGTTCATCCTGCCTCGGGCCGGTGGTTCAGGCTGGGGTGTGGCGCTCCAACACGTACGCGCAGTGACTGATCGACACATGGTGTGATGTGGCCCATAGCGTTCTCTTCGGTCTACGGAAAGGAACGAGCGCTCATGCGCGAGATCCTCGGAAGGCGACGCAGGCTCCTGTCCAGGCGTGACAACGGGAAGTCTGACCTGATCAGCGCGGCCCACACGTTCGCGACAGCGTGGCAGTGGCCGGTCCTGCCGGGAATAGGGCTCGAAGCGGGAGGCCGTCGTGACGGCGTCCGCTGCGCCTGCCCCGATCCGGAGTGCACGGTGCCCGGCGCGCACCCCTTCGACCCGGGGCTGCTCGCCGCGACGACCGACGAGCGCATGGTCCGCTGGTGGTGGACCAACCGCCCCGAGGCGCCGATCGTGCTCGCCACCGGTGCCCCGGCCGGTGCCTCGGAGGGGCGCGCGCCCTGCGCGGTGAGCCTGCCGGCCGTCGCGGGCGCCCGCGCGCTCGCCGCGCTCGACCGCAGGGACGTCCGGCTCGGCCCGGTGATCGCGACGCCGGAGCGGCTCGCGATCCTCGTGGCGCCGTACTCGATGGAACAGCTCGGCGAACTCCTGTACGCGCAGGACTTTGTACCCGGATCGCTGCGCTTCCACGGGGAGGGCGGCTATCTCGCCCTGCCGCCGTCGATCTCGGGCGCGGGGCAGGTGCGTTGGGAGCGTGCGCCGCTGCCCGGCTCCGCGGCTCCGTGGACGCCGGATGTGGAGGCCGTGGTCGGCACGGTGGTCGACGCCCTCACCCGTACGGGTGTGAGCGCGCCCGAGTTGTAGCGGAATCCGGCGCGCGGCGGGCCGGTGGGCGGGGTGCGCGCCGATATCTTCGGCGCATGCCTGCCGCGCCACGCTCCCCCCAGCTCCCGGACGAGACCGAGCGGGAGCGGCCGCACGCGCGACTCCGGCTGTTCGGTCTGCTCGCCGTGGTGGTTCTCACGGCGGCGCTGCCGCTGGCGGGCGCGTCCGCGGGACCGGTGGACGACGGGCCCGCGCGGCAGACGGTCACCGCGGTCGAGGCCGCCGACCCGCCTGCCTCCGGAGCGGCCGTGTCCGACGACGCCGACAGGGCGAACCACGCCTCGAACGAAGGGCCGAGCGCAGGCGCGGACGGCGAGAGCCCCGACGGCAAACCGGCTGAGCGGGAGACCAGCAAGCCCTCCCTGCTGACCGGTCTCGGTGTGACCACCGAGGCCCACTGCGGTCCCCAACTCTCCGCCCCGGAGGGCATCGAGGCGCAGACCTGCGTGCTCGTCCAGGGACCCGACACCTGGGCGCGTACCTATTACCGCAACGCGACGGGTACGGGTCTGGCCGCCGTACTGACCCTGATGGCACCCGGTGGGCGCACGGTGCAGCTGCACTGTGCCGTGGGGGCCGAGGACGAACCGGGGATGTGCGAGACACCGCGGGGACGTACGCGGGGAGAGCCCGGCCAGTACACGGCGGTGGCGGAGTACGCGAAGGGCGGGGAAGGCCCGCTGCTGCTGCGCTCCGGAAGCAACTCGGCGCCGTCGCACGGGGGTTGAGACCCGGCGGGCGCGGAGCGCACATGGAAGCGCCCGGTTGCTGGCGACGGGGGATGCACCAGCAACCGGGCTGCTTGAACGGTAACAAGAGATCGCCGGTTAGCAAATTCGATCTCTTCTATTCGGACATGGATTTACCTGCAACCACCGGGAGTTGTGACCCGGCTCACCTGGCGGTTCGAGGCGGCTTCCCTGTCCTGGTGGGCTGACTGGTCGGTCAGCCCACCCGAAGCTGTGAATCAGCTGAGCGTCACCTGTCGATTGGTGAGCCCGCCGCGCGCGCGACGCTCGTCCGGGGTCAGCGGGGCGTCCGTGGCCAGCGCGCCCGCCAGCCGCTCGGCGAATTCGGCGGCCGGCTTCTCGATGTCCTCCGCCCGCATCGAGCTGGGCAGGTCCCAGACCGGAACGGTCAGGCCGTGCGCCCTGAAGGAGCCCACCAGGCGGGTGCCCTCGCCGAGCGACGACGTGCCCGCCGCGTGCAGCCGCGCCAGCGCGTCGAGCAGCTTCTCCTCGGCGTGCGGCATGACCCACCGCAGGTGGTTCTTCTCCGGCGTCTCGCACCAGTAGGCGCTGTCCACGCCGGAGAGCTTCACGGTGGGGATCGCCGCGGCGTTGGCCCGCTCAAGGGATGCGGCGACCTCGCCCGACGCGTTCTCGGAGTCCGGAACCCAGAATTCGAAGCCCGTGTGCACGATGGGCTCGAAAGTGCCCTCCGGTGCGAGCACGTCCTGAAGGCGCGGGCCGTCGGCCGGCGCGCGGCGGGTCTGCACCGGGTTGCCCGGCTCCGCGGCCAGCGCGCGCAGCAGTGTGTCGGCCAGATCGCGGCTGATGTCCCCGGACGGCGTCTCGTTCTGCAGGCCGAGCAGGACCGAGCCGTCGTCGCGGCGCAGCGCCGGCCAGGCCATGGGCAGCACGGTGGCGAGGGACACCGAGGGGACACCCTCGGGGAGCCCGTCCTTCAGGGTCAGCTCGACCGTCGCCGCGGGCACCAGCTCGCGCAGCGCGACCCAGTCGCCCTCGCCCGGCAGGCCCTCGAAGGGGCGCTGCACCAGCTCGGTCACGGCGTGCGCGGCGTCCCGGCCGTGGCAGGCCTTGTAGCGGCGACCGCTGCCGCAGGGGCAGGGTTCGCGGGCACCGACGACGGGGACCTCGCCTGCGGTGACGTGCGGCTTGCCCTTGGTCTGCGGGCGCTTCTTGGCCATCTTGGGTGTCTCCCGGATACGGCTCTCGTACGTACGGCGGCGAGCCTAGCCGCTCGTACTGACAAGAGGGGGATTCAGCCCAACTGGCCGCGCCCGGCCGGTTTTCAGCCCAGCTCGTCGAACGCGTCGGGGAAGCCAAGGTCCGCCAGGTCCCCGACGGGCGGCGCGGCCACCCGCGAGGCGAAGTCGTCCCGGCGCTGCGCCATGGCCTCCGCGTGGACGTCCTTGTGGACGATCACCCAGACGGTGACCTCGCCGCGCATGCCGTCGCGTACGCCCCAGTCGTCGGCGAGCGCCGAGATGATGTTGAGCCCGCGGCCGCCGTGCGCCGTGATCGAGGGAGTGGCCGGAATCGGGCGGGTGGGCCCGCCGCCGTCCGTCACCTCGACCGTGAGGCAGCCACGGTCGTCGACCCGCCAGGCGGCGCGTACGTCACCGTCGCCGACCAGGTCCTCGCCGAGCGGCCGGCCGTGCCGGCACGCATTGCTGAGCAGTTCGGAAAGAATGAGAACTGCGTCGTCGATCACCGTTTCCGGTACGTCGCTCATGCGCAGCTGATCACGCATCCGACGTCTTGCCGAACCCACGCCCGCAGGGCCATGGGGTACGGCCATGCTCGACGACGCGGGCACTTCCTGTGCCACCACCAACGCCACCCCCGAGACCTCCTTTGCCCCACGCCACGGTGTGAATGCCCCAATGGACTGGACCGGAAACCGGCCATCCCGCTTCCGCTGAGGCACTCGTGACGATCGAATACGGTCCGAACGCGCCGGGGCACACCCTGTGACCGCGTTGGGTAAAGGTGGCCGGATTCCGTCCCTGCGGAGGCTCGTCCGCGAGCCCGCCTCAGGACCTGCCGAGGTGGCGCAGCACTGCCGCGGGGCGATTGGTGATGATCGCGTCGACCCCCAGGCTCGCGCACAGGTCGACGTCCCCGGGCTCGTCCACCGTCCAGACGTGGATCTGGTGACCCGCGCGCGCGAGCTTCTCGACGTACGCGGGGTGGTTGCGCACGATCCGGATGCTGGGGGCCGCGATGTGCACGCCCCTGGGGAGGCGTCCTTCGCGGTGGCGGGGCGAGACGAACTGCATCAGGTAGACCGTCGGCAGCGTCGGAGAGGCCTCCTGGACGCGCGCCAAGGAGCGCGCGGAAAAGCTCATCACGCGCACGCGCGAGGGTTCGTCCTGCGCCGGGGCGTCCAGGCCGAACCGCTTGAGCAGGAGCAGCAGCCGCTCCTCCACCCGCCCCGCCCAGCGCGTGGGGTGCTTGGTCTCGACGGCCAGCTCCACCCGACGGCCCGCGTCGGTGACCAGCTCCAGGAGGCGCTCCAGCGTCAGCACCGAGGTGTCGGAGGTGTCGGCCGCGCTGCCCGTCCAGTCGGGGACCTCGTCGTGGCCCTTCCAGGAGCCGAAGTCGAGGGCGGCGAGCTCGGAGAGCTCCAGCGTCGAGACGGCTCCACGGCCGTTCGACGTACGGTTGACGCGACGGTCGTGCACGCATACGAGATGACCGTCCGCCGTCAGCCGCACATCGCATTCGAGGGCGTCCGCGCCGTCCTCGATCGCCTTCTTGTAGGCGGCCAATGTGTGCTCGGGGGCGTCCTGGGAGGCACCGCGGTGGGCCACGACCTGAATGCGCTGCTGTTGTGCGAGGGTCACCGCGTCATGGTGCCACCGCGCGGCGCGCGACCAGGAAAAGTTCGGCCCAGCGGATGCGTCCGTTTTGCCGGACGTAAAGGATGGCAGGGGACGCACAGGATCGTCTTACGGTGGCCTGACGTCCCATGGGAAAGGCTGACGGCGTACAACAGCACAAGTGGACCGTGACAGGACCATGCCGGGACGGCGGCGCGCGCGACAGTCGCCGGCCCCCAGCATCCAGACAGGACGGATCGGCGACGACAGCCGTGGATCGAGGAGAGAAAGCTGTGAGCACCGAGAACGAGGGCACCGAGGTACCGCCGGCCCCGTCCGCACCTCCCGTGCCGGTGGACGCTCCCGCTGCTCCCGCGTCGGCTCCCCAGGGGGCCGCGCCCGCCCCCGCGGGCGGGCAGCCGGGGCCCGCCGACCACGGGGCGCCCACCGCGGCAGGACCCGCCCACGGCGGCGACTGGCCGCCCCCGCCGCCCGCCATGCCGGCCTACGCGTCGGGCGGTGGCGGCGGAGGCTGGGGCGCCTCGTACCAGCAGCCGGAGCCCAAGCCGGGCGGTCGGCGCGGCGGCCTGGTCGCCGGGATCATCGCCGCGGCCCTGGTCGCGGGCGCGGTCGGCGGCGGCGTGGGCTACTGGGCGGCCGAGCGCGGCGACGGATCGGACACCGGTTCGTCGACCGTCTCCGCCTCCAACCCGGCCGACCTCAAGCGCGACAAGGGCACCGTCGCCGGCATCGCCGCCAAGGCGCTGCCCAGCACGGTCACCATCGAGGCCGAGGGCAACAACGGCGAGGGCGGCACCGGCACGGGCTTCGTGTACGACAAGCAGGGCCACATCCTCACCAACAACCACGTGGTGGCCGAGGCCGCGGACGGCGGCAAGCTGTCGGCGACGTTCTCGAACGGCAAGAAGTACGACGCCGAGGTGATCGGCAAGGCGCAGGGCTACGACGTCGCGGTCATCAAGCTCAAGAACGCGCCGGACGACCTGAAGCCGCTCACGCTCGGCAACTCCGACAAGGTCGCGGTCGGCGACTCGACCATCGCGATCGGCGCGCCCTTCGGCCTGTCGAACACGGTGACCACGGGCATCGTCTCCGCCAAGGACCGCCCGGTGGCCTCCAGCGACGGCACCGGCAGCAGCAAGGCCTCGTACATGAGCGCCCTGCAGACCGACGCGTCGATCAACCCGGGCAACTCCGGGGGCCCGCTGCTCGACGGCAACGGGAACGTGATCGGCATCAACTCCGCCATCCAGTCCGCCTCCAGCGGCGGCATGGGCGGCGGTTCGGGCCAGTCCGGTTCGATCGGTCTCGGCTTCGCCATTCCGATCAACCAGGCCAACATGGTCGCCCAGCAGCTCATCAAGACCGGGCAGCCGGTCTACCCGGTGATCGGGGCCTCCGTCTCCCTGGAGGAGGGCACCGGCGGCGCGAAGATCACCGAGCAGGGCGCGGGCGGCTCCGCGGCCGTCACGCCGAACGGTCCGGCGGACAAGGCGGGCCTCAAGCCCGGTGACGTCATCACGAAGCTCGACGACCAGCCCATCGACTCGGGGCCGACCCTGATCGGCCAGATCTGGCAGCACAAGCCGGGCGACTCCGTGAAGCTCACCTACACGCGCGACGGCAAGGAGCACACGGTCGACGTGACCCTGGGCGAGCGCAAGGGCGACAGCTGACCGACGCCGCGACCGGACCCGCTACCCTGGTCCCCGCGCCGCACCACGCGTGCGGTGCGGGGTGGGTTGCCCGAGCGGCCTAAGGGAACGGTCTTGAAAACCGTCGAGGCGAGAGCCTCCGTGGGTTCAAATCCCACACCCACCGCCCAGTTGAGCGAGCCCCCGACCCGGATCCCGGGCCGGGGGCTCGCTCGTGTTCGGGTGGAGCGCCTACGGCCCCGCCGTGAGCCGCGCCGCCGAGGCGATCGTGGAGCGGGCCTCCCGCTCCGTCAGACCGGTGCGCACCGCCGCGTCGGCCAGGGCGTCCGCGAGGGTGTCGCCGACGCCGTTCTCGTACGCCCTGCAGGCCGCCCAGAAGAGGCGGGTGTTGCGCTGGCCCTCGTGGGCGCTGAGGACGAACTGGACGAGGCCCAGGCCGTGTTGACCGGGGCGGCCCGTCATGGGGTGGTGCGTGCGCGGTGGGGGCGTGAGCAGGCGCAGGAGCGCCGGTGGGCAGGGTGCGGGCGGCAGGTGGCCGGTGCCCGGAACCGTGCTGTAGACGCCGTGTTCGGTGCGCGAGCCGGGCCCCACGAGGTAGCCGCCCGCACCCCGGATGTCGATGCCGGGGGCGAGGCGGCTCGCGGAGTTGGGCACCACGGCGTCCGGCGGACCGGAGAGCCACAGGTGCCGGCCGCCGCTCGGGGTGGCCACGACCACCGTGTCGGGGATCGTGAAGAGATGCCGTAAGGCCAGCTCACGCAGGGCGGCGGAGGCGTCGGTGCCGGACTTGGTGTCCAGGTCGACGCCGATGAGGTGGTGCGGGGCCAGGCCGCAGGCGATGCCGTAGCCGGTCGCCCTGGGGGCTGCCGCGAACAGTGCGCGGATGCGGCGCGGGTCGGTCGACGCGTCGTACACGCCGTGCCCCGGAAGGCCGCATTCGCCGTGGCAGCGCGGGGCCGTGGGCGGATCGCCGCGGTGCGGCGAGGGCAGCGCCGGGAGTTTGGTCCTGGCCAGCGGGATGACGGCGAGCCCGCGTTCGGCGGCGGACAGGGCGTGCGCGAGGGCCAGGGTCGCGAGGGACGGGTGGGGTGGGCTGTGGGGCGGGTGCCGGTCCGTGGTGGCCATGCCCTCATTTTCGTACGCATGTTCGAAGAAGGGAAGTGGGGCTGGTCATCCGAGGGAAGCATTTACCAAAAATGTGCTGAAACGCTTCGTCGTTTGGGCCGCTTGGGCAGGGCTGGTCCTGAAGTGGCGCACTCCGGCCTGAGCTGGGGTTTTCCGGACGTGAAGAGGGTTTATCGACATGTCCTCACGCTTGCGAGCGAATCGCGGCTTCCGGGGTGGTTCGCCGGGGATTCGGTGGGCAATTCTGATCTCGCGACGTCGTGAACTTCGCCGGGGCAGTCGGCCAACTGCCCTGGTACATCCCGTACTTGACGGGTGGCCGGACCTCGTCCGAGCGCCCGGAGCGTACTTCCTGTCCTGGAGGAATAGACATGGCTTCCATCCGTACTGCCCGCGCCATCGCCGCCGTCGCCGCTCTGCCCCTTGCGGCAGCCCTCTTCTCCGGAGTGGCCATGGCCGACAACGGCTCCTTCGCGGACAACGGATCGAACGCGGGGGTGGCGACGGTCAGCGGCAGCGGCGTCGGAGACGACAACTACGGCAACTCGTCCACCACGCAGCAGCAGGCCGTCGGCAACGGCGCCTCGAACCAGAACAACGAGGCTCAGGTGAACGGCTCCGGCTTCACGGCGATCGACCAGTCGAACGTCAACGTGCACTTCACCGAGCTCTGGTAACCCGCCGGCTCCCGCGCTGCGGGGGCTTTCCGTGGGGTGCGTGACAGTCTGCGCGGCGGTGCTTCGGCGCCGCCGCGCAGGCGTTTTCACGGCGCTACGCGCGCGTGCTGATCCCTTGACACCCATCGGCATCTGACGGACAGTCAGAAACCCTTGTCGGTACGAGGCCAGTCCTGGAGGGCAGCCGCCGTGCACCTCGCCCCCACCGAGCGCCAGCGAGAGCTGCGCGCTCAACTGCGAGAGAGATTCAGTACGTTGATGCCGGGCGGCCCACCGGCGGCCGACGACCCGAGCGGCCAGCGCCGACTGCTGCGCGCCATCGGGGCCGAGGGACTCCTCGGGCTCGGCTGGCCCACCGAGTACGGCGGGCAGGGCCGCGGCGCCGACGAGCAGTTCGTGTTCTTCGACGAGGCGTACCGGGCCGGCGCGCCGGTCTCCATGGTCACGCTGAACACGGTCGGCCCGACGCTCATGAAGTACGGGACCGAGGAGCAGAAGGCCTACTTCCTGCCCCGGATCCTCAAGGGCGACCTGGTCTTCGCGATCGGCTACAGCGAGCCGTCGGCGGGCACGGACCTCGCGTCCCTGCGCACGCGCGCGGTGCGCGACGAAGCGAGCGGCGACTGGGTGATCGACGGGCAGAAGGTGTTCACGTCGAACGCGCAGAACGCCGACTGGATCTGGCTCGCCTGCCGGACCGACCCCGAGGCGCCCAAGCACAAGGGCATCTCGATCATCCTCGTGCCGACCGACGCTCCCGGTTTCTCGTGGACCCCGATCGACACCGTCGGTGGCCTGACCACGACGGCCACGTACTACGACGGGATCCGGGTCCCCGGCTCGAATCTGGTCGGCGAGGAGAACGCGGGCTGGGGGCTGATCACCAACCAGCTCAATCACGAGCGGGTCGCCCTCGCCGCGATCGGGATGCAGGCCGAGGACTTCTACGAACGGGTGGCCGAGGCCGCCCGCACCCCCGATCCGGTGACCGGCGAGCGCCGTGTTGACGCGCCCTGGGTCCGATCTCAACTCGCCGAAGCGCATGCCCGGCTCGCGGCAACGCGCCTGCTCAACTGGCGTTTGGTGGGGGATGTCGGGGCGGGCCGACTGGCCCCCGGAGACGCCAGTGGCGTGAAGTTCGCGGGAACGGAATCCGCGGTCGAGACGTATCGAATATGTCAGCAGATCGCGGGCGACGCCGGGTGGGTGCGGGCCGGTTCGCCGGGCGCGTTCGGCGATACGGGGGGCGGTGAAGCGGGGGTGGGCGAAGGCGAGTTGGAGCGGATGAACCGCGCGGCGCAGATCAACACCTTCGGTGGCGGGGTGAGTGAGGTGCAGCGCGAGATCGTGGCGACGATGCGGCTCGGGATGCGGAGGGGGAAGCGGTGAGCGCGGGTGTTGCGGGGCAGGAGTTCATGGGGCACGAGCCCTTGGCGTACGAGAAGCTGAAGACCTTCGAGGGGCGGGTGGCGGCCACCGAGGCCGAGGGCCTGGACCCGGTGAACGCGCCGATGATCCGGCACTGGTGCGAGGCCATGGGCGATGCCAATCCCGCCTACCAGGGACCGGACGCGATCGCGCCGCCGACCATGCTGCAGGCCTGGACGATGGCAGGGCTGACCAGCTACGAGGGGCGTTCTCCCGCCCACGACGAGCTGTTCGCGCTGCTCGACGGCGCGGGGTACACCTCGGTCGTCGCCACCGACTGCGAGCAGGAGTATCTGCGGCCGCTGCGGCCCGGTGACGCGATCACGTACGACTCGGTGATCGAGTCGATCTCGCCGCTGAAGACGACGAAGCTGGGCACGGGGCACTTCATCACGACCCGGATGAACGTCCGGGTGGGCGAGGAGATCGCGGGAACGCACCGGTTCCGCATCCTGAAGTACACGCCGGCCAAGCGGAGTTCGAACAGCGGGGCGGCGAAGAAGGACAGGAGCCGGCGGCCGCGGCCCGTCGTCAACCGGGACAACGCGGGCTTCTGGGAGGGCGTTGCCGACCACCGGCTGCTCATCCAGCGCTGCCGCGCGTGCGAGACGCTGCGCTTCCCCTGGCTGCCTGGGTGCAACACGTGCGGCGGACAGGAGTGGGACACCGTCGAGGCGAGCGGTGAGGGCACGGTCTACAGCTATGTGGTCATGCACCACCCGCCCTTCCCCGCCTTCGACCCGCCGTACGCGGTGGGGCTCATCGAACTGGCGGAGGGCGTGCGCATGGTGAGCAACGTCGTGGGGGTGCCGAGCGACAAGGTGCGCATCGGGATGCCCGTGCGCCTCGAATTCCTGGCGGTGGACGAGGAGTTGGAACTGCCCGTCTTCAGGGTGACCGACGACGCCGAGGGCGGTGAGGTCTGACATGGACTTCACACCCACCCCGGAGCAGGAGGCGGCGCGGGACCTCGCCGCGCGGATCTTCGGGGACCTGTCCACGCCGGAGCGGCTCGCGGGCCTCGGCGGCGGTACGGACAGCGAGCTCTGGAAGGAGCTGGGCGCGGCGGGCCTCGCGGGCGCGGTGGAGGAGACCGGGCTGCTCGGGCTCGTCCTGATGCTGGAGGAGCAGGGCAGGACGACGGCGCAGGTGCCGTTCGCCGCGAGCTGTGTGTACGGCCTCCTGGCGGTGGCGGCGCACGGTACGGACGAGCAGCGGGAGCGGCTGCTGCCGGGACTCCGGGACGGTTCGGCCGTGGCGGCGGGGGCGTTTCCCGCGCGCGGTGGGATCGTGGTGGACGCCCTGCCGGGCGGGCGGGCGCGGCTGAGCGGGGCCGTGCCGTGGGTGCCGTGGCTGCGGGACGCGACGCACGTACTGGTGGCGGTGCGCGGCGGGCCCGGACCCGGGTCCGGGCCTGGCGGCGGCATCGGGAAAGTTACCCACAGCCTGTGGATGATGCGGACCGAGGGCGCCGCGTGCGAGCCGGTCGAGCTGACCGCACCCTGGTCCGCGGGGCGGCTCGTGCTCGACGGCGTGGAGGCCGAGCGGATCGGCGGGCCCGAGGCGCACGCGGACGTGCTCGCGGCCGCGCGGACCGCCTTCGCCGGGTTGCAGGCCGGGGTCTGCGCGGGATCGCTGGCGAGGGCCGTGGAGTACACGAACGAGCGGGAGCAGTTCGGCAGACCGCTCGCCGCCAAGCAGGGCGTCCAACTCCGCGCCGCCGAGGCGCACATGGACATCGAGGCGATCCGGGTCACCGCATACGAGGCGGCCTGGCGGCGCGACGCCGGTCTCGACCACGAGAGCCATGCGCTGACCGCGGCCTGGTGGGCCTCCGAGGCGGGCAAGCGGGTCGTGCACACGGGCCAGCATCTGCACGGCGGCATGGGCGCCGACCTGGAACACCCGGTGCACCGGCACTTCCTGTGGGGTCGGCAGCTGGACGGATATCTGGGGTGCGGCGCCGAACTCCTTGAGGAGCTGGGCGAACTGATCGCGTCGGGAGCGGGCGCGGGCGACGAAGGGGAGGCCGCATGAAGGTCGGAGAAGAGGCCGGAGTGAACGCCGGGGACGAGCTCAGGGCGCGGGCCGGGGACGAGCTCGAACCCTTGACGATCCCGATCACCCGGACGCTGATCGTCTCCGGGGCCATCGCGTCGCGCGACTACCAGGACGTGCACCACGACGCGGAGTTGGCGCACCAGAAGGGCTCCCCCGACATCTTCATGAACATCCTGACGACGAACGGGCTGGTGGGGCGCTACATCACCGACCACTTCGGGCCGAGCGCCGTACTGCGCAAGGTCGCGATACGGCTCGGGGCGCCCAACTATCCGGGCGACACCATGGTGTTGAGCGGCACGATCGCCGAGGTGGACGGTGACACGGCGCAGGTGAAGGTCGTCGGCAGGAACGGCATCGGCAGCCACGTCACCGGCACGGTCACGGTCGTCGTCCCCGAGGGGAGCGCGGCATGAGCGTGCGCGGCAAGGACCGGTTGGGCGGCAGGGCCGCGATCGTCGGCATCGGTGCCACGGAGTTCTCCAAGGACTCCGGACGCAGCGAGCTGAAGCTCGCGGTGGAGGCGGTGCACGCGGCGCTCGACGACGCGGGCCTGTCCCCCTCCGATGTCGACGGGCTGGTCACGTTCACCATGGACACCAACCCGGAGATCACCGTGGCGCAGGCCGCGGGCATGGGGGAGCTCTCCTTCTTCTCCCGGGTGCACTACGGAGGCGGCGCGGCCTGCGGCACCGTGCAGCAGGCGGCCCTGGCGGTGGCGAGCGGCGTGGCCGACGTCGTGGTCTGCTACCGCGCCTTCAACGAACGCTCGGGCCGGCGCTTCGGCTCGGGCGTGCAGCACCGGGAGCCGTCCGCGGAGGGCGCGGCGCTCGGCTGGAACCTGCCGTTCGGGCTGCTCACCCCGGCGTCCTGGGTGGCGATGGCGGCGCAGCGCTATCTGCACACGTACGGGCTGACCCCCGAGGCGTTCGGCCATGTCGCGGTCACCGACCGCAAGTACGCGGCGACGAACCCGGCGGCGTACTTCTACGAGAAGCCGATCACGCTCGCCGACCACGCGGAGTCGCGCTGGATCGTCGACCCGCTGCGGCTGCTCGACTGCTGCCAGGAGACGGACGGCGGGCAGGCGATCGTCGTCACCAGCGTGGAGCGGGCCCGCGACCTGCCGAACCCGCCCGCGGTGATCCGTGCCGCGGCCCAGGGCGCGGGCCGCGCGCAGGAGCAGATGACGAGCTTCTACCGGGACGAGCTGACGGGCCTGCCCGAGATGAGCGTCGTCGCGCGGCAGCTGTGGCGGACGGCGGGCCTCGGGCCCGACGACATCGACGTGGGTATCCTCTACGACCACTTCACTCCGTTCGTGCTCATGCAGCTGGAGGAGTTCGGGTTCTGCGCGCCGGGCGAGGCCGCCGGATTCGTGGCGGAGGAGAGGCTGCCGCTCAACACCCACGGGGGGCAGCTGGGCGAGGCGTATCTGCACGGGATGAACGGCATAGCGGAAGGCGTGCGGCAGCTGCGGGGCACGGCGGTGAACCAGATACCCGACGCGGCGACCACGCTCGTCACGGCGGGCACCGGGGTCCCCACGTCGGGCCTGATCCTGGGGTCGGACGGCTGAAGGGGGCGGCTGCCCCCGCTTCCAGGCGAGGGGGAGTCAGGGCCTTCCCCCAGGGGACCTCACCGCCGGCTCCACCTTCAGGAGGTGGGGCCAGCACCCCTCGTACAACCTGAGGCGGACGCCGCTTCGGGACCTCCGGCCGATCCCCGGAAGTAGGGGGCGCTCATAGCGTGGAGCCATGACCGCAACCCTGGCGCCTGTCCGCACCAGCGCACCCGAGGCCACACCGCGCAGCGCCGCGGTGGCGCGCCCGGCAGCCCCGGCGTACCCGTCGTTCGCGTCGTACGTCCGGGCCCGCCAGCCCGTGCTGCTGCGCACCGCCCGGTCGTTGACGTCGAATCCGTGCGACGCCGAGGACCTGTTGCAGACCGCGCTCGCGAAGACGTACGTCGCGTGGGACCGGATCGAGGACCACCGGGCGCTCGACGGCTATGTGCGCAGGGCCCTGCTGAACACCCGGACCTCGCAGTGGCGCAAGCGCAAGGTCGACGAGTTCGTCTGTGACGAGTTGCCCGAGCACCGGGAGACGCCGGCCGGCGACCCCGCCGAGCAACAGGCGCTGCACGACGCGATGTGGCGCGCCATCACGAAGCTGCCCGCCCGGCAGCGGGCGATGGTCGTCCTGCGCTACTACGAGGATCTGAGCGAGGCCCAGACGGCCCAGGTGCTCGGCGTCTCCATCGGCACGGTGAAGAGCGCGGTGTCCCGGGCGCTCGGCAAGCTCCGCGAGGACCCGGAACTGCGGCACACGGCGTGACCAGCGGGTGATCGGCTGGTGATCTCGGGTGACGCGTTGATCGATCATCCCCGGAAGTAGTGACATACCGCGTGGTATGCAGTGAGAATCAGCGAAACCTTACTGCTCCGTAGCGCCCACCGGGAGGACGCCGTGCTGAGCACGATGCAGGACGTACCGCTGACCGTGACCCGCATTCTGCAACACGGCGCGCAGGTGCACGGATCGTCCCAGATCACCACGTGGACCGGCGAGGCGGAGCCGCACCGCCGCAGCTTCCGCGAGTCCGCCGAACGCGCGCACCAGCTGGCGAACGCGCTGCGCGACGAGCTCGGCGTGCGCGAGGACGACCGGGTCGCCACGCTCATGTGGAACAACGCGGAGCACGTCGAGGCGTACTTCGCCGTGCCGTGCATGGGCGCGATCCTGCACACGCTCAACCTGCGGCTGCCCGCCGAGCAGTTGGCGTGGATCGTGAACCACGCCGCCGACAAGGTCGTCATCGTCAACGGCTCGCTGCTCCCGATGATCGCCCCGCTGCTCTCGAAGCTGCCGACGATCGAGCACCTCGTGGTGTCCGGACCCGGCGACCGCTCCGTACTTGACGGCGCTTCCGCGCGGGTGCACGAGTACGAGGAGCTGATCGCGGGCCGGCCGACCACGTACGACTGGCCCGAGCTGGACGAACGCCAGGCCGCCGCCATGTGCTACACCTCGGGCACCACCGGCGACCCGAAGGGCGTCGTCTACTCGCACCGCTCCATCTACCTGCACTCCATGCAGGTCAACATGACGCAGTCGATGGGTCTCACGGACGCCGACACCTCCCTCGTCGTCGTCCCCCAGTTCCACGTGAACGCCTGGGGGCTGCCGCACGCCACGTTTATGACCGGCGTCAACATGCTGATGCCGGACCGCTTCCTGCAGCCCGCGCCGCTCGCCGAGATGATCGAGTCCGAGCGCCCGACGCACGCCGCCGCCGTCCCCACCATCTGGCAGGGCCTGCTCGCCGAGCTGACCGCCAAGCCCCGCGACGTCTCCACGCTCACGCAGGTCACCATCGGCGGCGCGGCCTGTCCGCCCTCGCTGATGAAGGCCTTCGACGAGCTGGGCATGCGGGTCTGCCACGCCTGGGGCATGACGGAGACCTCCCCGCTCGGCACCGTCGCCCGTCCCCCGGCCAGCGCCGCGCCGGGCAGCGAGGAGGAGTTCGCGTACCGGCTCACGCAGGGCCGCTTCCCGGCCGGCGTCGAGGGTCGGCTCACCGGCCCCGGTGGCGAGCACCTGCCCTGGGACGGCGAGTCCGCGGGCGAGCTGGAGGTACGCGGTCCCTGGATCGCGGGCGCGTACTACGCGGGTGCGGGCAACGAACCGCTGCGCCCCGAGGACAAGTTCAGCGAGGACGGCTGGCTGAAGACCGGCGACGTCGGCACCATCAGCCCCGACGGTTTCCTCACGCTCACCGACCGCGCCAAGGACGTCATCAAGTCCGGCGGCGAGTGGATCTCCAGCGTCGACCTGGAGAACGCGCTGATGTCCCACCCGGACGTCGCCGAAGCCGCGGTCGTCGCCGTGCCCGACGACAAGTGGGGCGAACGGCCGCTCGCCACCGTCGTGTTGAAGGAGGGGGCGAGTGCCGACTTCGAGACGCTGCGCTCGTTCCTCGCCGAGAAGATCGCCAAGTGGCAGCTTCCGGAGCGCTGGACGATCATCCCGGCGGTCCCGAAGACCAGCGTCGGCAAGTTCGACAAGAAGGTGCTGCGCAAGCAGTACGCCGAGGGAGACCTGGACATCACCAAGCTGTGACGGCCTGTTTCACGTGAAACGGGGGCGGCCCGAAAGGGCCGCCCCCGTACGTGTGTTGAGGCTCGGAGTCAGAGGCTCAGGAGCCGAGACTCAGTTCGTGCCGATCTTCGCCAGTACGTCCACGATCCGGCCCTGCACCTCGGCGCTCGTGGAACGCTCCGCCAGGAACAGCACCGACTCCCCCGCCGCGAGCCGCGGCAGCTCGGCCTGGTCGACGGCGGCGGTGTAGACGACGAGCGGCGTGCGGTTCAACTGCCCGTTCGCGCGCAGCCAGTCGATGATGCCGGCCTGGCGGCGACGTACCCGCAGCAGATCCATCACGACGAGGTTCGGGTGCAGCTCGGAGGCGATGGCCACCGCGTCCGTGTCGTTCGCGGCCCGCTCGACCTGCATTCCGCGCCGCTCAAGCGTCGCGGTCAGGGCGAGCGCGATCTCCTCGTGCTCCTCGATCAGCAGCACCCGCGGCGGGTGCTGCTCGCTGTCCCGAGGGGCGAGCGCCTTCAGCAGGACGGCAGGGTCGGCGCCGTACGCGGCGTCGCGCGAGGCCTGACCGAGGCCCGCGGTCACCAGGACCGGCACCTCGGCCGCGACGGCCGCCTGGCGCAGCGACTGGAGCGCGGTCCGCGTGATCGGCCCGGTCAGTGGGTCCACGAACAGCGCGGCGGGGAACGCCGCGATCTGCGCGTCGACCTCCTCGCGGGAGTGCACGGTCACCGGGCGGTAGCCGCGGTCGCTCAGCGCCTGCTGCGTCGCCACGTCCGGCGCGGGCCAGACGAGGAGCCGGCGCGGGTTGTCGAGCGGCTCGGGCGGCAACTCGTCGTCCATCGGCATCGGCTGCGGCCGGTTGGCCACCTCGACGGCGCCACCGGGGCCGTCCAGCGGCTCCGGGCCCTCGACGCCGTCCTGCTCGGGAGCGCCGATCGCGTAGGCGCGGCCGCCGCCCTCGGAGGCGTTCGGCGAGAGGAGCGGCTGCGGGTGCGGCCGGGCCTGCGTGCCCTGCGGGGGCGTGCCGTGAGCGGTGCCCTGGGGCGGGGTGCCGGGGGCCGGGGTGTTCTGCGCCGGGGGCTGTGGGGTCCTGCCGGTGGTGTCCGGCTGCTCCTTGCGGGCGTCCTGGCGGTTTTCCTGACGGTTCTCCTGGCGATTGGACAGCTTGCGTCGCCGCCCGGAACCGCCGAGTGTGCCGGACCCGCCCTGCGTCTGGCCCTGTGTCTGACCCTGCGCCGCGGCCGGTTGCGGCGCGGTGCTCGGACGCGGCGGAGCCTGCGGCGGAAGCGGCTGGGGGGCCGGGGGCTGCGGACGGCGCTGCTGCGCGGCGACCTGGCGCCCGAACGGCACGCCCTGGCCCAGCGTCCGCACGCTGAAGGCGCGTCCCTGCGTCGAGTTCGTGTCACCGGTGGGGGCCTGGTCCTGCGCCTGCGGCTTCGGGGCCTCGGCGGGCAGCGGCTGGGCGGCGGGGGCCGGGGCGCTTTCGGCCGGGGGCGTCGGGGCGCTCTCCGGTTCGTCGGCGGGGGTGCTCTGGAACTGGGGCTCCGGCTGTGCGGCCGGCTGGGGCTGTGGCTGGGGCTGCGGTTCCGGCTTGGGCTTCGCCTGAGCCTCTGCCTGGTTCGCGGCCTGTTCCTGGCCCTGGCCCTGGCTCTGGCCCTGATCCTGGCTCTGGTCCGCCGCCGCTTCCTCGGGTTCGCCGGCCGGCTTGTTCTCCGGCGGCAGCGCGGAGCCGGCGCCACCGGCCGTGGGCGTGCCCAGGGCGGGCGTGGTCTGCGCCGGGTGCGGCTGCGGCGGCGTGTGGTCCGCGGCCGGGTGTGCCTCGGCGGTGTCGTGCTGGTGCGCCTCGTCCGGCAACGGCAGGGGCTGCGGCTGCGCGCCGTTTTCCTGCGGTACGTCACCGGGTGCGGGCTGTGCGGCGGGCTGCGCCTCGGCCTGCGCATCGGACGGTGCCTCGGGCGGCATCGTCGACTGCGCCTCGGGCTGCGTCGCGGGCTGCGTCTCGGCTTGAACGTCGGTCTCGGGCAGGGCTTGCGGCGTGCGGTCGGCCGCGGCGGGCGGCAGCGCGAACACCTCGCGCGGACCCGCCTGCCGACCACCCGCCGGAGCACCCTGTGCGTTCTGCGCGGCCTGTGCAGCCTGTGCGTCCTCTGCCGGCTGCGCGCTGCCGAGCGCGCGCCGCCCCCGCCGCCCGGAAGGCTGCGCGGTCCCGGCACCGGCCAACTCCAGCTCGCCCTGAGCCGGTTCGGCACCCTGCTCACGGTCGGGCGCGGACCCGGAGGGCAGCGCGGGCAGGGCGGCCTGCTCCTCACGCCCGGCGCGCCGGGCCCTGCGGCCGGTCGGCGCGGGCACGCCCTGCGGCGGCACCGTGTCGCCCAAGGCCGGGGAGCTCGTCCCGTGTTCGGCCGAGGTCACCACGGACCCCTGGGCGGCGGACTCCTCCGGTGCGGGGCGGCCGCGCCTGCGGCCCGTACCGGAGGAGGAGGCCGACGCGGGCTGCTCGGCGCCCGACACGCTGCTCTCCAGGAACGCGTCCGTCGAGGGCCCGGCGGCCCGCCGCGCCCTGCGGCGCCTGCTGCCGCCACCGGTGGCCTGCGCGGGAAGGTTCGGATTCGCCTCGGTGGAGGCGTCCTGGGACTCCATGGCCTCGGAGGCCTCGACGGAGACATTGGCCGGTACGCCGTCGGCGGCCGCGTCGGGCCCCGCCGCCTGCCCGGGAAGACCACCGGCACCGGGAGCGCCCCCGGCCTCGGGGACGACTCCGGCAGCGGGAACCACCCCGGCCCCGGCCCCGGTCCCGATCGGCACTTCGAGGACGTACGCGCTGCCGCTCATCCCCGGCACCTCGTGCGTCTGCAACACACCGCCGTGCGCCCGGACGATGCCGTGCACGATCGGCTCGTGCACCGGGTCGCCGCCCGAGTAGGGGCCGCGCACCTCGATGCGTACGTTCGCGCCCCGCTGCGCCGCGGCCACGACGACGGTCGAGTCGACGTACCCGGAGGTGGCGGGCGTGCGGGCATTGCCGGTCGCGTCGATCCCGGCGACGTCGGCGATCAGATGCGCGAGTGCGGTCGCGAGCCGGCCCGCGTCCACCTCGGCCTCGATCGGCGGCGCGTGCACGGCGAACTGCACCCGGCCGGGCCCGATCAGCTCGACGGCCCCGTCGACACCTGCGGCCACGACGGCGTCGAACATGACGTTCGTACGGGAGAGCAGCGAACCGCCCTCGTCCAAGGTCTGGTAGGCGAGCACGTTGTCGACGAGGGTCGTCATCCGCGAGTACCCGGCGGCCAGGTGGTGCAGCACCTGGTTGGCCTCGGGCCACAGCTGGCCCGCGTCGTCGGCGGCGAGCTGGCTCAGCTCGCGGCGCAGCTCGTCCAACGGCCCGCGCAGTGACTGCCCGAGCACGGCGAGCAGCTGCGTGTGCCGCGCGGCCAAGGCCTCGTAACGGTCCTTCTCGCGCTCCGCGAGCGCGGCGCCCCGCTCCTTCTCGGCGGACAGCTCCTCGGCGTGCTGCTCGCGGACGGCGGCGAGTTCACCGGTCAGCTCCTCGCGCACGGACGTGAGCTCGGAGCCCAGCTCCTCGCGCACCCGCTCCAGCTCGGCGGCGCTCTCGTCGGTGACGCGCTGAAGCTCGGAGGCGCTCTCCTCGGTGACGCGCTGCAGCTCCGCGGCGCGCTCCTCGCGCTCCTTCTCGGCGGCCTCGCCGAGCCGGGCGAGCTCCTCGGCGTGCTCGACGTTCAGCTTCTCGACGGAACTGCGGTCGGCGAACGTCATGACGGCGCCGACCAGTTGGTCCCCGTCGCGCACCGGGGCCGTCGTCATGTCGACGGGCACCTTGGCGCCGTCCTTGGCCCACAGCACCTGGCCGCGCACCCGGTGCTTGCGCCCGGAGCGCAGCGTGTCGGCGAGCGGGGACTCCTCGTACGGGAACGGTTCGCCGTCCGGACGCGAGTGCAGGATGAGCGGGTGCAGTTCCTGCCCGCCCAGATCACTGGCCCGGAAGCCGAGGATCTGCGCGGCGGCAGGATTGACGAGCACGATCCGCCCGTCGGTGTCCGTACCCACGACGCCCTCGGACGCGGCGCGCAGGATCATCTCGGTCTGCCGCTGCGAACGGGCCAGTTCGGCCTCGGTGTCGACGGCTCCCGACAGGTCCCGCACGACGAGCATGAGCAGTTCGGAACCGCTGTAGCTCTGGCCGCCACTGGAGCCGTACGGATCCACCGCGTCCCGAGCGCCGTCGGAGAGGTTCGCGGAGGTCACCTCGACGGGGAACTCGCTCGCGTCGGTGCGCCGCGCGGTCATCCGCGTCGGCTTGGTCCGCCCGCGTTCGTCGGTCACGGTGTCGGGCCGGCGCATCGAGCCGGGGATCAGCCGTGAGTCGAACTCGGGCAGGAGGTCGAGCAGGCCGCGCCCCACAAGTGCCGTGCCCGGGGCCTCGAAGGACTCCAGGGCGATGGAGTTGGCGTTGACCACGGTTCCGTTGGTGTTGACGAGCAACAACCCGTCCGGAAGCGCGTCAAGTATGGCTGCGAGGCGAGCAGCGCCTCGGGATGGCCTGCTGCTCACGACGACGGTTCCTCCCTGATTACTGCGACTTGCCGACCGCGCGGACCATCCTGCCTCGTGGTCCGCGGCGTATCACGGGAGGGAGTCTACGGGCAGTGGTTGGACGAGCGGCGCCGGATGCGACGGAGCCCACGTAGAGGATGTGGGGATCCCGAGCGCGCCGAGTCACGACCCTGTGACCATTGGACCGAGGGTCACGGCCCGGTCGCAGGCAGCACGGGCTCCAGCTGCTGCCACCGCGAGATCTCGCAGCCGTTGCTCAACGCGTAGGAGGAGTCGACGGCGCGGCCGTGCCAGTTGCCCGTGACGCGGGCAGTGGCCGGGCCCCCGTACTGCATGGTGCAGCGCGCGTCGCCTGCGACGGGAGCGAACGGGTCGACGCCCTCGGCCTCCAGCTCCTCGAGCCGTCCGCAGGCCGCGGCGGGGTCCGTGTGCGTCCCGCCGACGGGCGAACAGTCCAGCTCGTACGTCCCGTCGCTGCCGTTGTCCGATTCGGTGACGGTGACGGTCAGGTGGTCGAGCCCGGGCCCGAGGCCGGCGCCGGTGTCCGCGTGTGCGGCGACGGGGGTGGCCGCGAGGAGGGCGAGCGGGCCGACGACGGTAGCGACGGAGCCGAGGAACCGGGAGGAGAGCCGGGACGAGGGCTGCGAAGGGAGCCTGGACGAAAGCTGGGAAGAGATGCGCATGAACATGCCGTGTTCAACGCCCGTACCCACCCCGACGTTGCGCCCGACACCCCAGGCTTTGCCCTGTGGCCTGCCCTCCTAGTACCGTGGGGGGCGATTGGTGACGCGGCGCTCCGCTGTGTCATCATCTGCACGCACCCACTCGCACATCCGCGAGAGGGGGCTGCGCTGGAGGCGTCGCCTAGTCCGGTCTATGGCGCCGCACTGCTAATGCGGTTTGGGGTTTACCCCCCATCGAGGGTTCAAATCCCTCCGCCTCCGCCCACAGACCAGGGAGTCCATGTCGTAAGGCATGGGCTCCCTGAGTCGTTTCCGGCCAATTCGAGCGGAAGCGGCATGCCTGCCCTGGTCACCAGTTCATGTGGCTGGGCATGCGGCACTTCCCGGCGGCGTCCGTCGAGGGGCAGTCGCCCCCGCCGAGCCAGACGAGCCCCAGGGCCAGCACCAGCGCGACGGCCATGACCGCGAGGCCGGTACGAGTGGCCATGAACCGGCTGATGCGCCTGCCGGAGCTACCGAGTTGGCGGTCGCGGGGCACTGTGGCCCGGCGCAGGTTCCAGACGCCGAAGGCGGCGACGGTGACAGCTCCGAAGGCGGCCGACACCCAGCCGTCGTGGAACAGGCCCTGGGCGACGTAGGCGACCATGCCGCCGAAGATCAGCGCGTACGTGATCCGGACCAGGATGTTAATGATCATGAATCCTTGTCGCCGTCCTGGTCCGTATGCCAGTCGCCGATGACGAGCCCCATGGCGCAGCCGGTGTTTCACCCGCAGCTTCATCGCCGCCTCACCTCGTCCCGTATGAGGCGGTCGAGGCGCGTCAGGAGGTCCCGGCGCTCGGCGCGGCGCTTGACCCCGTCCGTCCACCGGTCCACGCGGGTGTGTGGCCTCACTTGTGCACCGTGAGCGGCGGCTCCGCCCGGTCGGGCAGCGGGGCGGAGTCGACGGAAGTTGATCTCGGGGGTTCGTTGCGGGGCTCACATGTCGGGCCGATGAGGCGCGAAGAGTCGAAGCCCGGGTCCTTCGGGGCCGGGGTCGGCGTGGTTCCAGGGTGTGGTCGTCGGTCGCCCCGAAGTGCGTTTTCGCAGGTCAGGGTAGGTGGGGCAATCGGATTTCACATGGCGGCGGCAGTCATGTAATGTTCTTCTTGTCGCCGGGACGGGCCGAAAGGCCGGGAACGGGAGACAACAAAAAAGAAAAGACAAGCACTCGTAGCTTAACGGATAGAGCATCTGACTACGGATCAGAAGGTTGCAGGTTCGAATCCTGCCGAGTGCACACAGGTCAAAGGCCCCGCCGGTTCGCCCGGCGGGGCCTTTGACATCAACGGGTGACATCAACGCGGTCGGAAACCTGTCGTCAGTCGCCCTCTCCCTCCCCTTCCGGCTCGTCGTCGGAGTCGTCGAGGTTCAGCGCGTCGTCCATGCGCTCCGCAGCCGCCCGCAGCGTCGTGGCCATCACGTGCGCGTAGGTGTCGAGCGTCATCGTGATCGTGCTGTGGCCCAACGTCTCCATGATCGTGCGGGCATCCACCCCCTGTGCGAGCAAGAGTGACGCGCAGGTGTGCCGCAGGTCGTGAACACGGACCCGGCGCACGTTCGCGTCCCGGCACAGGATGGTGAGCATCCGGTTCAGGCTCCGGGGATCGGTGACGCGCCCCGTGATCGTGGTGAAGATCAGGCCGTCCGGCTGGCCCGGCGCCGGCTGCCACTTCTTCCCCGCCACCTTGCGCTCCCGCTCTTGCTGGAACTGGTGCTGAGTGAGCGCGCGCACGAGGTGCCGGGGCATTGGCACGGTACGGATCGAACGCGTCGTCTTGGGCGTCCCGAACAGCAACTCCCGCCGGATGCGCTGCACGTTCCGACGCACGCGGAGCTGGCCGTTCGCGAGGTCCACGTCAGACCACGTAAGTCCGAGCGCTTCCCCACGACGCAGGCCGGTCGAGACGAGCAGCAGCCAGAGGGCGTACAGCCGATGGGGGCGAGCCGTCTTCAGTAGGAGACGTACCTCCGCAGCGTCCAAGGGACGCACCTCCTTGGGCGTGACGGTGGGGGTTTCGACGATGCGGGCGACGTTCCGAGCGATCAGTTCCTCGCGCATCGCCTGTTGCAGGGCGGACCGCATCACGGCGTGGATGTACTGGACGGTCCGGGCGGACGGGAGCCGCTTGCAGCACTTCCCCACGGCGCAGCACGCGCGCTTTCCCTCGGGCCGGTCGCGGTCTGCGCCGCGCAGGCAGCACAGGCACGCGCTCTTGAACTCCGTAAGGAAGCGGCGGACGTCCGCAGGGGAAAGCCTGTTCAGTCGCTTCTTGCCGAGCGCCGGCCGGATGTAGAGACGGGTCAAGCCCTCGTAGCTGTTGAGCGTTGCGGGCTTGAGCCGGGCCGGAGCGATGGTGGCGAGCCAGTACGTCAGGTAGTCGCCGAAGGCCATCGTCGACGACGCGGCGGGGATGCCCTGCCGGGTCTTCTCTTGCAGCTCGGTCAGCTTGTCGGCCACCTCGTCGCGGGTCTGGCCGTAGACGAACTTCCGCGTCCGCGTCCCGTCCGGGCGGTAGACGTAGGCGGCTGCCTGGTAGCGACCGTCCTTCCGCTTGGTGATGGTTCCTTCGCCGTTGGCGCGTCGCTTGGCCATCAGGCAGCTTCCTCCAATCGGTCGCGCATGAGCGCGCGGACGCTGTCGACCGGGATGCGGCGGGCCCGCCCGATCTTGAAACTGGGGAGTTCGTTCGAGCGGATGAGGTCGTAGACCTTGAAGCGGCTGATGCGGAGAGCGCTCATGACCTCCGGGACGGTCATGGCTTCGGGGGTCTCGGGTACGGCGGTGAGCACGTCGAACCTCCGGGAGTGCATGGCGGGGGGCCCTGGCCCCCTTCTGGAAAGTCCGCTACATCCGCTACAGCGCTACATCGCAGGTCAGCGGGGGTGTTTTTGTAGCGGAGGGGTGGCGTGTAGCGGCTACGCATGCGCTACGCCGTAGCGGGTGTAGCCGCTACACGCTGCGGTGCCGCTACAGAGTCAGGGGCTCTGAGCTGGGCTGTAGCGGCGTAGCGGATGTAGCGGACTCCTGGGAGGGAGGCGGGCAGTAGCGCGCCCACGCGTCCGTCAGGTCCTCGGCATGGAAGCCCTTCAGCACCCCTCCGGCGGTGCGGATGTTGCGGGATCGGATGGGGGTGTTGTCGGCGGTCATGTACTCGGCGAGCATCCGGGCCAGGCGCCGGTTGTCGAGGGGCTTGCCGTCGAGGTCGGCCCATGGGGCGTCGTCGAGGGCGTTGAGCCGGTCGAGGATGGCGATGGTGGGCAGCTTGTCCATGCCGATCAGGACGTGGTCGCGCAGGTCGGTGAGCAGCCGGATGCCGACGCTGTGCTTGTCGGTGGTCTGCGCCGCCTTGACCAGCGTCACGCACGCTTCCCGGGCCCGCTCGGGCCAGGTGCCGCCGATGGCGTCGGCGATGGCGAGCAGCGGTTCCCACACGTCGGCGGGCCGGTCGGTGACGCCGTCGGGCATGTCCGGCCAGGCTCCGAGGACGAACCCTCGTGCCTGCTCTGCCCATTCGGCGAGCCGGTCGCGGAGCTTGTGCCCTTCGGCCTCGTGGATGCGGGCACGGAACGGCTCGACCCGTTCGTTGCGTGCCCGCCGGCGCATCCGGATGACCACGGAGCGCGTGAGGATGGTGTCCGGCAGGGAGCCGAGTCCTGCCATCGCGACCGCGCAGTACGACGGGAACGCCTGAACTGTCTGGTTGCCGCCGTCGCCGATGCACCGGTAGGTGACGCCGGTCCGGCGGTGTCCGGCGTTCAGGAAGCCGCGCAGGTCCTCGTTGTCTCCGGCCTTGGGGCCGAAGATGGTGTCGATCTCGTCGAAGAGGATCGTGGGCCGCCCGTCGGCGCCGGAGACCGCCCGGAACAGGGCGGCGGCGGACGCGTTCACGGCGACCATGGGGTGTGGCACGAGGGTTTCCACGATCTCCAGCGCCCGGGACTTCCCGGACCCCGGCTCGGGGGAGAGGAACGCCAGTCGCGGGGTGGAGTCGAAGCAGTCCAGCAGGTGCGCGTGTGCGTCCCACAACGCCACGGCGACGTAGGCGGCGTCGGTGGGGAAGACGTTGAAGCGGCGGTGGAAGGCTTCCACCTCGTCGAGCAGTGCGGCGCCGTCGATGGGGCTGTTCATGCGGCGGCCCTTCCTTCCTCGGAGTTGCGCAGGGGGCACACGGTGCGGTGGTAGTCGTGGCTCGCCACGAGGGCGAACACGTCGGCTTGCCCTCGGGCGCGCAGGTCGCGGCCGCACACGCACCACGAGGTCGCGGTGGGGGTGCGGCCGTTGCCGGGCGCGTTGATGGTCAGCCAGGCGATGGGGCGGCGTCCGTCGTCGCCGTGCGGGTCCACACCATGGGCAGTGCGGACGCCTTCGGCGACCTCCTTTCGGGCGCCCACGCCTCCCGCGTCCACAGGCTGTGGGGCGGCGTGCAGCCCTGTCGGGGTGGCGGGTTGGCCTTCCAAGGGGATGCGGGGGTCGGTGGTCATGCCACCTCCCGTGGCCGGACGGTGCGGGCGGAGCTGTCCAGGGCGCTGCGGATCGTCGTGCGGCACTCGGCCGGCGTGAGTCCGCTCGACTCCCCCGCCCCTTGGAAGGCCTCCTCCACCACGTGCCGGGCGATGTCGCCCCACGCGACGAACCGCCCCACCTTGAACGCGCTGCGGTTCAGCGTGGTGTTGCGCTGAGACTCGGGCGCCCCGGCGACGATGCGGCATTCGGCGTCGAGTGCGGCGAGTGCCGCGCGGCTCCCGTCGGCCGCAGGAAGCCTCAGGGGGCCCGCAGGCGGCTTGGGAGCCGGTTTCAGGATGGTTTGCATCCATTCGGGCAGTGGGAGCGCCACAGAGCCGCTGAGAGATTCGTAGGCTCCGGTCGGGGTGGTGCTGCCCGCCGCGACGACGTACCCGCCCCACGCCCGCGTGTCAATCAACTCACCGATGGTGCCTGCGGTGTTGGTCATCCGGGTATTCGGCGGGGCGGTGAAGTACAGGTGCCTTCCGCCGCTTGCGGTCCGCACCCGGTAGGTGTCGGGGACGGCGTGCCCGGAGCGCTCGCAGAGCGCACCAAAGGTTGCCGCGCCGTCAGGCGCGTCCGAACTGCCCTTGTCCTTCGGCTTGTCGAGGTCGACGACCAGCAGCCCGGAGGGGCCGGTGGCGATGCCTACGTTGAACGGGCCGGTGGACCAGGCGGCGTGGATGCGATCGGGGTCGGTGGTGGCGCGCTGCTCCCACTTCACGTGCCCGCCGGCGCACTGTCCGGTGCGGGGGCAGGCGGTCTCGCCGTGGAGGGCGGGCCTCTTGGCGCCGGGACGCAAGGGGAAGACGTGCCAGCCGTGTTCGGCCGCCGTGAGGGCGGCGGCGAGCATCGGTAAGCACTCAAGGGAGACGGAGGGGATGGGTTGCGTCATGCTGGGTGTCTCCAGTCCTGTTGCAGGGTGCTGGTGGACAAGGGCGGCCCCGCGTCATTGGCGTGAGGTGGGGGTCGCCCTTGGCGTAGCTAGCCGTGGAAGTGGTTGCGCTTGATCACGGCTTTGCGGATGTTGACCGTGGTCCCGCCGCGCGAGGCGCCGAGCACCTGCACCGCGATGAACCCGCCGAAGATGACGGCGGCCAGGATGATGAGTTGCTGGATGAGGGCGGCGAGTGCGGCGATGAACGTGGTGAGCAGCAGCAGGCCGCCGCAGACGGCGAGGAAGCCGACGCCGCCGAGTGCGGCGTTCACCGCAGCCCGCGAGACGGCTGGCTTGGGCGCGACCGGTTCGGGGTGGACGGGGTTGATGGCGTAGCCGGTGACCGCGCGACCGTCGGGCAGGACGATGGTCTGCACCGTGGGGATGTGGCCCGGCTGCACCACGACGGGCGCGGCCTGTACGGGCTGTATCGGGGCGGCCTGGTGGACGATAACGGGCGCCTGGACGGCGGTGTGGTGGGCGGGTTCGGGCAGCATGCGGAATCCCTTCCGGCCGATGGCCAGGGAGGCGGAGACACACCCTCGGGGGTGCGCTGTGGAGGGGGTTTCAGGGGTGCTGACCTGTACGCCTCCCTGACTCCCTGATTGATCCTTTTCGCAGGTCAGGGCCAGGGAGGCAGGGCAGGGAGGCGGCCAGGGAGTTCTCCCTGCCTCCCTGCCCCGGGCGGGGTCGGCTCCCTGTCATCCTTCGGCGGAAACGGAACCGTCGGTGTTGCGGTTGGCGAGTGCACGGGAGACGCGCTCTTTGCCGACGACCATGCGCCCGTCGGACTTGTACGGCTCGGCACCGGTGCCGTCGAGGACCCGTGTCAGGTCAGCGAACGACCACGTGCCGTAGGCGTCCTCATTCAGCGCGGCGAGCCGCTTGAGCACGTCCTGGGTGAGGACGCGGGCGGTGTCGCCGAGCACAGTGAGGATGTCCGCGAGCGGGTCGCGCTCCTCACCCCGCTCGACCACGTGCAGGGTGGTGACGCCATCCCGCAGCGCCTTCGCGCGGTCAGCGATGACCTTGGCGTCATCGGTGCTGATGTAGTGCGTGCGCACCGTGATGGAGGACTGGCCCTTGGGGATCTCGATCCCGTCGGACGCGACCACGAGCGTGCCCTTGTCCAGACCCGGACGCAGCAGGTTCGGGGCGGCCCCGCCGTCAACGGCCTTGTCGCCGAGCGCCATGCGGGCCTGCGACTCCGTACCGAGGGCGAGGGAGGCGCGGGTGTGGGCGCCCTCGCGGACCAGCTTGGGAAGGTTCTGGTCGGTGGGGTCCTGGGTGCCCTGCCACAGCAGCACGTTCACCGCGCGGCCCTGGTTGTGAATCTTGCGGGCCGCCATGAAGTACCGCGACGTGGACGACGAGCCGCCGTAGGGCCGCTTGTCCTCGTCCTTGAGCGGACACATGAACGCGACCTGCGCCTCGTCCACGATCACGATCAGCGGCGGGAACACCGTTCCGGGCGGGGCCTGGAGGCGGCGGTTCATCTCGCTCACCGCGTCCTCGGCCATCTCGGTCACCTGGATGACGTGCTCGTCGGTCGGGCCCTGGATGAGCCGGGTCGCGAGCCCGTCGAACATGTCCCAGTCGCCCACGCCCTTGAGGTCACCCATCCAGAACTCCACCGACCGATCGAGCGCCAGCCACAGGGCCAGCGCGCGCAGGGCGGCGGTCTTGCCCTGGTTGGACAGGCCCGTGATCAGCAAGTGGCGCTGATAGACGCTCAGGGCGGCGGCATCGCCGCGCAGGTCCTGACCCCACGGAGCCTTGCCCTTGCTGTAGTCGGCCTTGAGCGAGTCATCCGTGACCAGCGGCGACGGGCCGATCGGCTCATCGAGCGCACCACTGTCGGCGATCCACAGGCGGACCGTGCGGGCCGCCTCGGGGATCGTGATGAACACCTCGTGCTCGTGCCGGGTCAGGTTCTCCGCGAGCTTCCGCCGGCGCTTCTGCACCTCGATCGTGGACACCCCGGACGGAAGCGTCACGTCGACCTCGACTCCGCATCCGGCGATCCGGATCGGACCGAGCATCGAGGCGCCGGCGTCACCCATGTCCTTGATGGCGCTCTTCAGCGGGGCAACACCCAGGTCGCGCAGAGCCTTGACCACGATCGACGGCGTGATCGGGTCACCCTCGGAGCTGCGGACGTTGTCCGGCAGTGCCCAGTACGGGGCCGCCTGCGCACGTCGGCCGACCTCCCACAGGCCGAGCAGCGCGAGCAGCGGGCCGACGGTGATGAGCGGCCCCCAGGTGACCTGAACGATCCAGATCATCAGGCGGATGAAGTCGATGACCGCCATCAACGGCGTGACCACGTCGCCGACTTCCTTGGTGGCCACGGCCATGGCGATGCCGAGCAGCAGCAGACCGCCCACACCGAGCCCGACCCCAGCGGCGGCGCCCTTGGCGGCGTCGACCGGTGAGGTCAGCAAGTCCATGCGGCGGCGGTGGCGAGCCTCGCGGTACTTCTGCCCGCGCTCCTCCCACTCGGCCGCCACCTCGTAGTTCCCCGCCGCCTCGGCGGCACGAAGCATGCGCTCGTAGCGGGCCGCGGTACGACCGTCCCACGCGCGTCGGGCCACGATCCGCGTCCCGCCGAGGACGTAGGTGGTGTGCCGGACACCGAGTCGGCCCGCCGTGCGGGCGTTGTCGACCGTGGTGACCTTGCGCACCGCCCGACCGGAGCGCACCCACAGGGGCACCGGACGCGGCTCGGGCACCACGGTCAGGGTGGTGACGTTGGCGGTGGGTTCGGGGGTGGTGTCGGGGTTCTTGTGCAGGTGAACGACGTTGCCACTCATGCGTGTTGACTCCAGACAGCCCGGAAACGGGCAGGGGGAGCCAGGGCCCAAGCACGTGGGCCCTGGCAGGCGAGGGGTGTGGGTCAGTGCAGGTTGGCGGCGAGGCGTTCGGTGTCGTACGCCTCGCGCTCGTGGTCCTTCAGCGCCCGCTCGAACTCACGGGCGTCGCGGCGGGACTGGCGTTCCACGCCGTAGGCGGCGCGCAGGTCCCGCACGATCACGTCCAGGACGCCCCGGCGGGAGAACTGCATGGCGTGCGTCAGCTCGTGTACGAGGGTGGTCGCGATGTCCTCGCGGGTGCGGTGCTGCTCGCTGTTGACCAGGACCAGGACCGATCCGTCGGCGCGGGGAATCGCGCGGCCGGCCGCGTCACGGGCGTGGCGCAGGGTGGCCTTGCGGGCCTTGTCGATGGCCCGGCGGTCGGTGCAGCCGGACAGCTCGACCTCGGCCTGCACGCCGAGTTCGGCCAGGCCCTTGGCGTTTGTGAGGGTGATTTCCACGGCGGGCATCCGGCCGTTCACGGCCCGGCTGACCTGCCGCATCGCGTGCGGGGCGAGCTGTTTGGTGTCGCGTTCCAGGTCGCGGCGGGCCCGGAGCTGGTGCGTGGTGATGGTGTGCTTCACAGCGTCTCCGATCACGAATCGCCGCAGCTCACGCGGCAAGAGAGGTGGGGTTGTCGTGGCAGGGCACGCACATGCCGAGCGAGACCGGGATGACGTATCCGGCATCACGGCGGCACTGCGGGCAGGTGCGGCGGGCGGTGTTCGCCCGGTCCAGGGCCGCCCACCTGCCCGGCGTCATCGGCCGCACGGGAAGCGCTCGGTCGACGCGGTAGAGGTAGGCGATCAGCGGGCCCCGACGGCGCCGAGGCCGCTCCAACTGGGCGGCGACGTCCTGACCGCCGGGGCGTAGGCCGCGCGCCCGGAGCTGACGGCGCGTGGCCATCCCATCCGGGGCGAGGTTCCACCGGTAGACGGGGAGGGTGGCCATCAGGCGACTGCCGCAGCGCGCTCGGCGCGCAGGGTGTCACGCAGCGTCCGGGCGTTCGCCGGGGACGTGCGGACCTCCCGGCGGATGCCCTCAGCGGTCACCTTGGCGTCCGGCCAATCGGCCGTGACCGTGCGCGCCTCGGCGAGGAGTTCGGCCGGGGTGCGCTTCGATCGGGTCGACTTCGCAGCGTCCGGGACACGGCCCGTCACGCCGCGCGGGCGGGTCGACTCGGCAGCCGCCGGTCGCACCTCGATCGGGCGGGCCGGGGTCGACTCGATCGCCTTCACGGGCTTGGTCGGCAAGGTCGACTTCAGGAAGCCGACCGCGACCGGTCGGGGCAGTTCCTTGGCGTTCGCGGTGATCGGCGCGGGGGTCGATACCGGCAGGTCAGCCGTAGACCGATTCCTCTCGGTCTCGGTGGATTCCTCCGCATTCTCGATCGGAGCTGGGATCGGGGCGGGGCGGTGGTGCAGCACCTTCGCCACGAGGTCCGAACCGAAGTAGATTGACCCGACCGGAAGGCTCGTGGCGAGCAGTACGAGCGCCCAGTTCGCCGGGTCCCACTCCGCGAGTCGACCCCAGTCGACCGTGCGGCCGTGCAGTTCGGGGACCAGGCCGTGCACGTAGTTGAGGACCAGTGAGGCGATCGTGTAGGTGCCCAGCACCCTCAGTGCGAACGTCCGGTCCCGTCCGGCGAGCACGAGGGTGGCGATCAGGGCCAGGGCCATCAGGCCGTCGACCACGAACGGGTAGAGGGTCGCGGCCGTGTCGTCAGCGCCGATGGCGTTCGCGATGTCCCGCAGCGCGTTCCAGGAGACGCGGAACGCCATCCCGACCACGGCCACGAGGGCGAGCACGAGGGCCGTGCGGCCCTTGCGGTGAAGGTTCATGCCGCACCCCCGAGCGTGATCACGGTGGCCACGATCAGCAGCATGCCGCCGATGCGGGTCAGGTCGATCGCGCGCCGCAGCGCGGTGAACTTCACGACGGCGATGCGGGACAGGCCCGCGATATCGGCGGCAATGTCGGTGGCCACCGCTTCCCGGATCTGCTCCGGGGTGAGCGTGGCCCAGAGCGGGAAGCCGTGCCGGCCGGACAGGTTCGGCCGGACCGACGACAGCAGCAGCGCGGCCGCACCGACCAGCACCGCGACCCCGGCCAGGCCGGGAACGAGTGCGTAGGCGGTGACCGGTGCGTCCTTGCCCGCGCTCCACACGCCGGCCAGTACGGCGCCGATGAAGGCGAGCAGGAGACTGGCCTTGCTGTCGGTCCGCGTGATCTCCGCCTTCACCTCGGCGTGCGCGGCGGACAGGTCTCGTACGGCGCTCATGCGACACCGCCCGTCTGCTCGGCGGTGCGGTTGAGCAGGGCGAC
The DNA here is from genome assembly GCF_044453445.1 of Streptomyces sp. NPDC051684. Classification (NCBI taxonomy): domain Bacteria; kingdom Bacillati; phylum Actinomycetota; class Actinomycetes; order Kitasatosporales; family Streptomycetaceae; genus Streptomyces; species Streptomyces sp. NPDC051684. Next base: position 130,414 of record NZ_JBITCS010000003.1, on the reverse strand, counting down.
GCGGGCAGCGAGCGCCCGGCGGCGGGCCCGGCGGATGCGCCGCTCGTCGACCTCGGTCGGCGTGCGGTCGAGCGTGATGATGTGCGCGTCGAGCAGGTCGACGCTCGCGAGGATCACGGGCATCTCGCGGTCGATGGCGTCCAGCTCCGCGTTCGTGGGCTCCATCGAGTCGAAGCACTCGGCGGCGGTAACAGCTTCCTGAACAGTGACGATGTGGTTCATGGGTCGTGTTCTCCCTAGCAGGTAGCAACGGCCCGAACAGCACCCCCGGAGTAGCCGCTCCGGGGGTGCGCGCCGTTGATGGGTGATCCCTTGGTGGTGCAGGTGCGCGGTCAGGCGTGACCGCATTGCCCCGGCCGGGAGTCGAACCCGGCCTACGACCATCGGGGCGGTGGTGCGGTGGTGCGGTGGTGCGGTGGTGCGGTGTGCGGTCGTGCGGTGTCTCCTCCGGGAACACGAGCTCCCGTTACAGGCGTATGGAGACGTGGCCTTTCGACCTAAGCCCTCCGGACTGCCAAGGGGTCCGGGTCCCTCGCCCCCGCCGAAACGGGGCCTCATGACCCCCTTGCGGGGGCCCTTGGCGTTGCGTCTACAGACTGGACCGGTGGACCGGTCCAGTCAAGCGATGAAATCGGAGTTGGCTGGCGGGCTGGAGAGTTCGTGCACGTCAGAGGGCCTGATTAGCCATCAAAAAAGCTGGACCGGCGGACCGGTCCAGCTAGGTGTCTCTCCTGTCCTACATTGCGTAGGTATCAACCTGTTCGAACAATGCGGCAGGCGTGACACCCTCTTCGCAGACCAACGGTCGTCCTTCCTGGTCATGGGCCGTATGCAGGAGGACTGCGACCGCACTTCCCTCATCAACCGCCAGTCGTTCCGCCTCAACGTCCGTGGCGAGGCGAACGGTTGTGATGTCGACCCCTTCCGCAGGGAAGCGCCCGGTCTGACGCCGGACGTAGCGCGTCGTGCCTTCGGCGATTGGGGCTGTGTCGGAGAGTCGGGGTGCCGCCTCTCCGATCTCAGGCGGGAACCACGCTTCGACGCAGCTATTGGGACTCCCGTCCGGAAGTTGAAGCACCCGGACACGACGGAGAGCCATGACGCCGGGCGCGAGCCCAAGCGCGGTGGCGACGCGCGGGGGAGGCTCGGCCCAGTCGGGTGCTCCGACCCGAAGAAACGGCATCCCGCCCAAGATGCGCGCCGATCCGGCCCGCCGGGCGCCGGCGGGACGTGCGACGGGGGTTTCCGTGACCACGAACCCGGTCCCCTGCTTGGCCACGACAACACCGTCATTGCGGAGTACGTCCACGGCCTTGATGGCAGTAGCGCGTGACACACCCCACTGCTCGGCCAAGTCTCGACCGGACGGGATAACCTCGCCGGGGGCGTACTCACCTGCGGCGATGCGGGTCCGAAGTGACTCGGCGATCTCCTCGTACTTCAGAACAGCCATTGGCTTTCCCTACCTCGCACGCTGGACTGGTCCACCGGTACACACGATACTGCGGGCATGTCGAATCTCGAATTGGCTCCCTCCGTGATGCGGTTCTACGGCGAGACAGTGAACGAGGACAGCCGTCTGCGCAGCTCGGCAGACGGGCGGATGGAGCTGGTCAGGACTCAAGAGCTTCTCCGACGATTTTTGCCCCCCGCTCCAGCTCGTGTGCTCGATGTTGGTGGGGGGACTGGAATTCATGCCGAGTGGCTGGTGAAGGACGGCTATGACGTGACGCTGGTGGACCCAGTGCCGCGTCACGTCGATCACGCGTCAGCCGTGTGCTCTGCGGTCGTGGGGGACGCGCGGGACCTGGGTGAGCCGGACGACAGTTACGACGTGGTGCAGCTCCTCGGGCCGCTCTACCACCTGCCGGACCCAGAGGACCGGCGTACTGCGCTGGCAGAGGCGCGCCGCGTGGTGAAGCCGGGTGGACTGGTCGCAGCAGCAGCAATCAACCGGTACGCCTCCCTGTTCGAGCACGTGACGTACGCTCACCTGCACACGGAGAGAATCCGGGACTCTGTCTCCAAGATTCTTGAGACCGCTGTCTATGACGGCGTCCGAGGGTTCACCCTCTCCTACTTCCACAGGGCAGAGGAGCTGGTCTCGGAACTGGTGGCATCCGGGCTCACGGAGGTACAGGTTTTCGGGATCGAGGGCCCGGCGTGGTCGCTCGTCAAGGCAGCCGAGCAGCAGCCTGGCGACGGGCCCACGGATGAGTTGATCGCATCGGCCATGGAGGCGGCCCGTATGGCTGAGCCGTACCCGGAGTTGCTGGCTGCTAGCTCGCACCTCTTGGCCGTTGGACGGGCCCCGGCTGACATCAACTCCTGACATCAACGGTGGCGCACACTGGCAGACAGCCACGACCGTTCGGCCTCGGGCACGCGCCGCTTTTGCTTGGGACATCAGGGGGTGCCCGGCACGCGCACGCGCCTACGGATCAGAAGGTTGCAGGTTCGAATCCTGCCGAGTGCACACAGACAAGAGGCCCCGGACGATGAGTCCGGGGCCTCTTGCGTTGTCCGGGCGTTGTCAGTGCCGTGCGTCATCCTGGCTCGTATGACGTGGTGGTGCACCGGAATGCGGTGGCGTGGGGGCGGGCCGGTCTTCGGGTGGGTGGGGGACGGCGGGGGCGAGCGGGAGAGCGGGGTGCGGTTCGGGGAGAGCGTCGCGTTTCGGGTCGGTGGGGAGCGGCGGTGTCTCGGGGTGTGGCGGGGCGGGCGGTGGACCGTCTGTCCGGGGCGGGACACCGTGCCGGTGCGGGGGACGCGGGCGCAGTGCGCGGAGTGTGCCGGGATCGACCGGGCGCGGTCCGTGGCCGCGGACACCATCGCCGATGACCCGCGGCCGTACCACGTGTATTTGGCGTGGTTCGGGGACGGGCTCGTGAAGGTGGGGATCACGGGGACCCGGAGGGGGAGCGATCGGCTGCTCGAGCAGGGGGCCGTTGCCTTTACGTGGCTGGGGCGGGGGCCCTTGATGGCGGCGCGGCGGGCCGAGGAGTTGCTGCGCGTGGCGCTCGGGGTGCCGGACCGGATTCCGTACGAGCGCAAGCGCGCGGTGCGGGGCGCCCTGCCGGCGGTCGAGGAGCGGGGTGCCGAGCTGGTGCGGGCGCATGGTGTCGCGGCGGTGCTCGACCAGTGGCCCGAGTCTCTTGAGCGGTTGCCGTGCCGGGTGGTGGATCACGGGGAGGTCTTCGGGCTGGCGGGGATCGATCGGGTCGAAGCCGTCGTCAGCGAGCTCGGGGAAGGGGCCGTCGTCGCCGGGCGGGTGGCCGCTGCCGCCGGGCCCGATCTGCATCTCGTCGAGGCCGGTGGTGAGCGGCGGCTCGTCGTCGATACAAGGGTGCTCGCCGGGTGGCCGTTGGAGCGGGTGCCGGAGGGTGCCGGCGGGGCCGGGGCGGCGAGGCTCGCGGTGCGGGAGGTACCGGGGGTGCAGGGTGGGCTTTTCTAGTCGGTCGGCCCGGTGCGTCGGCCCATCCCCTTTTCCCGGGCCGGGGAACGAGGGATCGTATGGACATGAGTGATCACGCCGATGCGGCTGACGGGCCGGCGGTCCGGCCGTTGCCCGCCTTTGAACCGCCTTATTACGTCGTGGTGTTCAGCTCCGTGCGGACCCCGGGGGACCGCGGCTACGGGGAGGCCGCGGACCGGATGGACGAGCTGGTCAAGGAGATACCGGGGTACCTGGGGCACGAGTCCGCGCGCAATCCCGGCGGGCTCGGGATCACCGTCTCGTACTTCCGGGACTCCGCAGCCATCGAGCAGTGGCGCTCCGTCGGCGAGCACCGCGCCGTGCAGAAGCAGGGGCGCGCCGAGTGGTACGAGCGGTACACCGTGCATGTCGCCAAGGTCGAGCGCAGTCAGGAGTTCGAGCGTGACTGAGCCCGGCCCCGGCCGCCCCGGCTGCCCCGACCACGGCGACCGCCTCGACTCCGAGCCCCAGCAGGTCGCCGCGTTTCTCGACCGGTACCGGCTCCCCGGCCTCGTCGACGTGCACACCCACTTCATGCCCGAGCGCGTGCTCCGCAAGGTGTGGGCGTACTTCGACTCCGCCGGGCCGCTCGTGGGGAGCGAGTGGCCGATCACGTACCGCGAGGAGGAGAGCGAGCGGCTGGCCCGGCTGCGGGAGTTCCGCGTCGAGGCCTTCACGTCGATGCTGTATCCGCACAAGGCGGGCATGGCGCGCTGGCTGAACGAGTGGGCGGCCGACTTCGCCGCCCGCACGCCCGACTGTCTGCACACCGCCACCTTCTTCCCCGAGCCCGGCGTCGAGGCATACGTGCGCGAGGCGCTGGATGCGGGGGCGCGGGTGTTCAAGGCGCATGTGCAGGTGGGGGCGTACGAGCCGAACGATCCGCTGCTCGACCCCGTGTGGGGACTGCTCTCCGAGGCCGGGACGCCGATCGTGACGCACTGCGGCTCGGGCCCCGCGCCCGGAAAGCACACCGGTCCCGAGCCCATCGCCCGGCTGCTCGCCCGCCACCCCCGGCTGCCGCTGGTGGTCGCGCACATGGGGATGCCCGAGTACACGGACTTCCTCGACCTCGCCGAGCGGTACCCGCGGGTGCGGCTCGACACGACGATGGCGTTCACCGATTTCGTCGAGCGCCAGGCGCCTTTCCCGAAGGGCGAATTGGGGCGGCTCGCGGCGCTCGGGGACCGGGTGCTGCTCGGCAGCGACTTCCCGAACATCCCGTACCCGTACGTGCATCAGCTGGAGGCCATCGAGCGGCTCGGGCTCGGGGACGACTGGGTGCGGGCCGTGTGCAGGAAGAACGCCGCCGCGCTGTTCGGGATCGGCTGAGCCGGGACCCTCATGCGTTTCTCAGAGTTTTCACAGCTTCGGGAAAGGCCGCTCTCAGAGGCGCATCGCAAGCTTGCGCCATGACCGCGATCTCGCCCCAGGGGCGTACCGAACTGCTGAGGCCGGACGGGAGCCCCGTCCGGGTGCTTGTCGTGGACGACGAGCAGTCCATCACCGAGCTGTTGTCCATGGCCCTGCGCTACGAGGGCTGGCAGCTGCGCACCGCGAGCGACGGGGCCGGAGCCGTGCAGACCGCGCGAGAGTTCCGGCCCGACGCCGTCGTGCTCGACATGATGCTGCCGGACATGGACGGGCTCAGCGTGCTCGGCCGGATGCGCCGCGAGCTGCCCGAGATCCCCGTGCTCTTCCTGACCGCCAAGGACGCCGTCGAGGACCGGATCGCCGGGCTCACGGCGGGCGGCGACGACTACGTCACCAAGCCGTTCAGCCTGGAAGAGGTCGTCGCACGGCTGCGCGGGCTGATCCGCAGGACCGGCGCCGCCGACCGGCGCAGCGAGTCCGTGCTCGTCGTCGGCGATCTGATGCTGGATGAAGACAGTCATGAGGTGTCGAGGGGCGGGGACAACATCCACCTCACCGCCACCGAGTTCGAACTGCTGCGCTTCCTCATGCGCAATCCGCGGCGCGTGCTCAGCAAGGCGCAGATCCTGGACCGCGTGTGGTCGTACGACTTCGGCGGACAGGCCAACGTCGTCGAGCTCTACATCTCGTACCTGCGCCGGAAGATCGACGCCGGGCGCGAGCCGATGATCCACACCCGGCGCGGCGCCGGCTATCTGATCAAGCCGGCCATGGCCGCCACCACGACGTCGTGAAGCGCAGGGGCCGGCCCCAGACCCTGCGTACCCGGCTCGTCGTCACGGCCGTCGCGCTGATGGCGGTCGTGGCGTCCGTGATCGGTGTCGTGTCCGCCGTCTCGCTCCACTCGTACCTGTACGAGGAGCTCGACAAGCAGGTGCACGGCATAGCGATGCGGGCGAGCGGGCCGAAGGGCGACTTTCCCGGGGCGGGCCCCATGGGACAGAAGGACTTCGGTGACCTGGCGTTCGTGACCCTGGGCTCCCCCGCGGGGACCCTCGGCGCGGAGGTCAGTGACGGGCAGGCCACCGAGGGCAAGATCAGCGTGGAGTCGACGAATCCCGAGGGCGGCAGGCAACTGCGGACCGACGGACTCTCCCAGGCGGTGCTCGACGCCCTGGAGGACGTCCCGCGCGGCGACGACGACTCCACGCACACCGTCGACCTCCCCGGCTACGGCAGCTACCGCGTCCAGTACGTCTCCGGATCCAACGGCGACTTCTACGTGGGCCGCCCCACCGACCAGGTCGACTCCACCGTCAACAAGCTCATCGTCACCGAGCTGCTCGTCGCCGCGGCGGCGCTGGTGGCGGCGGGTGCGGCAGGGGCGATCATGGTCGGCGTCAATCTGCGGCCGCTGCGCCGAGTCGCCGCGACCGCGACCCGGGTATCCGAACTCCCGCTGCACAGCGGCGAGGTGACTCTCTACGAACGCGTCCCGGAGTCCGAGGCCGACCCCCGGACCGAGGTCGGCCAGGTCGGCGCCGCGCTCAACCGGATGCTCGACCATGTGCACGGCGCGCTGGAGTCGCGTCAGCAGAGCGAGACGCGGGTGCGGCAGTTCGTCGCCGACGCCAGCCACGAGCTGCGTACGCCGTTGGCCTCCATCCGCGGCTACGCCGAGCTGACCAGGCGCGGCCGCGAGGAGACGGGTCCCGACACCCGGCACGCGCTCGGCCGCATCGAGTCCGAGGCGGACCGGATGACCGGGCTCGTGGAGGACCTGTTGCTGCTGGCCCGGCTCGATGCCGGGCGGCCGCTGTCGTACGAGCCGACGGATCTGTCGCCGCTCGTCGTCGACGCGCTCAGCGATGCCCGTGCCGCGGGCCGGGACCACACGTGGCGTCTTGACCTCCCCGATGAACCGGCCACCGTGCTCGCCGACTCGGCGCGTCTGCATCAGGTCCTGGTCAACCTGCTCGCGAACGCGCGTACGCACACTCCGCCAGGTACCACCGTCACCGCGCGCGTGCACCGGCACGGTCCGTGGGTCTGTCTCGACGTACAGGACGACGGGCCGGGCATCCCCGCGGAGCTGCTGCCGCGCGTCTTCGAGCGGTTCGCGCGAGGTGACTCCTCGCGGTCCCGCAAGGCGGGGTCCACGGGGCTTGGGCTTGCCATTGTGCAGGCGGTTGCGGCGGCGCACGGAGGGTCTGTGACGGTCGAGAGTGCGGTTGGCCGCACCGTTTTTACCGTGCGTCTGCCGGTGCACGCGGACGTGGGGGCCAACCGTGCCGACGTCGCGGGGCTCTGCCCCGGACCCCGCGCCTCAATCGCCGGCGGGGCTTGATTTTTGTCGCCCTGCGCTTCAATCGCCCGCGGGCTTGATTTTTGTCGCCCCGCGCCTCAATCGCCGGCGGGGCTTGATTTTTGTCGCCCCGCGCTTCAATCGCCGGCGGGGCTTGAGTGTGCGGGGCTGGAATTTCTCACAGCCCGCCCAAAGCCTCACCACACAGCCCTAACAGGGCAGTTGGTGAATGTCGGTGGCATGCGAACCGACTCTTCTCCGGGCATCGAACCCAGCGTCTCCGCGAGCACCGCCTCCGCGAGGTTCGGGGCGCTGCCGGCGCGGGAGCACCTCCCTGCCGGCAGCGGCGATGTGCCGGTCCTGGACGTTGTCATCCCCGTCTACAACGAGGAGAAGGACCTCGGCGAGTGCGTGCGCAGGCTGCACCACCACCTGGTCCGCACCTTCCCCTACCCCTTCCGCATCACCGTCGCGGACAACGCCTCCACCGACAGCACGCCCCAGGTGGCGCACGAGGTCGCCGCCGAACTGCCGGAGGCCACGTACTTCCGCCTGGAGCAGAAGGGCCGCGGGCGCGCCCTGCGCACCGTGTGGTCGGCGTCCGACGCGCCGGTCCTCGCGTACATGGACGTGGATCTGTCCACCGACCTGAACGCGCTCCTTCCGCTGGTGGCGCCGCTGATCTCCGGCCACTCCGACCTCGCGATCGGCTCCCGGCTGGCCCGCGCGAGCCGGGTCGTGCGCGGCACGAAGCGCGAGTTCATCTCGCGCACCTACAACCTGATCCTGCGCGGCTCGCTCCAGGCCCGCTTCTCCGACGCCCAGTGCGGGTTCAAGGCGATCCGGCGCGATGTCGCGCAGGTGCTGCTGCCGCTGGTCGAGGACACCGGCTGGTTCTTCGACACCGAGATGCTGGTGCTCGCGGAGCGGGCCGGGCTGCGGATCCACGAGGTGCCCGTCGACTGGGTCGACGACCCGAACTCGACCGTGCACATCGTCAGGACGGCGACCGACGACCTCAAGGGCGTCTGGCGCGTCGGCAGGGCGCTCGCCACCGGCTCGCTCCCCCTCGACCGGCTCGCGCGCCCGTTCGGCGACGACCCGCGCGACCGTGAACTCACCGACGTACCACGGGGACTGGCCCGTCAGCTGCTCGGCTTCTGCGTCGTCGGCGCCCTGTCGACGCTGCTCTTCCTGCTGCTGTACTCCGGCTTCCGTACGTTCTCGGGGGCGCAACTCGCCAACGCGGCCGCGCTGTTCGTCTCGGCCGTCGCCAACACGGCGGCCAACCGGCGCCTCACCTTCGGGGTGCGCGGCCGGGACAAGGCGGTGCGCCACCAGGCCCAGGGCATCGTCGTCTTCGGCATCGGCTGGGCCCTGACCAGCGGCTCGCTCGCCGCCCTCGACACGGCCTCCGGCAACCCCTCGCACTCCACCGAGCTGATCGTCCTGATCGCGGCCAACCTCGCGGCGACGATCCTGCGCTTCCTGCTCTTCAGGGCGTGGGTGTTCAACGACCAGCGCCACGAAACCGACTCCGGGACCCAGCGATGACCACAGACGTCCGACCCACGTACGACGTCGCCGCCGACACCGCTTCGGGGGCGACGCCCGAGCGGCCCGAGAACCCGCGCTGGGCCCGCCCGGCCTTCCTCGCGATGCTCCTCGTGATCGCGGCCGCCTACTTCTGGAACCTCTCCGCGTCCGGCTACGCCAACTCCTTCTACTCGGCGGCGGCGCAGGCGGGCAGCGAGAGCTGGAAGGCGTTCTTCTTCGGCTCGTCCGACGCGGCGAACGCGATCACCGTCGACAAGCCGCCGGCCGCGCTGTGGCCGATGGGCCTGTCGGTGCGGCTCTTCGGCCTCAACTCCTGGGCGATCCTCGCCCCGCAGGTGCTGATGGCGGTGGCCACGGCCGGGGTGCTGTACGCGGCCGTACGCCGCCGGTTCGGCGCCGCCGCGGGCCTGATCGCCATGGTGGTGCTCGCGACGACCCCGGTCGCCGCGCTGATGTTCCGCTTCAACAACCCGGACGCGCTGCTCGCGCTCCTGATGACCGTCACGGTCCACTGCGTGCTGCGCGCGATGGAGCACGGCCGTACGAAGTGGCTGGTCTGGGCGGGCGTCGCTGTCGGCCTCGCGTTCCTCACCAAGACCCTTCAGGCCTTCCTGGTCCTGCCGCCGCTGGCCGTCCTCTACGCGGTGTTCGCGCCGGTCCGGGTACGCAAGCGGTTCGGTCAACTCGCCCTGTCCGCCCTGGCGATGGTCGTCGCGGGCGGCTGGTGGGTGGCGATCGTCGAGCTGTGGCCCGCGTCCTCGCGGCCGTACATCGGTGGCTCCCAGAACAACTCGTTCCTTGAACTGACCTTCGGCTACAACGGCCTCGGCCGCATCAACGGCGACGAGACCGGCTCGGTCGGCGGCGGTGGCGGCGGCGTGGGCGGCGGCACCGGGCAGTGGGGCGAGACCGGCCTCACCCGGATGTTCAACTCCGAGATCGGCGGCCAGATCTCGTGGCTGATCCCCGCCGCGCTGATCCTGTTCGTCGCGGGCGTGATCCTGACGTGGAAGGCCCGGCGCACGGACCTGACGCGCGCCGCGTTCCTCGCGTGGGGCGGCTCGCTGCTGATGACCGGCCTGGTCTTCAGCTTGATGGCGGGCATCTTCCACCAGTACTACACGGTGGCCCTGGCCCCGTATCTCGCGGCGGTCGTCGGCATGGGCGCGGTCGCGCTGTGGGAGCGGCGGGCGCGGGTGGCCTGGTCGGTGACGCTCGGCGCCGCGGTCGTGGCGTCGGCGGTGTGGGCGTACGTGCTGCTCGGCCGGACCGCGGACTATCTGCCGTGGCTGCGGTGGGCCGTGCTGGTCGGCGGCCTCGTGGCGGGCCTCGGCCTCGCCCTCGCGGGCCGGCTGAACCGTCGACTGGCGCTCGGTGCGGCGGGGTTGGGCCTCGCCGTGTCCCTTGCGGCCCCGACCGCGTACACCGTCTCTACGCTGAACACCGGGCACACCGGGTCGATCGTGACGGCGGGTCCCTCCGGGGCGAGCATGATGGGCGGCCCCGGTGGGGGCGGCGGCAAGGGCGGCTTCCCGGGCGGCGGCGGAATGCCGGGCCAGAAGGGCAAGACCGGCGGTCAGAACGGCCAGAACGGTCAGAACCGCCAGGGCGGGGGCATGCCTCGGCCTCCGACCGGCGGCGGCGCCAACGCCAAGGGCGGCTTCCCCGGCGGCGGCATGCCCGGCCAGAACCACCAGAACCAGAAGGCCGGCGGCAAGGCAGGCGGAAAGGCCGGAGGCGGTGGCGGCATGGGCGGCCTCCTCAACGGCGCCCAGGTCAGCAGCAAGGCCAAGAAGCTCCTCCAGCAGAACGCGGACGACTACACCTGGGTCGCGGCCACCATCGGCTCGCAGAACCAGTCCAGCTACCAACTGGCCACCGGATCCCCGGTCATGGCGATCGGCGGCTTCAACGGCACCGACCCGTCCCCGACGCTCGCCCAGTTCAAGCAGTACGTGGCGGACGGAAAGATCCACTACTTCATCGGCGGCGGATCCGCCGGGTCCGGCAGCTCCGGCAGCTCGTCGAAGATCACGAAGTGGGTCGCGGCCAACTTCACGAAGGTGACGGTCGGCAGCAGCACGTTCTACGACCTGTCGCAGGCCAAGTAGACGGGCCGACCAGCCGACCGGCCGACCGGCCGAGAAAGTCGGTTGTACGCCGTACAGCCAACCCTCTACGGTGTATGAGACGCACCCGTCCCGTACACCGTAGAGGAGTACCCATGGCGCCCACGGCCGACCCGGCCATCGAGGCACCCAAGGCCGCGTCCGGCGGCCACCCCCAGCGCTGGATCATCCTCGGCGTCATCTGCCTCGCCCAGCTGACCGTGCTGCTCGACAACACCGTGCTGAACGTCGCGATCCCCTCCCTCACCCGGGAGCTGGACGCCTCGACGTCCGACATCCAGTGGGTGATCAGCGCCTACTCACTCGTCCAGTCGGGCCTGCTGCTCACCGCGGGCAGCAGCTCCGACCGCTACGGCCGCAAGAAGATGCTCGCGGCCGGACTCGCGATCTTCGGAGTGGGCTCGCTCGTCGCCGGACTCGCCGGGACCACCGGCCAGTTGATCGCCGCGCGGGCCGGCATGGGCATCGGCGGGGCGCTGCTCATGACCTCCACGCTCGCCGTGGTCGTGCAGATCTTCAGCGACTCCGAGCGCGTGAAGGCGATCGGCCTGTGGGCCACCGTCAACTCGCTCGGCTTCGCCGTCGGCCCGCTGCTCGGCGGCGTGATGCTCGACCACTTCTGGTGGGGCTCGATCTTCCTCATCAACATCCCGGTCGCGGTCATCGGCCTGGTCGCCGTCATCGCCCTGGTGCCCGAGTCGAAGAACCCCCAGGGCGACCGCCCCGACCTGCTCGGCGCGCTGCTCTCGACGATCGGCATGACCGGTGTCGTCTACGCGATCATCTCGGGCCCCGACGACGGCTGGACGTCCACGCCCACGCTGACCTCGGCCGCGATCGGTGTGCTCTTCATGGCCGCGTTCGTGACATGGGAGCTGCGGATCCCGTATCCGATGCTCGACATGCACTTCTTCCGCAACCAGAAGTTCACGGGCGCGGTGACCGGCGCGATCCTCGTCGCGTTCGGCATGGGCGGCTCGCTGTTCCTGCTCACCCAGCACCTCCAGTTCGTGCTCGGGTACGGGCCGTTGGAGGCCGGTCTGCACACCGCGCCGCTCGCGCTCACCGTCGTCGCGCTCAATCTGACCGGCGTCGGCGCGCGGCTCCTGCCGAAGATGGGCACGCCGCTCGTCATCGCGACGGGCATGACGTGCATGGCGGCGGGGCTCGCGGCGATCGCCCTGCTGGGCGGGGACGGATACGGCGGCATGCTGCTCGGCCTGGTGGTCATGGGCGCGGGCATCGCCTTCGCCATGCCGGCCATGGCCAACGCCATCATGAGCGCGATCCCGCCGGAGAAGGCGGGCGTCGGCGCGGGCGTCAACGGCACGCTCGCGGAGTTCGGCAACGGGCTCGGCGTCGCGGTGCTCGGCGCGGTCCTCAACGCCCGGTTCGGCGCGCTCGTCGCGGTGTCCGCGGCGTCCTTCCCCGCGGCGCTCGCGGCGGCGGGCTCGGCGGGCGAGCGGGCCCGGATCAGCGACGCGTTCGCCTCCGGCCTGGAGACGAGTCAACTGGTCGGCGCGGTCGCCGTGCTCACGGGCGGCCTGCTCGCGGCGGCGTTGCTGCGCAGGGCGGAACGGGCAGAATCGGCGGCGGTGACTTCCGCTTAGCATCGGTGCGGGCGGGGAGCGGTCCTGTGCGCAGGCCCGCCCCGCCCGCGTACGAGGAACTCCTGGGAAGGAACGCCATGGCGAAGGCAGCGCGGATGAGCGTCTGGCTCGAGGACACGGATGGCGCCGCGGAGCCCAGGCCCAGAGCGTCGCGCGGCCGGCGGGCCGAGCAGCCCAACGGCCTCGACCGGGAGCGGATCACCGAGGCGACGGTGCGGCTCCTGGACGCGGAGGGGCTCGCGAAGTTCTCGATGCGGCGCCTGGCGGGCGAGCTGGGCGTCACCGCGATGTCCGTCTACTGGTACGTCGACACCAAGGACGACCTCCTCGAACTTGCCCTCGACCAGGCCTTCGGCGAGCTGGAGATCCCGGACACGGACGCGGCGGAGCTGCCGGACTGGCAGACGCAGCTGCGCGAACTGGCCGCGACGTACCGCGCGTTGCTGGTCCGGCATCCGTGGATCTCGCCGCTCGTCGGCAATTTCCTCAACGTCGGCCCGAAGTCGCTGCTGTTCTCGCGCGCGGTGCAGCGGGTGATCGCCCGCACGGGCCTCTCGCTGCCGCAGCAGCGCGGGGCGGTCGCGTCCGTCTTCCAGTTCGTCTACGGGTACGGGACCGTCGAGGGCCACTTCCGGCAGCGTTGCGCCGAGGTCGGGCTCACGCAGGACGAGTACTTCCACAAGGCGATGGCGGCCTTCTCCGTCCCGGAGGAGATGGCGGACGACTTTCAGCACGCCGAGCGGATGATGGAGGCGGTGGAGGAGGGGGGCGACGTGGACGCGATGCGGGACATGGACTTCGAGGTCGCCCTCGACCTCCAGATCGCGGGCATCGAGTCCTTGGTGGCGAAATCAAGCCCCGCCGGCGATTGAGGCGCGGGGTCCGGGGCGGAGCCCCGCGGCCGTAACGCCGTTACGGGTCAAGCCAACCGCGCCGGGAACCCACCCGTCGCCACCGGACCCCACTTCTCCGGCGTCACACGAATAATCGACTTCCCCTGCTTGACCATCGCCTCGCGGTACTCGTCCCAATCCGGATGCTCCCCCGAAATGCACCGGAAGTACTCGACGAGCGCCTCGACGGAGTCGGGCGAGTCGATGACCTCCGCCGCCCCGTCGACCTGCACCCACGGCCCGTTCCACTCGTCGCTGAGCACGACGAGACTGACCCGCGGATCCCGCTTCGCGTTCCGCGTCTTGGCCCGCTCCGGGTACGTGGAAACAACAATCCGCCCGTCGCCGTCGACCCCGCAGGTCAGTGGTGAGGCCTGCGGGGACCCGTCGGCGCGGGCGGTGATGAGGAGGGCGCGGTGCCGGGGACGTACGAAGTCGAGCAACTCGTCCAGTGACACACGGGTGTTGGTCGCGATGTTCGGAGCCATGCTTCGCAGCCTAACCCCGGCCACCGACACCCGCCGGTGTCACATCTGCGGCAGCGCGTCGCCCTGTACGGCCTGGATGTCGAGCTCGACCTTCAGCGTCGCGCCGATCGCCGCGATGCCGGCCTGCACGACCTGGTTGTAGTTCATCGCGAAGTCCTCGCGCTTCAGTTCGGCCGTCGCCTTGAACGCCGCGCGGGTGCCGCCCCACGGGTCGGCGCCGGTGCCCAGGTAGCTGAGGTCGAGGTCGACCTCACGGGCCACGCCGTGCAGGCTCAGCTGGCCGTGCACGGTCCACCGGTCGGTGCCCGCGGGCTCGATCCAGGTCGACTTGTAGGTGATCTCCGGGTACGTCTCGACGTCCAGGAAGTCCGGGGACTTCAGGTGGCCGTCGCGCATGCCGTTGCCGGTGTCGATGGACGCCGCGTTGATGACGGCCTCGACCCGCGACTTCTCGACGTCCTGCGCTATGTCGATGCGCGCCGAGAAGTCGGTGAACCGGCCGTGCACCGAGGTGATCCCGAGGTGCTGGGCGGTCGCCGCGATCGTCGAGTGCATCGGGTCGACCATCCAGGGCCCGGGCGGCGGCAGCTCGGCCCCGCCCTGCCGGTGCAGCACGATGCTGCCCACGTCGGCCCGGCCGCTCGCCGTCACCATCGCGGTGGAGGCGGCCGGGGCGTAGCCGACGGCGGTCACGATCACCGTGTAGGGACCGGGCGCAAGGGTGGCCGGGTCGTGCACGGCGCCCTCGTCATCGGCCTCGGCCCGCAGCACCTGCGAGCCGGTCATGTCGGTCACCGTGACGACGGCGTGCGGCAGGGCCCACCCGTCCCGCGTGCGGATCCGCGCGCTCAGTCCCATGCTTTTGCTCTCCTAGCTCAAGTTCATACGTACGCAGGGCGGCTGGTCATTGCTCCCCCTGCGTGGACGGGCCCCGGTCGGCACTGCGTCTCGGCCGTCCCCTGCCGATTGGCGACGCCGCCGGGTCCGGGGCCCATTCTCACAACCGGGCCTGTGTGGTCCGCGTCCGCTCAAAGCGCGAACCACACCTTCAGGTGGCCCGGGGCCTGTTACTCGCCGGGGTGGGCGAGTTCGATGTCGTGGCCGTCGACGCCGCTGCCGTTCACGCTGAGGCCGGTGGCCACCGGCGGGTAGCCGGTCGCGATCACGGTGTACTCGCCGCCGTCCAGGTCGGTGAAGGCGTACGCGCCGTCCTCACCGGTGGTGGCGGTGGCGACCACGTTGCCCGCGGCGTCCACCAGCGTGACCCGCGCGTCGTTCAGCGCGCGGCCCGCGGCCCGGACGGTGCCCTGGACCTGGGAGCCGGAGTGCAGGTCGATCTCGACGCGGGTGACACCGGAGCCGGTGACCTCGACGGGCAGCGCGGTGGGGCGGTGCCCCGGCGCGTTCACGGCGATGGTGATCGGGCCGGGAACCAGCTCGGCGAAGGTGAACTCGCCGCCCGGTCCCGACTGACCCGTGGCGAGCACGTCGCCGCGGACGTCGGTGACGATGACCATGGCCCCGGCGACCGGCGCCTTGGTCTCGCTGGCCCGCACCACACCGGTGAGACCGCTGGTCCCGCTGAGCAGGATGTCGTACGTGACGGCTTCCTCGCCCACCAGGACGGTGGAGGCCTGCGGCTGGTAGCCGTCGGCCGAGGCGATCAGGACGTAGGAGCCGGCGCCGGGGGCGTCGACCGCGTACGAACCGTCGCCCTGGGCCACGGCGCGGCCCAGCTGCCGGCCGCCGAGGGAGATCAGGGTGACCGCGGCGCGCGGCACCGGGGCGGACTCGGCGCCGCGGACGAAACCGCGGACCGGGGTGCCGCCGCCGACGGGCGCGTCGCCACCGGCGGAGGCGACGGTGGCCAGCCGCTGGGTCTGGGTGTCGGCCGCGGGCTGACCCGCACCGACCAGGCTCGGCACCTGCTCCGGCGTGGGAACGGCGGCGGCAGCAGCGGCCTGGGCCGGGGCGGCGGCCGGGGCCGTATCGCCCTGTGCGGCCTGTTCGAGGGCTCCGGTCGTACGCAGGGGAACCTCCTTGATGAAGATGGTGAAGACGAATGCCAGGAACGCGATCGGCGCGGCGTACAGGAAGATGTCGGCGATGCCGCTTCCGTACGCGGCCTCCAGCCAGTTGCGGATCGGGCCGGGCAGCACGGACATGTCCGGCAGCTGACCGCCGGCCATCGTCTTTCCTGCCGCCTGCTGCTCCTGCGGGCTGAGCGAACCGATGGTGTCCGTGGCGTGGTGGCTGATGCGGGTGGTCATCACGGAGCCGAGCGCCGAGACGCCGATCGTGCCGCCGAGGGACCGGAAGAAGGTCACCATCGAGGAGGCGGAACCGAGGTCCTGGGGGGCGACCTGGTTCTGCGTGCTCAGCACGAGGTTCTGCATCATCATGCCGACGCCGAGACCGAGCAGCGCCATCCAGATGGCGACGCGCCAGTACGGGGTGTCGTACTCGATGGTGCCGAGCAGACCCAGACCCGCGGTCAGGAACAGACCGCCGGCGACGAGCCAGGCCTTCCACTTGCCGGTCCGGGTGATGATCTGGCCGGAGACGGTGGAGGAGATGAAGAGTCCACCGATCATCGGGATCGTCATGACACCCGACATCGTGGGCGTCTTGCCGCGCGCCAGCTGGAAGTACTGCGAGAAGTACACGGTGCCCGCGAACATCGCGACACCGACGAACAGCGAGGCGAGCGAGGCGAGCGTGATGGTGCGGTTCTTGAAGAGGCGCAGCGGGATGATCGGCTCGCTGGCCTTGGACTCGACGAGCGTGAAGATCAGCGCCAGCACGATCGCGCCGCCGACCATCGTGTAGGTCTGCCACGACAGCCAGTCGTACTTGTCGTCGGCGAAGGTGACCCAGATGAGGAGCAGGCAGACCGAGGCGGTGATGAAGAAGGCGCCGGCCCAGTCGACCTTGACCTTCCGCTTGAGCACCGGCAGGTGCAGGGTCTTCTGCAGCACGATCAGGGCGATCAGCGCGAAGGGCACACCGACGAAGAGGCAGTAGCGCCAGCCGAGCCAGTCGGTGTCGGTGATGACACCGCCGAGCAGCGGGCCACCGACGGTCGCGACCGCGAACGTGGCACCGAGGTAACCGGAGTAACGACCGCGCTCACGCGGGGAGATCATCGCGGCCATGATGATCTGCGCCAGGGCGGACAGACCACCGGCGCCGATGCCCTGGATGGCACGGGCGGTGATCAGCATCCCCGGGTTCTGCGCGAGACCGGCGACGACCGAGCCCACCACGTAGACGATCAGGGCTATCTGGACCAGGGCCTTCTTGCTGAACAGGTCCGCCATCTTGCCCCACAGGGGCGTGGTGGCGGTCATGGCGAGCAGCGAGGCCGTGACGACCCAGGTGTAGGCGGACTGGCCGCCGCCCAGGTCACCAATGATCTTGGGAAGGGCGTTGGTGACGATCGTCGACGAGACGATGGCGGCGAACATGCCGAGCAGCAGCCCGGACAGCGCCTCCATGACCTGCCGGTGCGACATGGGGGCACCCGCTTCGGGGGCGGCCCCTGAATGCTTGGGATGGCTGCCCCGCACACCGGACGGTGTGGTTGTTGCCATGGGATTCCTTTTCTTACGTCTTACGCGGGTGTACGGGTGGTGAGCTGAGCGGTCGACTCGGTGGTCGGCTCAGTGGCGGCCTGCGGAACCGTCGTTCGGGACCCCGTCGTGCGGCAGTCGCCGAAGCTGTCGCGCAGTCGCGTCATGAGGGCGATCAACTGATCGACCTCGTCGTCGGACCAGTCGCTCAGCCGGTCGGCGAGCAGTTGGGTGCTCAGTTCGTTGAGCACCTCCAGCTGCTTCAAGCCCTTTTCGGTGAGGCTGAGGATGCGCGAACGTTTGTCGGCGGGGTCGGGACGACGCTCGATCCAGTCGCGGTCCACCACGTGTGCCACGTGCCGGCTGGCCACGGACACGTCCACGGCGAGCAGCTCGGCCATGCGGCTCATCCGCATGTCTCCGTAGCGCTTGAGCAGGGTGAGTACGGCGGCCGAACCGGTCGGGCAGTCGTGCGGCATGATCCGCGCCATGTCCCTCTTGACGGCTCCGAAGGCGCTCATCTGTCGCGCCAGCTCGTCGTAGTGACGTTGTGCGGCCACGGCACCTCCTGACCAGAAGATCTTTATTTGTTGCTTAGGGCAACCATAGAAGCAGTTGGTTGCCACAGGCAAACGAAAGAGGGTGATCGCGGATAAAATCGCGGCAAAGATCGAGTGCAAATCAGTAAAGCCGCAGCTCAAGTGGCATGCGCTGGGACTGTGGCGCCGTTCACGGCAATTCGCTAGGGTCCTGCCCCATGGCTAACAACCCCCAAGGCCCCGGCCCCCAGGGCAATAACGACCCCGCGGGCAACACCCAGATGTTCCGCGCCTTCGTCGACGAGCAGCCGCCCGCGCGTCAGCAGGCCGCCGCCGCGAAGTCCGGACCCAGCGCAGGCCTGATCATCGGCATCGTGCTCGCGATCGTCGTGGTGGCGGGCGTGGCCTGGCTGGCGCTCAAGTAGCCGCTGCCCGGCGGCAGTTCACTTCCAGTCGACGTCGACGTCCTTGGTCTCGAGGCGCATGCCGAGCGGTACGCGCCACGAGTCGACGCACACGGTCCACGTCTTCCGCTTCTTCTCCCCGGCCCCGATGGGCACGGGGAGCTTCTTCTTGACGTCGATGGTCGCCCAGTCGATGCCCAGGGCGCCCATCACATGCGTCTCGAAGGTCGCGGTGCCCGAACGCACCGCGCTGCCACCGGAGTTGTGCAGGGTCAGCGTCACGTCCTGACACCAGCGCTTGTCGGCCTTCTTGAACTCCGGCTCGCCGACCTTGAGCGCGGCGGGGCCCGCGGGGGACGGCGAGGGGGCGGCGCTCTTGCCGGGGTCGGTGCTCCCGGAGTCCCGGGCGCTGCCGGAGTCGCCGGAGGGCTTGTCCGCGCCGGACGGTGTGCCGCCGGCGGCAGGGGTCTCGCCGGGGAGGTCGTCGGCCGCGGGGAGACCGCCCGCGTCCGTACCGGTGTCGGCACCGCCCGCCTTGCCCGCCGCACCCTTCCCCGGTGCCTTCGGGGCGCCCGGGGCATCCGCCTCGGGGGAGTCCAGCGGGACGAGCTCCACCTTGCCGGTGGGCGCGACCCGGTCGCCCGGCTTCATGGGCGCCGCTCCCGCCGCGCCCACGGCCACGTACGCATCGGGTCCGTCGCCACCGTCGAGGGCGGCGACGGCGCCCGCGCTCACGCACACCGCGGTGACCGAAGCGGCACCGACGGCGAGCTTCCTGTGACCGAGCAACCAAGTCCGCAGCATCGCGCCAGTGTGTCTGACGCTCCGTCAAATCGGAACCCCGCGAACCCGGTCGAACGGACCAGCCGGCGCCGTCAGTCGGCGATCAGGCCCTCGCGCAGCTGCGACAGCGTCCGCGTGAGCAGCCGGGACACGTGCATCTGCGAGATGCCGACCTCTTCGCCGATCTGCGACTGCGTCATGTTCGCGAAGAACCGGAGCATGATGATCTGGCGCTCCCTCGGCGGCAGCTTGGCGAGCAGCGGCTTGAGCGACTCGCGGTACTCGACGCCCTCGAGCGCCGTGTCCTCGTAGCCGAGCCGGTCCGCGAGGGAGCCCTCGCCGCCGTCGTCCTCGGGCGCGGGCGAGTCCAGGGAGGACGCGGTGTACGCGTTGCCCACCGCGAGGCCGTCGACCACGTCCTCCTCGGAGACGCCGAGCACCGCGGCGAGCTCCGGGACGGTGGGCGAGCGGTCCAGCTTCTGCGCGAGCTCGTCGCTGGCCTTGGTCAGGGCGAGCCGCAGCTCCTGGAGGCGGCGCGGCACCCGCACCGACCACGAGGTGTCCCGGAAGAACCGCTTGATCTCGCCGACCACCGTCGGCATCGCGAACGTCGGGAACTCCACGCCCCGTTCGCAGTCGAAACGGTCGATCGCCTTGATCAGACCGATCGTGCCGACCTGGACGATGTCCTCCATCGGCTCGTTGCGACTGCGGAACCGGGCGGCCGCGTAGCGCACCAGCGGCAGGTTCAGCTCGATCAGGGTGTCGCGGACGTACGCCCGCTCCGGGCTGTGCTCGTCGAGCGTGGCAAGACGCAGGAACAGGGAGCGGGACAGGGTGCGGGTGTCGATGGACCCGCTCACCGGAGGTGTCACGGACACTTCGGGGCTCTCGGTGGCCTGGGTCGGCACCGAGGCGGGAACAGGAGCGTCGATCAGCGCGGCAGGCGTCTGCTCGCTCAGGTCATCGGTCGCGGCGGGCGCGCCGGGCGTGAGCGTGAGCACCTTCGAGCTGCCCTGGTCTGCGGACATGCCACCCCCTTGAGGTCGCGGACGGTCGCGGCGGACGCTCCCGTCAGGTAAGAGCGCAGCCTCCACCTGAATACCGGACGAGGGGCTGCGCCAAACGCCGTTCCAGCAGAATGTCACATGTCGGCAACACGCTGTAGTGACATGTCGACATGTAAGGGATGGATCGGTGCAGGAAGCAGGGGGTGTGGCGGGAGTTGGCGCGGATTCCCGCGGGAAATGCCCCGAGGGCCTTGTCTACCCGTTCGAGCTAGGCTTCGATCCTGTTTGCGGACCGAAGTCGAGCGAAGCTCCGGGCGAGGAGCCTTGACACGTGCATCTGCGAGACACCCAGTTCCGCACTGATCTGAGATTGCGTCAGATTGCTGTAGTAGCGGAGCAAAAGGATGCGCTGCTCGCGCTCGGGCAGCTGTACGAGGAGGTGGCGCACGAGATCGCGGTGCTCGACGCCGTCCAGCTCCGGGTCCTCGTAGCCGAGCCGGTCGAGCAGGCCCGGCATCCCGTCGCCCTCCTGCGCCGCCTCCAGGGACGTCGCGTGGTACGAGCGGCCCGCCTCGATGCAGGCGAGCACCTCGTCCTCGCCGATCCGCAGCCGCTCGGCGATCTCGCCGGTGGTCGGGGAGCGCCCGAAGGCGGTCGTCAGGTCCTCGGTCGCGCTGTTCACCTGGACCCACAGCTCGTGGAGGCGGCGCGGCACGTGCACGGTGCGGACGTTGTCGCGGAAGTACCGCTTGATCTCGCCGACGACCGTGGGCATCGCGAAGGTCGGGAACTGGACGCCGCGGTCCGGGTCGAACCGGTCGATGGCGTTGATCAGCCCGATCGTGCCGACCTGGACGACGTCCTCCATCGGCTCGTTGCGGCTGCGGAAGCGGGCCGCCGCGTAGCGCACCAGCGGCAGATTCGCCTCGATCAGGGCGCCGCGCACCCGGGAGTGCTCGGGGCTGCCCGGCGGGAGGTCCTTGATCTGCGCGAAGAGCACCTGGGTCAGCGCGCGGGCGTCGGCGCCACGGCTCTTCGGGGGCGTGGGCGGTGCTTCTTGAGGCGCAGTACTGGCCGGCACGGTCAACTCCACCTCTGTTTCCGTCAACTCATCGGTCAAAAGCGGTCATAGCATCACAAGACATGTGCACTGTGTGCAAGCACCGCATAACTCCGTGTTGAAGGCCCAGTTGGGGGCATGGACGGTGGTCCAGGACGCGCGAAAGCCCCTCACCGTTCCGGTGAGAGGCTCCTCGAACGTGTTGACGGTCCGGGCGGGTTGCTCAGAACTCGTAGTCCGCGATCACCCACGTGGCGAACTCGCGCCACAGTGCGACGCCCTCCTGGTGCGCGGGGTGCTCGATGTACCGCTTCAGTGCGTCGGTGTCCTCGACGGCCGAGTTGATCGCGAAGTCGTAGGCGATCGGCCGGTCGGTGATGTTCCAGTCGCACTCCCAGAACTTCAGCTCGGGGATCTTCCCGCCCAGCGCGCGGAAGGCCTCGACGCCCTCGGCCACGCGCGGTTCGTCACGGCTCACGCCGTCGTTGAGCTTGAAGAGGACCAGATGGCGGATCACGGGTGCTCCCTGGGGACGCTGGCGGGTGGCTTGCGGCTACTTCCCGCCGTTGACGACCCAGGTCATGAAGTCGCCTATGGATTGGGCGGCGGACGATACGCCCTCGAACCCTATCTGGACGTAGTCGGCGGCCTTGGAGGGATCGGTGATGATCACGTAGAGCACGAAGACCACCCCGACGAAGAGCGCGACCTTCTTCGACTGCACCACGTTTGCCTCCCCGTACCCGTGTCCGATCCCCGCCGGCCCCTGTCGGCCGGCGGCGAGTCTAACGCGGACGATCACCGACGCGACCTTTAAGGACCAACGGCCTGCGGTCATGGGTCCTTTGCCGACGTCACGCACCCCCGCAAAGGGGCAGGATTGGTGATGAGCCCGGAGGGTCTGGCAGGAATCCGAAGGGCAGGGACGGCACCCGACTGCGGGGTCCGCGACGCAGCTTCCCCCCGAAGCGGCGCGGACTACGGGAGTCCGTCCTCATCGGGGGGAGTGGTTTGTCCCCCCGATGCCACTCCCCCCGACCCGAGCGGGACGTGAAGCTCCGGCACCTTTCGACAGGTGTCGGAGCTTTTCCGTGTCCGTCCCTTCCCCACCGTGCCGGGAGAGGATCATGGGGTCGTCCACAGGACGAGTGCAGGGAGTACATCCCCATGGCCAACCAGGCCCAGGTCCTCGGAAGAGGAGTCACCACGGGTGCGGAGAGCTTCTGGTACATCCTCGGGTGCATCTCGTTCGGAGCCGCCTATTTCGCGAAGATTCCTTCGAAGAAGGCCCTGAGCGAGTACGGGCTCTGCGAGATGACCAGTGCCGAGAAGTTCTGGTACGTGCTGCAGAACATCTGCTTCGGCTCCGGGTACCTGGCCAAGGTCCCCGTGAAGAAGGCGCTGTCCGAGGTCCGCTTCGGAGACGGTCGGCCGCCGCAGGCCGGCTGAGTACCGCCGGGCACAGCGAGCCGGGCAAAGCGAAGGGGCGGATCCTGGTCGGATCCGCCCCTTCGAACGGCGGTAGCGGAGGGATTTGAACCCTCGGAGAGTTTCCCCTCACTCGCTTTCGAGGCGAGCTCCTTCGGCCGCTCGGACACGCTACCGAGAGGAACTCTAGCCCATGGTGGGCCGTGGTCCGAAATCGGTATCTCTGAAGAAGCGGACGAGGGGACCGGCGCACTCCTCGGCGAGAACTTCGGAGATCACTTCGGGCCTGTGGTTGAGCCGTCGGTCGCGGATCACGTCCCACAGCGAACCGGCCGCGCCCGCCTTCTCGTCACGCGCCCCGTACACGACCCGGTCGACGCGGGACTGCACGAGCGCGCCCGCGCACATGGTGCACGGCTCCAGGGTGACGACGAGCGTGCAGCCGGTCAGCCGCCATTCGCCCACTTGCTGTGCCGCCCTGCGCAGCGCCAGCACTTCCGCGTGCGCGGTCGGGTCCCCCGTCAGCTCCCGCTCGTTGTGCGCCCGCGCGAGCACGGTGGTCCCGTCCGGCGCGAGCACGACGGCGCCGACGGGCACGTCACCGCCCGCTGCGGCGAGCCCGGCCTCGGCCAGGGCCTGCCGCATCGGCGGCTTCCAGGGATCTCGTACGGGATCGGGAACGGGTTCGGGTTCGGGAGCGGCGTCGGAGGGTGTCACGGCGAGGAATCTATCCCCGCGGCGGTCAGCGCACCGTCTCGAGGACCTCCGATGCGCCCAGGGCGTCGGCGATCTCGCTCAGCGCGTCCGACCCGTCGAGCGTGAGCAGATCCTTCTCGGCGACTCCCAGGTCGGCCAGGACCCCGCTGTCGCCGAGCGGGCCGGGCGGCACCACCTCGGCTCCGGCGTCCTCGTCATCGTCGGAGGCGTCCTCGCCGTCCTCCGTCCCGTCCAGATCCAGGGCGTCCAGTTCGTCGATGACGCCGGCGTCCGAACCGTCCGGAGCCTTGCCGAGCAGTTCGTCGGTGAGCAGGATCTCGCCGTAGCTGCTGCGGGCGGCAGCGGCCGCGTCGGAGACGTAGATGCGAGGGTCCTCCTCGCCGTCAATGCGGACGACGCCGAACCAGGCGTCCTCTTGTTCGATGAAGACGAGGATCGTGTCGTCCTCGGCGCCGGCCTCGGCCGCCGCCTCGCGGGCCAGGTCGGACAGGTCCGACAGGGTCTCCACGTCGTCGAGCTCTGTGTCGCTCGCTTCCCACCCGTCTTCGGTGCGCGCGAGCAGTGCGGCGAAGTACACCGTGACTCTCCCACTGGTCTCAGGTGTGCCGGTCGGGAATCCCCCCGGCGGGGTTGTGGAGGCGGGGATCGCAGTTCACGCCCCGCCCACTCGGAATCGTGGCAGAAAGTCCGGCTCCAAGAGAGGTCTTCCGCGCGCTGTGTTCGTGGCGCGTCCTCCGCGGCGCCCCGTGGAACGGGGATCAGGGGCGGATTTGGCGGGGCCCGTCACCAGCGAAACGTGCGCATCCGCATCTGGTGTCGCATCCGCGCGGCCCGGGCGCGGCGCGGCTGGACCCTGGCGCGCAGCTCCCGCGCCTCCGTCAGCTCGCGCAGGAACAGGGCGCGCCTGCGCCTGCGCTCGGCGTCGCTCTCCTCGTCGGGCCCGGGCCCGGCAGCCTCCGGCTCCCGCTCGGGCCGCTCCCGGCGCTTCTCGTCCGCCATCGCCACACCACCCCAGTCCGCCCAGTCGGCGCCAGTCGGCGAGTCCCTTCCACCTTCCCTCCGCACCGGCCGTTGATGCCACCGCGCGGGGGAGCCGCGGCCCTGTGGCCCGGTTACTGTTGAGGACATGCGGATCCACGTCGTCGACCACCCTTTGGTGGCGCACAAGCTCACCACGCTGCGCGACCAGCGCACCGACTCCCCGACCTTCCGGCGCCTGGCCGACGAGCTGGTCACCCTGCTCGCCTATGAGGCGACCCGGGACGTGCGCACAGAGCAGGTCGACATCGACACCCCCGTCTCGCGGACGACCGGCGTCAAGCTGTCGCACCCGCGCCCGCTGGTGGTGCCGATCCTGCGCGCGGGCCTCGGCATGCTCGACGGCATGGTGCGCCTCCTGCCGACCGCCGAGGTGGGCTTCCTCGGCATGGTGCGCAACGAGGAGACCTTGCAGCCCGCGACGTACGCGACGCGGATGCCGGACGACCTCTCCGGCCGCCAGGTCTACGTCCTGGACCCGATGCTGGCCACGGGCGGCACGCTCGTCGCGGCGATCCAGGAACTGATCAAGCGGGGCGCCGACGACGTCACGGCCGTGGTACTGCTCGCCGCCCCCGAGGGCGTCGAGATCATGGAGCGCGAGCTGGCCGGCACGCCGGTCACCGTCGTGACGGCCTCGGTCGACGAGCGGCTCAACGAGCACGGGTACATCGTCCCGGGCCTCGGCGACGCCGGGGACCGGATGTACGGGGTCGCCGAGTAGCCGTTCCCGTACGCAGTACGGGAACGGAGAAAGCCGCGGACGCGCCGTCCGCGGCTTTTTCGCGCTACGGGGTCCGGGTCAGCAGCCCGCGCCGGAGGCCGAGGGCTTCGGCTTCGGGTGGTTCAGCGCCGACAGCGCCTTGTCGGCGGCCGGCTTCTTCGTGAGCTTCTTGAAGCCGGAGCCGATGATCAGGTCGACCTCGGCCGGCTTCGTGCGCTTGTCGGCCTTCAGCTCGGCGCCGGTCAGCTGCGTGCCGAGGACGGGCAGCGCGGCTTCGGTGGCCGCCGAGGCGCCGAGCAGTATGCCGGGGCCCTTGACCTTCTTGTCGTACGCCTTCGTGGCGTTGCCCACGTCACCGATCTTGAAGCCGCGCTTCTTCAGCTCGTCCGCGGTGTCCTTGGCCAGTCCGCCGCGGGCCGTGGCGTTCAGTACGTTCACGGTGATCTGGGAGGGCTTCGGCAGCTTCTGGGCCGCCTTGCCGGGCGAGGGCGACGCGCTGGGCCGCTTCTCGCACGCGCCGGACTTCGCCCCCGCGGCGCTGGCCTTGTCACCCCCCGTGAAGACGTCGACCAGCTGGAACGAGCCCCAGCCGATCAGCCCGATCGCGGCGACGGACGCGACGACCGCGAGCACCAGCCTGTTGCGCGGGCGCCCGCGCCGCATGCGGGGGTATTTGTCCCCTGTGATGCGGTACTTGCCGCCCATGCCGGGTGGAGTGAGCATGCTCATGGGCGCAGCGTAATCCTGTGCGGCGACGATGCCTATTAAATGATCACGGTCAGTCGCTCAGTCCAACCCAAAAGGGTCAATACGTCCTGAGGCGGCGTCAGTCGTGCGGCGCGGCCGGCCGAGGTCGTGCGGCGCCGTCAGCCCAGTTCGAGCACGCGCGCGTGCAGCACCTGGCGCTGCTGGAGCGCGGCGCGCACGGCGCGGTGCAGGCCGTCCTCCAGGTAGAGATCGCCCTGCCACTTCACGACGTGCGCGAAGAGGTCGCCGTAGAACGTCGAGTCCTCGGCGAGCAGGGTCTCCAGATCGAGCTGGCCCTTGGTCGTCACCAGCTGATCGAGGCGGACCGGGCGCGGCGCGACGTCCGCCCACTGCCGGGTGCTTTCCCGGCCGTGGTCGGGGTACGGCCGGCCGTTTCCGATGCGCTTGAAGATCACACGGAAAGCCTACCGGGCAAGGCTCTCCGGGCGCAGCCATGGGGACTCGGTACACAGCCTGGAAATACCGTCCTTAACCGGCTCCAACCGGGGCCAGTCGAGTCACCCACAGGGGCCTGAAATGAGTGGCGCCGTGGGTGAGTTGACGGAAAACAGGCGTGCTCGTGGCTCTTCCGGGGTAGTTGCTCGCGCCTTGTTGACGCACGGTTCCCCGCGTCCCGTGCGGGGGCGCGGGGAACGGGCCTCAGCGGTCGCGCTTCTTGCCCGGCGTCCGCCGGTCCCGCGAGGTGGTCGGGGGCGTCTTCTCCGTGGCGGCGCGTTCGCCGCGGGCGGCTTCGGCGCGCATCAGGGCGCGCAGGAGCGCGTAGGGGTCCTTGGGCATGTGAGTGCTGCCGTCCTTTGTGAAGTCGTGCGTGCGTGCGAACGGAACGTGGGTGATGGACCCGTCAGCAGCGCAGGACGACGGTGCGCAGGGCGCGCCGGGACGGCGGCGTGGGGTGCGTCGTGGTGTCGGGGCGCGCGGCCGGCAGGGGGCGCGGCGGGACGCACGGGGGCGGTGCGGTGAGGAGCCGGACGGGATGGCCCGTCGGCAGCCGGAGGGCCTCCTCGGAGGCGTCCCGGGTCCCCTCGCCCGGCTCGCAGGAGGAGGAGGCGGCGGGCGGTGGCGCCGTGGCGGCCGTGGCGGGGGCGGCGGCGAGCGGCGCGAACAGCAGGGCGAGCACCATCAGGAGCGCGCGCACCAGGACCGGGACACGGGGGCCCGGGACCGGGGCGGACGCGGCGGCGCTCATGCTCCGTCATCTGCCCGCCACCGGCCACGACGTGATCCGCGGAGCCGCAGATCCGCTCTCATGGGTTACCGACCCGGCACCCGGCTGACACCGAGCAAGCCCCGCCGGCGATTGAGGCGCGGGTTCCGGGGCAGAGCCCCGCGACGCCCACCACGGCTCAGCCGAGGCCCGCCCGGTCCCGCTACTTGGCGGCCTTCGCCGCCTTCTCCGCCTTCGCGGCGGCCTTCATCTCCTGCTTGTGGGCGCGCACCTTGGTGAGGGACTCGGGGCCGGTGATGTCGGCCACCGAGCGGAACGCCTTCGGTTCGCCGTACGCGCCCGCCGCCTCGCGCCAGCCCGTCGGCCGCACGCCGAGCTGTTTGCCCAGCAGGGCCAGGAAGATCTGGGCCTTCTGCTTGCCGAAGCCGGGCAGCTCGTTCAGCCGCTTCAGCACCTCCTTGCCGGTGCCGACGCCCTCCCACACGGCGGCGGCGTCCCCGTCGTAGTGGTCGACGAGGTACTGGCACAGCTGCTGCACCCGCTTGGCCATGGAGCCGGGATAGCGGTGCACGGCCGGCTTCTCGGAGAGCAGCGCGGCGAAGGCCTCGGGGTCATGGGCGGCGATCTCGTACGCGTCGAGGTCGTCGACGTTCAGACGCGTGGCGATGGTGCGCGGGCCCGCGAACGCCCACTCCATGGGCACCTGCTGGTCGAGCAGCATCCCGACGAGCGCGGCGAGCGGGCTGCGGCCGAGGAGTTCGTCGGCGGCGGGATCCTGGGCGAGGTGGAGGGTCACGTCCATACGGCTCATACGTCGATGATCGCGCCGCGCCGTCCCGGTCGCCACGCCGGGGTCCCCGCCCCTCGCGCGGCCACGATCGGGCGCCACCGCGTCGCACAGGGCAGCCGTCCGAGGTAACTCTGACGTCATGACTTCCACGACGCCCGCCCCGTACGATCTCGCGGCCCTCGCCGACGACCATCTGACCGCGGCCCGCAAGGCCGAGCACGGCCGCAGCGCCGAACTCCTGATCAAGGAGGACCCGCTGCTGCGGCAGAGCGTGATCGCCCTGACCGAGGGCAGCAACCTGGAGGAGCACAACGCGCCGCCCGCGGCCACCCTCCAAGTGCTGCGCGGCCGCGTCCGCCTCACCGCGGTCTCCGGGGACGTCACGCTCACGCAGGGCCAGCTGCACCCGATCCCGCAGGAGCGGCACGGACTCCTCGCGCTGACGGACGCGGCGGTGCTGTTGACGGCGGTCACCGCCTGACCTGATCGTGTTCCCGTCGCCACGGGAGCCCTGTTGACGGGGCTCCGCGGTTCGGGTTCTGCGCAAAGGAGTGCGGGCATGCCGTCGTACGAGGAAGTCTTCCGAGCGAGCACCGAGGACCCCGAGGGCTTCTGGCTCACGGCGGCCCGCGCGATCGACTGGGACACGCCCCCGACCCGGGCCCTGGACTCCTCTCGGGCCCCCTTCCACCGCTGGTTCCCCGACGGCGAGCTGAACGTCTGCCACAACGCCCTCGACCGCCATGTGGCGGCGGGCCGCGGCGCTCAGGCCGCGCTCGTGTACGACTCCCCGGTGACCGGCACCACACGCACGTACACCTACGAGGAGCTGACCGATCAGGTCGCCCGCTTCGCGGGTGTGCTGACCGGTCTCGGCGTGACCCGTGGCGACCGGGTCGTCCTCTATATGCCGATGGTCCCGGAGGCCGTCGTCGCGATGCTCGCCTGCGCGCGGATCGGGGCTGTGCATTCGGTCGTCTTCGGCGGATTCGCGGCGAACGAGCTGGCGGTGCGGATCGACGACGCGGCCCCGAAGGTCGTCGTGTCGGCGTCCTGCGGCATCGAGGGCTCGCGGGTCGTCCCGTACAAGCCGCTCCTCGACCAGGCGGTGGACCTGTCGGAGCACAAGCCGGACGCCTGCGTGATCCTGCGACGCCCCGAGGGGCCGGGCGAACCGACGCCGGGCCGGGACGTGGACTGGGCGGAGGCGATGAGGGACGCACAGCCCGTGCCCTGCGTCCCGATGGCGGCGACGGACCCGCTGTACATCCTCTACACGTCCGGAACGACCGGAAAGCCCAAGGGAGTCGTCCGCGACTGCGGCGGCTACGCGGTGGCACTGCGCTGGTCCATGGAGGCCGTGTACGACGTGGGCCCCGGCGAGACCATGTTCACCGCGTCCGACGTGGGCTGGGTCGTCGGCCACTCGTACATCGTGTACGCCCCGCTCCTCGCCGGCGCCACGACCGTCCTCTACGAGGGGAAGCCGGTCGGCACCCCGGACGCGGGCCAGTTCTGGCGGGTGGCGCAGGAGTACGGCGTGAAGACCCTGTTCACCGCACCCACCGCATTCCGGGCGATCAAGAAGGTCGACCCGGAAGGGGAGTTCACGCGCGCGTACGACCTCAGTGCGCTGAAGTACCTGTTCCTCGCAGGGGAGCGGCTCGACCCGGAGACGTATCACTGGGCGAGCGAGCTGCTCGGCATCCCGGTGATCGACCACTGGTGGCAGACCGAGACGGGCTGGCCGATCGTCGCGAACCCGGTGGGCATCGAGGCCGCCCCGGTGAAGGCGGGCTCCCCGACGTTCCCGCTGCCGGGCTGGGACGTGCGCGTCGTGAACGGCGACGGCAAGCCGGTGCCGCCCGGCGAGGACGGCGCGATCGTGGTCCGCCTCCCGATGCCGCCCGGCTCCCTGCCCACCCTCTGGAACGACGACGAGCGCTTCGTCTCCTCGTACCTCTCCGCCTTCGACGGTTACTACCTGACCGGCGACGGCGGGCACGTGGACGAGGACGGCTACGTGTTCGTGATGGGGCGCACCGACGACGTCATCAACGTGGCCGGGCACCGCCTGTCGACGGGCGGCATGGAGGAGGTCCTCGCCTCCCACCCGGACGTCGCCGAATGCGCGGTCATCGGCGTCGCGGACTCCCTCAAAGGCCAGGTGCCGCGCGGCTTCGTGGTCCTGAAGGCGGGCGTCGCGTCGGACCCCGCGGTGGTCGAGGCGGAACTCGTCCAGCTCGTACGGGACCGGATCGGCGCCGTCGCGTCCCTGAAGGAGGTCGCCGTGGTGGCGGCCCTCCCCAAGACCCGCTCCGGCAAGATCCTGCGCCGCACGATGCGCGGCATCGCCGACGGTCTGGACGAACCAGTGCCGTCGACGGTGGACGACGTATCGGTCCTGGACGCCCTGCGCCAGGTCCTCACGCGGGGGTCAGCGGCGCGCGCCGAGCAGTGAGCGGATCGCGACGCGGTCGAGGTTCGTCAGCGCGCGCACCAACTGCGGCGTCAGGAAGACGAGAACGAACCCGACGGCCGAGACCGCGGCGATCTGGGCGGGCGACTCGATGTAGTACGCGTGGTGCACACCGGCGTCGGTCGTGAAGTCGTAGAGCCGGTAGCCGGGCCAGTCCAGGTAGCGGTGGAAGACCCAGGAGTAGGCCGGGAAGAGCGCGACCACCCACCCCGTGACCAGGAAGGTCACCGACAGGACGAAGGACAGCACGCGCCACGGGAACATCACCGTGTGGAAGAGCAGCGCCTTCCATCCCGCGGCGTCGGCGAGCCGCCCGCGCAGACCGGGGGCGGGCGCCTCGGGCGCCGCCACGTCCAGCCCGAGCAGGGTCCGCGCGCGGCCCCGCTCGGCCGCGCCGAGACCGCGCGCGCCGGCCAGCGCCGCCGCGAGGACCGGCAGCCCGACCCACACGACGAGCGTGCCCACGCCCAGGGAGAACAGCGTCACGGCGAAGACGAACCCGGCGATCGCGACCGGGAGCGACGTGATCGTGTGCCCGATCTCGCGATGGGTGACACCGGAGAACGGAGCGCGCCAGAACCCCGGGCGGGCCGTGGCCCGCGGTGCGGTGGGGGTCGTGCTCGCGTAGGACAGCGTGGTCGAGGTCATGCCACAAGCGTCGCGATTCGACGGCTCCGGGGACATGGGGCTGCGGGGTGTCTTGGGGGTGGGGTTATCCCCAGGGGGCGTCCACCCGGCCCTCCCTGAACCGGAGGGGAAAAGACGAAGGCCCGAACCGATCACTCGGTCCGGGCCTTCCGCCTGCGGAGGATACGAGATTCGAACTCGTGAGGGGTTGCCCCCAACACGCTTTCCAAGCGTGCGCCCTAGGCCACTAGGCGAATCCTCCGCCGCAAACAATACAAGACGCTGAAGGGTGCTCGCGACCACGTTGATGATCAAGGTGGTCGACGGACCGGTCGGCCGATCCGAGGGGCGGACCTCCGGGTTCTTTCCACCCCGGGGGATCGGGTACTGTTGGCGTCAGCCCCTCACGTGGCGCTATCTGACTGAACTCCCCCAGGGCCGGAAGGCAGCAAGGGTAAGTCGGCTCTGGCGGGTGCGTGGGGGGCGTTTACGTTTCCGGTGCGGCCGGCGATACCCGTGGGCGGGTCCGGTTGTCAGTGCGCGCCTATAACCTCGTATGCGTGTCGTCTCTCGCGCTCTATCGCCGCTACCGCCCGGAGTCGTTCGCCGAGGTCATCGGGCAGGAACATGTAACCGACCCGCTGCAGCAGGCGCTGCGGAACAACCGGGTCAATCACGCGTACCTGTTCTCGGGCCCGCGCGGCTGCGGCAAGACGACCAGCGCGCGCATCCTGGCCCGCTGTCTCAACTGTGAGCAGGGCCCCACCCCGAATCCGTGCGGGGAGTGCCAGTCCTGCCAGGACCTCGCGCGCAACGGACCGGGTTCGATCGACGTCATCGAGATCGACGCCGCTTCGCACGGTGGTGTGGACGACGCCCGTGATCTGCGGGAGAAGGCCTTCTTCGGCCCGGCGAGCAGCCGCTACAAGATCTACATCATCGACGAGGCCCACATGGTCACGTCGGCGGGCTTCAACGCGCTGCTGAAGGTGGTCGAAGAGCCGCCGGAGCACCTCAAGTTCATCTTCGCGACCACCGAGCCCGAGAAGGTCATCGGGACGATCCGCTCCAGGACCCACCACTACCCGTTCCGGCTCGTGCCGCCGGGGACGCTGCGCGACTACCTGGGCGAGGTGTGCGGCAAGGAGGACATGGCCGTCGCGGAGGGCGTGCTGCCGCTCGTCGTCAGGGCCGGCGCGGGCTCCGTGCGTGACTCCATGTCCGTCATGGACCAGCTGCTCGCCGGCGCGGGCGAAGACGGTGTGACGTATGCCATGGCGACCGGCCTGCTCGGCTACACCGACGGCTCGCTGCTCGACTCGGTCGTCGAGGCGTTCGCCACGGGCGACGGCGCCGCCGCCTTCGAGGTCGTGGACCGCGTCATCGAGGGGGGCAACGATCCGCGGCGCTTCGTGGCCGACCTGCTGGAGCGGCTGCGGGACCTGGTGATCCTGGCCGCCGTTCCGGACGCCGCGGAGAAGGGGCTCATCGACGCCCCGGCCGATGTCGTGGAGCGGATGCAGGCGCAGGCGTCGACCTTCGGTGCCGCCGAGCTCAGCCGCGCCGCCGACCTCGTCAACCAGGGCCTGACCGAGTTGCGCGGTGCCAACGCCCCCCGGCTCCAGCTCGAGCTGATCTGCGCGCGCGTGCTGCTGCCCGCGGCGTACGACGACGAACGTTCGGTCATGGCCCGCCTCGACCGCATCGAGCGCGGCGGAGTCTTCACGCCGGGCGGGCAGGGTCCCGCGCCTTCCATGGCGTACGTTCCCGGGCCCGACGCCCATGCCGGGGCCCCGGCGCAGGTGCCCGCGCCGCCCGTCGAGCCGGGCGGTGGACCCGCGGCGGCCCGGGCCGCGGTGCGCGGAGGGGGCGGCCCGGGAGCCGCTTCCGGTGCGGCTCAGGCTCCGGCCCCGGCACCTGCGGCTCCCGCGGCGCCGGTGGCTCCGCAGGCCCAGGCCCCGGCGGCCCCGGCCCCCGCGCCGAGCCCCGCCCCGGCTCCCGCTCCGCCCGTGGAGGCCCAGCCCGCCCCTGCCGCCCCGGGCTCCTGGCCCACCGCCGCCCAGGCGGGCGGGGGCGGCGGCGCTCGTAGGCCCGGCGGCTGGCCCACGGCCGCGGCGGCGGGTTCCGGCCAACCGGCCGCCCCCGCCGCACCGGCCGCCCCTGCCGCACCGCAGGCATCGGCCCCGGCCCCCGCGCCCGCCCCGCAGCAGTCGTCCCCCGCCCCCGCCGCACCGGCCCCGGTCGGCGGCCCCGACCCCCGTACGATCTGGCCGAACATCCTGGAGGCGGTCAAGAACAAGCGCCGCTTCACCTGGATCCTGCTCAGCCAGAACGCGCAGGTCACAGGCTTCGACGGCGCCACGCTCCAGCTCGGCTTCGTGAACGCGGGCGCCCGTGACAACTTCGTGAGCAGCGGCAGCGAGGACGTGCTGAAGGCGGCGCTGTCCGAGCAGTTCGGGGCGAACTGGAAGATCGACGCCGTCGTCGACGCCTCGGGCGGCGGTGGCGCACCTCCGCCGCCCGGCCCCGCCGGTGGCTACGGCGGTGGCGGCGGCTACGGCGGCGGATACGCCCCCGCGCCCGCCCCGGCACCGGCGCCCGCCCCGGCCCCCGCGCCCCCGGCCCAGCAGTACCAGCCGTCGTCCGCCCCCCAGTCCGCCCCGCCGAGCGCCGAGCCCGCCCCGGCGCCCGCTCCTCAGGAGCCGCCCCGCCGCTCGGTGTCGGTAGAGGACGACATCCCGGAGGACGACGACCCGGACCTGGACGAGAACGCGCTGTCGGGCCACGACCTGATCGTCCGGGAACTGGGCGCGACGGTGGTCGAGGAGTTCACGAACGAGTAGCGCCCTCCCGCGGGCCCGCGCCCGCGGAGGGAAACCACAGCGACCTGGAGGAACCCACAAACCCCGCCTCCTCCCGGCTTGGGTAGCCCGTACAAGACCACCCCGGTCGTGCGGATAGGCTGACCGGCGTGAAGGTCCTCGTCATCGGCAGCGGCGCCCGCGAACACGCCCTGTGCCGCTCAATGTCCCTCGACCCCGACGTCACCGCCCTGCACTGTGCTCCCGGCAACGCAGGCATCGCCGAGGTCGCCGAGCTGCACGCGGTCGACGCCCTCGACGGCGCGGCGGTCACCGCCCTCGCCCAGGAGCTGGAGGCCGACCTCGTCGTCGTCGGCCCCGAGGCGCCCCTGGTCGCCGGTGTTGCCGACGCGGTCCGCGCCGCCGGCATCCCCGTCTTCGGCCCGTCCGGCGAGGCCGCCCAGCTGGAGGGCTCCAAGGCGTTCGCCAAGGACGTCATGGCCGGCGCCGGCGTCCCCACCGCCCGCAGCTACGTCTGCACCAACGCGGCGGAGATCGACGAGGCGCTCGACGCGTTCGGCGCCCCGTACGTCGTGAAGGACGACGGTCTCGCGGCCGGCAAGGGCGTCGTCGTGACCGAGGACATCGAGGAGGCCCGCGCCCACGCGAAGGCCTGCGAGCGCGTCGTCATCGAGGAGTTCCTCGACGGCCCCGAGGTCTCCCTCTTCGCGATCACCGACGGCACCACCGTCGTACCCCTCCAGCCCGCCCAGGACTTCAAGCGCGCGTTCGACGACGACGAGGGCCCCAACACCGGCGGAATGGGCGCCTATTCGCCGCTCCCCTGGGCCGACCCGAAGCTGGTCGGCGAAGTCCTCGACACGGTGCTCCAGCCGACGGTCGACGAGATGGCGCGGCGCGGCACCCCGTTCTCGGGCCTGCTCTACGCCGGTCTCGCGATCACCAGCCGCGGCGTCCGCGTCATCGAGTTCAACGCCCGCTTCGGCGACCCCGAGACCCAGGTCGTCCTGGCCCGCCTGAGGACGCCGCTCGCCGGTGTCCTGCTGGCGTCGGCCAACGGCACGCTCGCCGACCTCGAGCCGCTGCGCTGGAGCGAGGACGCGGCCGTCACCGTCGTCGTCGCCTCGCACAACTACCCCGGCACCCCGCGCACCGGCGACCCGATCACCGGGCTCGACGACGTGGCCGCGCAGGACGCCCCGAACGCGTACGTGCTGCACGCCGGCACCAAGCGCGACGGCGGCAGCGGCGCGGTCGTCAGCGCGGGCGGCCGCGTGCTGTCCGTCACCGCGGTCGGCGGCGACCTGACGCAGGCCCGCGAGCGCGCCTACGCCGCCGTGGACCGCATCGGCCTCGACGGCTCGCAGCACCGCACGGACATCGCCGCGAAGGCGGCCTCCGGCCACTGACGGCGACCGGTTCCGGGCGGGCCACACCCTCGCCTGCCCGGCGCCCGATGTCACCCACCTCTGCCCAAAGCCATTCCATCGAGTGACCGCTGGCCCAACCGGCTGACGAGGCCGGAAGCCCCAACTAGGGTGCGGCGCACGGAGTTACGGCACCCGTGCGAGCCGCGCAGAACCAGACGGACCACCGGCATTGCGATGTCAGTGGCGGGTGCCATTGTGGGGGAGTGAGCAACGCCACCAGAGCTCTGCCGCGGGCCTCCGCCCCTGGCTGGGCAACAGGCAAGGGCAGCAGGGGGTGACATCGGTCGTGTCCGGTACGGGTGTGGAGATGGGTGCGCAGAGCGCGCGCTCCCGAGCCCTCGCCGTGCTGCGCATCCGCAGCAGGGCGACGGCCCTGGCGCTGCTTCCCGCGGCCGCCTCCGTGGTGCTGCTCGCGGGCGGCAGCACCGGTCACCTGACGGGCGGGGGCTGGGACGTCGCGCGCGGCGTCGTCAGCGCGATCGCCCTCGTCGTCCTGCTCGCGGCCGCGGCCGTCGCCCTCGTCGTGGCGCGCGCCCGCCCGGCCGTCAGCCCGACGGTGCCGATCGCCGAGAAGACCGCCCCCGACCTGTACCGGCTGGTGCGCGACCTGGCGGACCGGCTCGACGTTCCGGCGCCCTCGGCGATAGCACTCACCCCGGACTGCGACAGCTGGCTCGAGGACCGTACGCACCCGGCCCACGGCCCGCCCGCGCGCCGCGGCCCGGACGGCTCCGGCTCCGGTGACCCGAAGGCTCCCGCTGCCCCCGTCCTCGTCATCGGCTCCCCCTTCCTCTGGTGGATGCGGGTGGGCGAGCTGCGCGCGGTCCTCGCCCCGGTCGTCGCCGGTACGGGCCCCTCCGCACACCCCGACATAGCCGCGGCCCGGCGCTTCATCCGCGGGCTCGACGCGGCGGTGGCGGTCTCCTCCGCCGGTGGCCGCGGGCCGGTGGCCCGGGCCGTGCTGGGCGGCGTCGGCCGGGTCGCCCAGCTGTTGCTGACCGGCTGCCGGGTGCATGCCGCCGAGATGGAGCGCGGGGTCGCCGCGGCCGCGGCCGAGCGCGCCCAGGCCGTGGACTACGGACTGCGGATCGTCGCCCAGGAGCAGGTCGGGCTCGCGTACGCGGGCTGGGACCGGCTGCTGACCCGGGTCGCGCTGCCGGCCTGGCGGATGGGCCGCTGGCCGGCCCGGCTCGACGCGGGCGTCGTCGCGGCGCTGACCGAGCTGTCCCGGCGGGACCGGCTCGCGGCGCAGGACGGGAGCTTTGCCTCGCGGCTCGGGGAGCGGCCCGCGTGCGATCTGCTGGAGGAGCCCGGGACCGTCGACGAGGCGGCGTCCCTGCTCGCCGCGCGGCTCTTCCACGGGGGCCCGGCCGAGCGCGGGCCGGACTGGGCGCCGGTGGACTGGCAGGAGTATCCGGACGAGGTGGTGGACCGGAAGTGGCGGGCGGACGCGGCGCGGTTGCACCGGGTGCTGGACTCGTTGGGCGTCCGGAACCCCTCCGAAGGGCCGGAGGGGCCCACGCTTTCCCGCGTCCTGGACCACTTGGCCGCTCCCACGCCTCGGGGCTCCGCCCCGGACCCCGCTGCTCAATCGCCGCAGGGGCTTGATGTGCTCGACGTCCTCTCCACCACCCTCGCCGCCGAGGTCGCCCGTGAGGAGAGCGCGCGGCCCGTGGCGGCCGGGCCGCCCGCGGGGCAGGGGAGTCCGGACGGGGCGTTGTGGGACGAAGGGGCGCTGCCCCTGTTCCCGCTGCAACCGCCGCGCAGTGGGCGCGAGTTGCTGGCCGACCATGTCACCGCGATGGTCTGCTGCGCCGCCGTGGACACCGCGGGCGCGGCTCCCGGTCTGGACTGGCTGGACGGCCCGTCGCTCCTGGTCGAAGGGGAGCGGACCGCCGATCTGTCGCCCAGCGTGCTGAGCCTGGTGGAGGACGGTGACGTGGAGCCGCTCAAGGGCTGGCTGAGCCGCCGGGGCGTCCGCCCGGAGAAGCCGGTGCGCCTCGTGTGAGGCGCCGCCCAACCCTCTCAACTCCCGGAAATCCGGAGGGAAATGTTCCACTCTCGTCAATTCGCGACGAACGGTGACGGAGTGCGTGCGTAATGTGATGTGCTGGGACCGGTCGCGGACATGACCGCGGGTGAGGGCTCGGGGGAGCGAGGGAGGGGAGCAGGCATGGGGCCGGACAGGGAGGGGCACCCGAAGGACCTGGCGAGCAACGACATGCCCCCGCCCCGTGCGCGTACGCCCCGCTGGGAATCAGGCGCGCTGGCGCACGCGGTCACGGACCCGTTCGGACAGGGACCTCTCCCCTGGCTGCGCGGAAGTGAGCACTATTTCGACGACACCGGACATGTCGTTCCCTGGTACGTCGACCACGCGTCGCGGCCCGGCGGGCGCGACATCCCGGCCCCGCGCACCGGCGGCCCCCGCACCGCCGACGACGTGCACCGCCAGATCAAGGGCTTCACCTCGACGGGCGCGGCGTCCCCCGGCGAGGCGATCGACTTCCACATCACGGTGGACCCGCCCCAGCAGTTCACCGTGGACGTCTACCGCATCGGCCACTACGGGGGCGACGGCGCTCGCAAGATCATCACGAGCCCGCGGCTCTCCGGCATCGTCCAGCCGCCCCCGCTGACCGCGGACCGTACGGTCTCCTGCCATCACTGGTGGCTGTCGTGGCGGCTGCAGATCCCGTCGTACTGGAACGTCGGCGCGTACGTCGCCGTCCTCACCACGCTCGACGGCTATCGCTCGCATGTCCCCTTCACGGTCCGCGACTCCGAGCCCGCCGATCTGCTGCTCCTGCTCCCCGACATCACCTGGCAGGCGTACAACCTGTACCCGGAGGACGGGCGGACGGGCGCCAGCCTGTACCACGCGTGGGACGAGGAGGGGCGGCTGCTCGGCGAGAGCGAGGCCGCGATCACGGTCTCCTTCGACCGCCCCTACGCGGGCGCGGGCCTGCCGCTGCACGTGGGGCACGCCTACGACTTCATCCGCTGGGCGGAGCGGTACGGCTACGACCTGGCGTACGCCGACGCCCGCGATCTGCACGCGGGCCGCATCGACCCGACCCGCTACCGGGGCCTGGTCTTCCCCGGGCACGACGAGTACTGGTCGGCGAACATGCGCCGCACGACGGAGCTGGCCCGGGAGAACGGGACCTCGCTCGTCTTCCTCTCGGCCAACACCATGTACTGGCAGGTGGAGCTGGGCCCGGCCCCGTCCGGCGTACCGGACCGGCTGCTCACCTGCCGCAAGCGCAGAGGCCCTGGAAAGCCCACGCTGTGGCGGGAGATCGACAAGCCGGAGCAGCAGCTGATGGGCATCCAGTACGCGGGCCGGGTCCCCGACCCGCACCCGCTGATCGTGCGGAACGCGGACCACTGGCTCTGGGAGGCGACGGGCGCGCACGAGGGGGACGAGATAGCGGACCTGGTGGCCGGCGAGGCCGACCGGTACTTCCCGCGCACCTCCTTGCCCGAGCACCAGGACCGCATCCTGCTCGCCCACTCCCCGTACCGCGACAGCGAAAAGGTCCGCAGACACCAGGAGACATCGTTGTACCGGTCGCCGTCCGGGGCGCTGGTCTTCGCGTCCGGGACGTTCGCCTGGTCGCCGGCCCTGGACCGCCCCGGCCACGTCGACCCCCGGATCCAGCGGGCGACGGCGAACCTCCTCGACCGCATCTGCAAACGCGACTGACGAGACCGAGCCCACAGCGCGCCACCTCGCCCCGTGGCCAAAACCCGCCCCCACGTACGGGAGAATCGGGGTACTCGTACAGACCCACGGGGAGGAACCATGTCCGGATTCGTCGAAAAGCCCGAGCCAGTACAGGTGCCGGGCCTGGTGCATCTCCACACCGGCAAGGTGCGGGACCTGTACCGGAACGAGGCGGGCGACCTCGTCATGGTCGCCACCGACCGCATCTCCGCCTACGACTGGGTGCTGCCCTCGCCGATCCCGGACAAGGGCAAGGTCCTCACGCAGCTCTCCCTGTGGTGGTTCGAGCAGCTCCAGGACCTGATTCCGAACCACGTCGTCTCGCAGGAGCTGCCCGAGGGCGCCCCCGCCGACTGGGCGGGCCGCACCCTCATCTGCAAGAGCCTCGACATGGTCCCGGTCGAGGCCGTGGCCCGCGGCTACCTCACCGGTTCGGGCCTCGTCGAGTACAACGAGTCGCGCACGGTCTGCGGCCTCGCCCTCCCCGAGGGCCTGGAGGACGGCTCCGAGCTGCCCGCCCCGATCTTCACGCCCGCCACGAAGGCCGAGGTCGGCGAGCACGACGAGAACGTCAGCTACGAGGAGGTGGCCCGCCAGGTCGGCGCGGAGAACGCCGCCGCGCTGCGCCAGGCGACGCTCTCCGTCTACAGCCGGGCCCGGGACATCGCGCGCGAGCGCGGCATCGTCCTAGCGGACACGAAGTTCGAGTTCGGCTTTGACAAGGACGGCGAGCTGATCCTCGCCGACGAGGTGCTGACCCCGGACTCCTCGCGCTTCTGGCCGGCCGACCAGTGGCAGCCGGGCCGCGCCCAGCCGTCGTACGACAAGCAGTTCGTGCGGGACTGGCTGACCTCGCCGGCATCCGGCTGGGACCGCAAGAGCGAGCAGCCGCCGCCGGCGCTCCCGGACGAGGTCGTGACGGCGACCCGTGCCAAGTACATCGAGGCGTACGAGCTGCTGACGGGCACGCCCTGGAACGCGTAGCAAGGCGCGGCAACGAGAAAGGCCCCGGTCCGAGGAGGACCGGGGCCTTTCTTCATGGAGCGAACGACCGGGTTCGAACCGGCGACCTCAACCTTGGCAAGGTTGCGCTCTACCAACTGAGCTACGTTCGCAAGCGCCGCTTGCGCGGTGCCGCTGCGCCGTGGCGCGACGCCAACTATACCCAACCTCGCTCGCGGGCGAGACGCACCGCCGCGTGCCGGTTCTCCACGCCCAGCTTCGAGACGGCCGACGAGAGATAGTTCCGGACCGTCCCCTGGGACAGCGCGGCCCGCTCCGCGATCTCCGACACCGGTGCGCCGTCGGCCGCGAGTTCGAGCACCTCGGCCTCGCGCGCGGTCAGCGGCGTGTCCCCCGCGGAGATCGCGTCGGCCGCCAACTCCGGGTCCACGTACCGGTTTCCGGCGTGCACGGTGCGGATGATCTCCGCGAGCCGCTGCGCGCTCACCGTCTTCGGCACGAAGGCGCGCACGCCCGCGGCGAGGGCCCGCTTCAGGTGTCCCGGGCGCCCGTGACTGGTCACGATCATGGTGCGGCACCCGGGCAGTTCGTCCCGGATCGATGTGGCCACACTCACACCGTCGGCGCCCGGCATCTGAAGATCGAGCACGGCGACGTCCGGCCGGTGCGCCCGCGCCATGGCGAGCGCCTCGGGCCCGGTGGCCGCCTCCGCGACGACGACCAGGTCGTCCTCCAGGGCCAGCAGCGCGGCGAGCGCACCCCGGATGAGGTGCTCGTCGTCGGCCAGCAGTACGTGCACGGTCATCGGACGCCCTCCGTGGACGTCTCCCGCACCCCGGCCGGCCGCGGTGCTGCCGCCACCGGCACCTTCGCCCGCACTCGAAACACTCCCGCCCGCACCTCGCCAGCCTCCAACTCGCCGTCCACCGCGGCCAACCGCTCCCGCAACCCCGCGAGACCGGACCCCTGCCCGCCCTCGGCCGCGACCCCCGCCCCGTCGTTCTCCACCGTCAGCACGACCTCCTCAGGACCGGTCACCAGCTCCACCCGGCAGGACTTCGCGTCGCCGTGCCGCAGCACGTTCGTCGTGGCCTCCCGGACCACCCAGCCGAGCGCCGACTGCGCCTCGTTCGGCAGGCCGGTCGCGGACCCGGTGACCGTGCAGGCGATCCCGGCTGCGCTCAACACGCCCTGCGCACCGGCCAGTTCGACGCCAAGGTCGACCTCGCGATACCCGCGCACGACCTCGCGGACCTCCTTCTGCGACTCCTGCGCGATGCGCTGCACCTCGG
Source organism: Streptomyces sp. NPDC051684 (assembly GCF_044453445.1). Taxonomy (NCBI): domain Bacteria; kingdom Bacillati; phylum Actinomycetota; class Actinomycetes; order Kitasatosporales; family Streptomycetaceae; genus Streptomyces; species Streptomyces sp. NPDC051684. The sequence continues at coordinate 89,242 of NZ_JBITCS010000003.1, read as the reverse complement.
TCATCTGCGCCACCGCGTCCTCGGTCCGCCCCCGCCGCGCGAGCTGCACCGCGAGCTCGCTCTTGAGCGCGACGACGGAGAGATTGCGCCCCATGACGTCGTGCAGGTCCCGCCCGAACCGCAGCCGCTCCTCGGCGACGGCGAGCCGGGCCTCGACCTCGCGGGAGTGCTCGGAGTCCCACATGACGGAGAGGGACCAGGCGGAGCAGCGGAAGGTCAGCAGGGTCAGCAGGGCGGTCAGGATCAGCAGCAGGGCCACCACTACGAGGCCCACGGGCGAGGTCCCGACGGCCGCGGCGACGGCGACGCCGAGCACGACGCCGACGGCGGCCCGCCGCAGGAACGCCCGTACCGGCACGGTCAGCGCGTAGGAGCAGGCGAACGGCATCGGGGCGAACACCAGCGGCATGGCGATCAGACCGTCCCGCACGCTGTCGGTGACGGCCAGGGCGACGATGAGACCGAGCGCCGTGACGGCCAGTGCGGCGCTCGCCGCCGTCAGCCGCCGGGGCACCGGGCCCCGGCCCAGGTACTGGTCGAGGGCGCGCAGCGCGTGCCGGTCGCCGACCAGGCACTGCACCAGGTTCACGGCGACCAGGCAGCCGCCGAGGGCGTACGGGACGGGGCCGTGCCGCAGGCTCCCGGCCAGGCCGGAGACCGACCAGGCCAGGAAGAACATCCAGTTGACGGACCGCAGGGTGATCCGGGTCTGCCACTCGACCCGCTCGACCTTGCTCCGGTCCCGCCAGCGAACCCGCACGTCAGCCCCTCTCAGCGCCGCGGCTCCCACCGGAACCGCTTCTGCACAGCAAACACCGCGACCAGAATCCAGGCCACCGCGATGACGATCGCCTTCAGGGACTCCCCGCCGGACAGGCTCCCGCTCCAGCCGCCCCGTACCAGCGTGAGCGCCGAGGTCAGCGGCAGCAGCTCGCACACGGCCGCCATCTTGTCCGGAAGGATCTCCAGCGGCACGACGGCACCGGAGCCGATCATCGACACGAGCAGCATGGGCATCGCGGCGACCTGGGCGCTCTCCACACTGCGGCTGAAGACCGTGGTGAGGGCGGCCAGCGCGACGCACAGCGGGATGCCCAACAGCACACCGAGCACGACCAGTTGCGGAGCCTCAGGCGCCCCCGCGTCCAGCGCGAACGTGCACACGACGGCCACGGCCGTGCACTGCACGAGCCCGATCACGACGGACGGCACGGCGGCCCCCGCGAGGATCTCCAGATCGCGCAGCTCCCCGGTGCGCAGCCGCTTGAGGACGAGTTCCTCGCGCCGCGACGCGTACACGCTCACCAGCGAGCTGTAGACGGCGAACAGCAGCGAGAACGCGATCGCCGAGGAGATCATGACGGTGCCGAGGTTGAGCCCGGCGCCCTTCAGATCACCCTTGTCCACCGACTGCGAGACGCTGAACGGCAGGACCAGCGGCACGAACACCGCCGTGAACAGCACGCCCTTGCTCCGCCCGATGAGCGTGAACTCGGCGCGCGCGAGCGCCTTGAGCCGTCCCGCGGAGGTCGTCCGCACCGCCGTGGCCGCACCTGTGGCCGTAGCCGTACCCGTACTCATACCGCCATCTCCTTCTCCCGGTCCGGCTCCCCCGCGGAGCCCTTGGCGTCCTGCGCGATCCGCAGGAACGCCTCTTCCAGCGAGGCGCCGCGGACGTCGAGCCGCCGCAGTTCGACGCCCGCGTCCCTGGCCCACAGGAGCACCCCGGTGGCGGCCCGCTGCAGGTCCTCGGTGCGCAGCCGGATCAGCCGGCCCTCGATGTCGTGCGCGTCGACGCCGAGCGAGGCAAGGGGCGGCAGGTCGCCCACGAAGTACCCGTCGGGCAGTTCGAAGGAGATGTGCGAGGGCTGCGAGGCGACGACCTCGTCGACGCGGCCCTCGGCGGCGATCCGGCCCTCGTGCAGGATCGCCAGCCGGTCGGCGAGCTCCTCGGCCTCTTCGAGGTAGTGCGTGGTCAGTAGCACGGTGGTGCCTTCGGCGCGCAGCCGGCGCACCAACTCCCAGGTGTCGCGGCGCCCTTCGGCGTCGAGGCCGGTGGTCGGCTCGTCGAGGAAGAGCACCTCGGGCCGCCCGAGCAGCGCGAGCGCCAGGTCGAGCCGCCGCTTCTCGCCGCCGGACAGCTGCTTGACGCGCACCTTCCCGCGCTTGCCGAGCCCCACCGCGTCCAGGGCCTCGCCGACGGGCCGGGCCCCGCTCGTGCACCCGGCCCACATCCGTACGGTCTCGGTGACGGTCAGCTCGCTGGGGAAGCCGCCGTCCTGCAGCATCACCCCGATCCGCGGCCGCACCAGGTCCCGCTCGGTGTACGGGTCGTGCCCGAGCACCCGCACCCGGCCGCCGGCCGGGGCCGCGAGCCCTTCGATGACTTCGACCGTGGAGGTCTTTCCGGCGCCGTTCGTGCCGAGGAGGGCGAAGAGTTCGCCGCGGCCCACGGAGAAGCCGACTCCGCGCACCGCCTCGAAGGATCCCTTGGTGCCGTCCCCGTACACGCGGCGCAGATCGGTGACGTCGATCACGCGCTCGTTGCTGGTCATGAGTCCAGCGTTCCGTCCGGGGCGGGGCCTCGGCAGTGCGCGCTGTCATCGGCTCGCATGACAAATGTCAGAAGGCGGCCGGGAACGACGAAAGCCCCGGTCCGAGGACCGGGGCTTTCGTTCTCTGAGCGAACGACGAGGTTCGAACTCGCGACCTCAACCTTGGCAAGGTTGCGCTCTACCAACTGAGCTACGTTCGCACTGCTTGCATCAGCCTACCGTACTCACCGAAGTGCTCGGTACGCGATGCGGAGCGGGTGACAGGAATTGCACACTGCGCCTCCCCCCTGGAAGGGGGGTGTTCTGCTACTGAACTACACCCGCATGTACTCCGTGAGGTCCGGCCCTGCGGCCTCGCCCCTCGGCGTGCTCCAGACTTTAGCCGACTGCCCGGGGTGCAGCGCAAGTCCGGTCGCCGAGGGGGTCCGTACGGCGGGAGCGCGGGGCTCAGTTGGCCTCGGCGAAGGCCTCGTAGACCCGCTTCGGGATGCGGCCGCGCGGCGGTACGTCGAAGTGGTTCGAGCGGGCCCAGGCGCGGACGGCGGCCGGATCGGGGCCGACCTCGGTGCGCTTGTACGCCTTGCCGGTCCTGCTGGACCGCTTGCGGCCCGCCTCCAGGTAGGGGGCCAGCGCTTCGCGCAGTTGATGGGCGTTCGCCTTATTGAGGTCGATCTCGTACGACGAACCGTCGAGACCGAATGCGATCGTTTCCGCCGCTTCCCCGCCGTCGATGTCGTCAAAGAGGGTGACCACGACACGCTGCGCCACGAATATCGGTCCCTTCGTCCAGCACCCCGCTTTGACGTGCGGTGATGCAGACAGGTTTGCTGTTACCAATTCCTTTTTACCCTGTCGGGCATTGCAGTGGGAAGACCAGTTAAAAGTCTCGGTGTGTCCCGCGGGGTGGTTATCCGGAGTCTTTCCCTTAATTTTCCGTGGGGATCTCATGTCGTTGCCCTGACGTGATCCGCATCTCGTAGCTTCCTACTGTCTACGCGAGTAGAAAATTTGGGCAGGTACGCTGAACGGACCAGCTCAACCCACACACCGGGAGTGCCAGTGGCACGCGTCGTAGTCGACGTCATGCTCAAGCCGGAGATCCTCGACCCCCAGGGCCAGGCGGTGCAGCGTGCGCTGCCGCGCCTCGGTTTCGACGGCATCTCCGACGTACGTCAGGGAAAGCGTTTCGAGCTCGAAGTGGACGGGCCGGTGGATGACGCCGCTCTTGCCCGTATCCATGAGCTGGCGGAAACCTTCCTCGCCAACACCGTGATCGAAAACTTCACCGTCAAGGTGGAAGAGCCCGCGGTGGGAGCCGAAAAGTGACCGCTCGTATTGGCGTCGTCACCTTTCCCGGTTCCCTCGATGATCGCGACACCCAGCGCGCGATCCGGCTCGCCGGTGCCGAGCCCGTCGCGCTCTGGCACAAGGACAAGGACCTGAAGCAGGTCGACGCGGTCGTCCTGCCCGGCGGTTTCTCCTACGGCGATTACCTGCGCGCGGGCGCCATTTCGCGTTTCTCGCCCGTCATGGAGACGCTGATCGACCAGGCGAAGGCGGGCCTCCCGGTACTCGGCATCTGCAACGGCTTCCAGGTCCTCACCGAGGCCCACCTGCTCCCCGGCGCGATGCTCGGCAACGACCACCTGCACTTCATCTGCCGCGACCAGAAGCTCCGCGTGGAGAACGCGGACACCGCCTGGACCGCCGACTACGAGGCGGGCCAGGAGATCCACATCCCGCTGAAGAACATGGACGGCCGCTACGTGGCCGACGAGCACACGCTCGACATGTTGGAGGCGGAGGGCCGGGTCGCCTTCCGGTACGTGGACTTCAACCCGAACGGCAGCCTCCGTGACATCGCGGGCATCACCAACGAGGCCGGCAACGTCGTCGGCCTGATGCCGCACCCGGAGCACGCCGTCGAGCCCCTCATCGGGTCGGGCCGCACCGACGGCCTCCCGTTCTTCACCTCGATCCTCAAGAAGCTGGTCGCCGCCTCATGAGCCTCGACACCACCGAGAACGCCGCGAAGACTCCCGACGTCGAGCTGCCCTGGGCCGAACTCGGCCTGAAGAAGGACGAGTACGAGCGGGTCGTGGAGATCCTCGGCCGCCGGCCCACCGGCGCCGAGCTCGCCATGTACTCGGTCATGTGGTCCGAGCACTGCTCGTACAAGTCCTCCAAGGTCCATCTGCGCCAGTTCGGCGAGAAGGCCCCGCAGTCCGACGCGCTGCTCGTCGGCATCGGCGAGAACGCCGGTGTCGTCGACGTGGGCAACGGCTACGCCGTGACCTTCAAGGTCGAGTCGCACAACCACCCGTCGTACGTCGAGCCCTACCAGGGCGCGGCCACCGGCGTCGGCGGGATCGTCCGCGACATCATCGCGATGGGCGCCCGGCCGGTCGCGGTCGTGGACCCGCTGCGCATGGGCGCGGCCGACCACCCCGACACCAAGCGCGTGCTGCCCGGCGTCGTCGCCGGCATCGGCGGCTACGGCAACTGCCTGGGCCTGCCGAACATCGGCGGCGAGCTCGTCTTCGACGCCTGCTACCAGGGCAACCCGCTGGTCAACGCCGGTGCCATCGGCGTCATGCGGCACGAGGACATCCACCTCGCGAAGGCGTCCGGCGCTGGCAACAAGGTCATCATGTACGGCGCCCGCACGGGCGGCGACGGCATCGGCGGCGCCTCCATCCTGGCCTCCGAGACCTTCGACGACGCCAAGCCGTCGAAGCGTCCCGCCGTCCAGGTCGGCGACCCCTTCCAGGAGAAGCTCCTCATCGAGTGCACCCTGGAGGCCTTCGCCGAGAAGCTCGTCGTCGGCATCCAGGACCTCGGCGCGGCCGGCATCTCCTGCGCCACCTCCGAGCTGGCGTCCAACGGCTCGGGCGGCATGCGCGTCGAGCTGGACGACGTGCCGCTGCGCGACTCCACGCTCTCTCCTGAGGAGATCCTCATGAGCGAGTCGCAGGAGCGCATGTGCGCCGTGGTCGAGCCGGGCAAGGTCGACCGCTTCCTGGAGATCTGCGAGAAGTGGGACGTCATCGCCACCGTCATCGGTGAGGTGACCGACGGCGACCGCCTGGAGATCTTCTGGCACGGCGAGAAGATCGTCGACGTCGACCCGCGCACGGTCGCGCACGACGGCCCGGTCTACGAGCGCCCGCTCGCCCGCCCCGACTGGCAGGACGCGCTCCAGGCCGACGACGCGGGCAAGCTGCCGCGCCCGGCGAACGGCGCGGAGCTGAAGGACCAGGTCCTCAAGCTCGTCTCCTCGCCGAACCAGGCGTCGAAGAAGTGGATCACCCAGCAGTACGACCACTTCGTGCAGGGCAACACCGTCCTCGCGCAGCCCGAGGACTCGGGCATGATCCGCATCGACGAGGAGACCGGGCTCGGCGTCGCCATCGCGACCGACGGCAACGGCCGCTTCGCGAAGCTCGACCCCTACACGGGCGCGCAGTTGGCGCTCGCGGAGGCGTACCGGAACGTCGCGACGACCGGCGCCAAGCCGCTTGCGGTCTCCGACTGCCTGAACTTCGGTTCGCCCGAGGACCCGGCCGTCATGTGGCAGTTCGCCGAGGCCATCCGTGGACTCGCCGACGGCTGCCAGCAGTTGGGCACGCCCGTCACCGGCGGCAACGTCTCGCTGTACAACCAGACGGGCGAGGCGGCGATCCACCCGACGCCGGTCGTGGCCGTGCTCGGTGTGATCGACGACGTCGCGCGCCGCACCCCCGTCGGCTTCCAGGAAGAGGGCCAGCTCCTCTACCTGCTGGGCGACACCCGTGAGGAGTTCGGCGGCTCGGCCTGGTCGCAGGTCGTGCACGAGCACCTCGGTGGTCTGCCCCCGCAGGTCGACCTGGAGCGCGAGCGCCTCCTCGGCGAGATCCTGATCTCGGCCTCCCGCGACGGCATGATCGACGCGGCGCACGACCTGTCCGACGGCGGTCTGATCCAGGCCGTGGTCGAGTCGGCGCTGCTCGGCGGCAAGGGCGCGCGCCTGATCGTCCCGGAGGGACTGGACGCGTTCACGTTCCTGTTCTCGGAGTCGGCGGGCCGTGCGGTCGTGTCGATTCCGCGCAGCGAGGAGCTCCGCTTCAATGACATGTGTGGGGCGCGCGGGTTGCCCGTGACCCGCATCGGTGTCGTGGACGGCGATTCCGTCGACGTTCAGGGCGAGTTCGCGCTCTCCCTCGACGAGCTGCGGACGGCGCACGAAGGTGCCATTCCGGCGCTGCTGGCGTAGTTGTTCACGTGGGCGTCGGTCGGCCCCTGCCGTTCGCGGTGGGGTCGACCGGCGTTGCGCTCCCGGGGCGCTGCCCCGGACCCCGCTGCTCAATCGCCGCAGGGGCTTGATTGGCCCACCCGTCCGCAGGGGCTCAGGAGGCGGTGTCGCAGGCATAGGGTCGGGCCATGCCACCGGCCAAGAGGAAGCCCCGCGTCTACAACCCCGGCAAGACCCGCGCCGCCGTACTCGCCCAGTTCGGCAACGTACGCAAGGCGGTCGAGGGGCTCACGTCCGAGCAGCTCGGTGCGCCGACGCGGCTCGGGGACTGGACCGTGCGGGAGCTCGCCGCGCACATCACGATGGCGTCGAGCGCCGTCTCCCGCGGGCTCGCCGCGGCCGGCCCGGGCAAGGCCGAACTCCGTCCGCAGGACTGGCCGATGACCTCGGCCCCGCACGCCGAGGACATCGACGCGTACGTGCGCGGACTCGCGGCCGACAACGACCTCGCGACGCTGTACGCCGAGGCCGCACAGGGCCTCGAACGCTCCCTCGCCGAGCACGACGGCGACGCGCTCGTCGCCAACCGCACCGGACACATGACCCTCGCGGACTACCTGGTCACGCGCACCGTCGAGCTGATCGTCCACACCGACGACCTGAACGCCGCGGTGCCGGGCCTCGACATCCCGTACGACAGTCAGGCCCTGGCCGCCTGCACCCGGATCCTCGCCGACGCCCTCGCCACGAAGGCCCCGGGCGCCTCCACCGAGGTCCGGATCCCTCCGTACGCCGTCGTCCAGTGCGTCGAGGGCCCCCGGCACACCCGCGGCACCCCGCCGAACGTCGTGGAGACCGAACCGCTCACCTGGATCCGGCTCGCCACGGGGCGTACGACCTGGTCGGAGGCGGTCGAGGACGCGCTGGTGAGCGCCAGTGGGGAGCGGGCCGATCTGGCGGAGCTGCTGCCGATCATGGCGTGATGCGCACGGGACGCGCGGCGGGCCGGAACCGGAACCCGGTCCGCCACGTCCCACTGCCATGCTCACGCTACGTACATCTCGTACTCGTACCCGAGCCCTGATCGGCACCGCCGTCCTGCCGCTCGCCGCGCTGGCCACCGTGACCGCCTGCGGCGACGAGAAGGCCGGCTCGACGAGCGTCGGCGGGGCCCCGATCACCGGCGTCCACTGGACCGTGCAGAGCGTGACGGTGGACGGGAAGGCGACGAAGGCCCCGGGCAGTGCGTACCTCGAGTTCGTCTCGGACGAGCGGGTGCGCGGCAACTACGGCTGCAACCACTTCGACGCGGCCGCCCGGGTCACCGGCGACAGCGTCGACCTGGGCAAGTCGAAGCGGACCATGATGCTCTGCGAGGACAAGGGCGTACGCGCCTTCGAGGACACCCTGTCCCGCGCCCTGGCGGACAAGAACACGGTCAAGAGGGCCGACGGCCGCAACGACCGGCTGACCCTCACACGAGCGAACGGCGACACCGTCACCCTCGCCGAGCAGCGTGACGCCGCGCTCGCCGGCACCAAGTGGAACGTCACCAGCCTGAGCTCCGAAGACACCACCCGATCCCTGCCGAAGGCCGCTCAGGGCCGGGCCGGACTCGTGTTCGGCAAGGACGGACACGTCAGCGCCCGCCTCGGCTGCAACCAGGGCCGCGCCAAAGCCACCGTCAAGGACGGACACATCACCTTCGGGCCGCTGACCAGCACCCGTATGGGCTGCATCGGGGCGGCCGGAGAGGTCGAGAAGGCGATGCTCGACGTCCTGAAGAACAAGGCGGCCTACGAGATCCAGGGCAAGGGACTCACGCTGACCAAGCCGGACGGCTCCGGCATCGGGCTCACCGCCGCCGACAGCACCCCCGGCCGATGAATTGGGTCACATCGGCCCCGGTCAACCCGCGTAGCCCCGGTCCCCAATTCGGACCACTGGGGGATCACGTCTACACTCGGTGGCGTGCCACGTGGTGACGGTCGACTCAATCACGACCTGCTCCCCGGCGAGAAAGGCCCCCAGGACGCTTGCGGCGTCTTCGGTGTCTGGGCTCCGGGTGAAGAGGTCGCAAAGCTCACGTACTTCGGGCTCTACGCCCTCCAACACCGGGGTCAGGAATCCGCGGGAATCGCGGTCAGCAATGGCTCCCAGATCCTCGTCTTCAAAGACATGGGACTTGTCTCCCAGGTCTTCGACGAAACATCCCTAGGTTCCCTGCAAGGTCATATCGCGGTCGGTCACGCCCGCTACTCGACCACCGGGGCCTCCGTATGGGAGAACGCCCAGCCGACGTTCCGCGCCACCGCGCACGGTTCGATCGCCCTCGGGCACAACGGCAACCTGGTCAACACGGCGCACCTCGCCGAGCTGGTCGCCGAGCTCCCCAAGGAGAACGGGCGCGCGACCCAGGTCGCGGCCACCAACGACACCGACCTGGTGACCGCCCTGCTCGCGGGGCAGGTCGACGAGGACGGCAAGCCGCTGACCGTGGAAGAGGCGGCCGCCAAGGTGCTGCCCCAGGTCAAGGGCGCCTTCTCGCTGGTCTTCATGGACGAGAACACCCTGTACGCCGGTCGTGACCCGCAGGGCATCCGCCCGCTGGTCCTCGGCCGCCTGGAGCGCGGCTGGGTCGTCGCCTCGGAGACCGCCGCGCTCGACATCTGCGGCGCCAGCTTCGTCCGCGAGATCGAGCCGGGCGAGTTCGTCGCCATCGACGAGAACGGTCTGCGAACCTCTCGCTTCGCCGAAGCAAAGCCGAAGGGCTGCGTCTTCGAGTACGTGTACCTGGCCCGTCCTGACACGGACATCGCGGGCCGGAACGTGTACCTCTCCCGCGTGGAGATGGGCCGCAGGCTGGCCAAGGAGGCTCCGGCCGACGCCGACCTCGTCATAGCCACCCCGGAATCCGGGACTCCGGCCGCGGTCGGCTACGCCGAGGCCTCCGGCATCCCGTTCGGCAACGGCCTGGTGAAGAACGCCTACGTCGGCCGGACCTTCATCCAGCCCTCCCAGACGATCCGCCAGCTCGGCATCCGTCTGAAGCTGAACCCGCTCAAGGAAGTCATCAAGGGCAAGCGCCTGGTCGTCGTCGACGACTCGATCGTGCGCGGCAACACCCAGCGCGCCCTGGTCCGCATGCTCCGCGAGGCCGGCGCGGCCGAGATCCACGTGCGGATCTCCTCGCCGCCCATCAAGTGGCCCTGCTTCTTCGGCATCGACTTCGCGACCCGCGCGGAGCTGATCGCCAACGGCATGACGGTCGAGGAGATCGGCACCTCGCTCGGGGTCGACTCGCTCTCGTACATCTCCATCGACGGCATGATCGAGGCGACCACCATCGCCAAGCCGAACCTCTGCCGTGCCTGCTTCGACGGCGAGTACCCGATGGACCTCCCCGACCCGGAGCTCCTCGGCAAGCAGCTCCTGGAGACGGAACTGGCCGCAGGTCCTGCGTCCACGGCTGCGTCCGACGCGATCCGTCGCCCGTAGACCCCGATTCATCAACCGAAAGATCCCAGGCAATGTCTGAGACCACTGGTGCCAGCTACGCGTCCGCGGGCGTCGACATCGAAGCCGGCGACCGCGCCGTAGAGCTGATGAAGGAGTGGGTGAAGAAGACGCAGCGCCCCGAGGTCCTCGGCGGCCTCGGCGGCTTCGCCGGCCTCTTCGACGCCTCCGCCCTCAAGAAGTACGAGCGCCCGCTGCTCGCCTCGGCCACCGACGGCGTCGGTACGAAGGTCGACATCGCCCGGCAGCTCGGCCGCTACGACACGATCGGCCACGACCTCGTCGCGATGGTCATGGACGACATCGTGGTGTGCGGCGCCGAGCCGCTCTTCATGACCGACTACATCTGCGTGGGCAAGGTCCACCCGGAGCGCGTCGCCGGCATCGTGAAGGGCATCGCCGAGGGCTGCGTCCTCGCGGGCTGCTCGCTCGTCGGCGGCGAGACTGCGGAGCACCCGGGCCTGCTCGGCCCGGACGACTTCGACGTCGCGGGCGCCGGCACCGGTGTCGTGGAGCACGACAACCTGCTGGGCCCGGATCGCATCCGCAAGGGTGACGCGGTGATCGCCATGGCGTCCTCCGGGCTTCACTCGAACGGGTACTCGCTGGTCCGCCACGTCCTCCTGGAGCGCGCGGGGATGGACCTGGGCGAGCACGTCGAGGAACTCGGCCGCACGCTCGGTGAGGAGCTCCTGGAGCCGACGAAGATCTACTCCCTGGACTGCCTCTCGCTGATCAGCACCACCGAGGTGCACGCGTTCAGCCACATCACGGGCGGCGGTCTCGCGGCGAACCTGGCCCGGGTGATCCCGGACGGCCTGCATGCCACCGTCGACCGCTCCACGTGGACCCCGGACCCGATCTTCGACCTGGTCGGAGCGAAGGGCCAGGTCGAGCGCCTGGAGCTGGAGAAGACGCTGAACATGGGCGTCGGCATGATGGCGATCGTGCCGCAGGAGTCGGTCGAGGTCGCCCTCGCGACGCTGGCCGACCGCGGCGTGGACTCCTGGGTCGCCGGCGAGATCGTCGAGCGCGGTGAGCACAGCACGGGTGCCGAGCTCACGGGCGACTACGCGAAGTAGTCCCCGTGGGGTCGGGCCCCGGGCCCGCTGTCCGGCCGGCCGGTGGCCGTCCGGACAGCACAAAACCCGGTCCGGCGTGGTGACCACCCCGGACCGGGTGAAGTGCAGCGACTGCGACGCCGCTGACGTGTTACGAGGTCAAGCGCCGCGGCGCTGTGACGAAGGACCGGACTCGCCGTCCTCGTCCTCGTCCTCGTCGTACATATCCGCGTAGCGGGCGTACGGGTCGTCTTCCTCGTCGTCATCCTCGAAAGGCTCGCCGTTCGGCGGCTGATTCGATACTGGATCCGACGTGGATGCGCCTAGCTCGTTGGCCAGACGCGACAGGTCAGTCCCGCCGCTGTTGTACTTCAGCTGGCGGGCGACCTTCGTCTGCTTGGCCTTGGCCCGGCCGCGCCCCATGGCTCGACCCCCTCGGTGATGGGGCTTCATGGCCCCAGAGTCTTGACACGCGTTCATGATCTGGAACGGACTCCCCGCAGGGAGACCGGTCCGTAGGGCTTCCACGGTACCTGAGCCCACGCCCATACGGTACGTCGCCCGCAGGACGCGCGTGTGCGCAGGACCAGCCAGGAGCCCTTTCCTCGCTGGTCAGCTGCGATTTTAACCTCTTCCCGAGGAGCGACCCGCCGAGGGGCGTGATGCTCGTTACCCAAGGGCCGTCGTCAGCCCCTTCCGAGGGCCTCCGCCATCCGCTGTTCGGCGATCCGGTCGGCCGCCGCGGCCGGCGGAATCCCATCGACCTTCGCGCGCGCAAAGATGGAAAGTGTCGTGTCGAAGATCTTCGTGGCCTTCGCCCTGCACCGGTCGAAGTCGAAGCCGTGCAGCTCGTCGGCGACCTGGATGACGCCGCCGGCGTTCACCACGTAGTCCGGCGCGTAGAGGATCCCGCGGTCCGCGAGGTCCTTCTCGACGCCCGGGTGCGCGAGCTGGTTGTTGGCCGCGCCGCACACCACCTTCGCGGTCAGCACCGGTACGGAGTCGTCGTTCAGCGCGCCGCCCAGGGCGCAGGGCGCGTAGATGTCGAGCCCCTCCGTGCGGATCAGGGCCTCGGTGTCGGCGGCGACCGCGACCCCGGGGTGCCGCTCGGTGATCTGCCGCACGGACTCCTCGCGGACGTCCGTCACCACGACCTCGGCGCCGTCCTCCAGGAGGTGCTCGACGAGGTGGTGGCCGACCTTGCCCACGCCGGCGACGCCGACCCTGCGGCCGCGCAGCGTGGGGTCGCCCCACAGGTGCTGGGCGCTGGCCCGCATGCCCTGGAAGACACCGAAGGCGGTGAGCACGGAGGAGTCGCCCGCGCCGCCGTTCTCGGGGGGAGCGCCCGGTGGTCCAGCGGCACTCGCGGGCCACGACGTCCATGTCGGCGACGTACGTGCCGACGTCGCACGCCGTGACGTAGCGGCCACCGAGCGAGGCGACGAACCGGCCGTAGGCCAGCAGCAGCGCCTCGCTCTTGATCGTCGCCGGGTCGCCGATGATCACGGCCTTGCCGCCGCCGTGGTCGAGCCCGGCCAGGGCGTTCTTGTACGACATGCCGCGCGCGAGGTTCAGCGCGTCGGCCACGGCGTCCGCCTCGGAGGCGTACGGATAGAAGCGGGTGCCGCCGAGGGCCGGGCCCAGGGCGGTGGAGTGGAGGGCGATGACGGCCTTGAGGCCGCTGGCGCGGTCCTGGCAGAGGACGACCTGCTCGTGGCCACCCTGTGCGGAGTGGAAGAGCGTGTGCAGAACGCCTGAGGCGCCGGAGCCGTCGGAGGTGGTGACAGCGTCGCCGGTCACATCGGTCACTGTGGTGACTCCCAAGTACATAGCGGCGGTTGGGCGGAATCCCGTGCGGGTGGCGGGCCTTCCGTCGGTGCTTGTGGGCAAGAGATTAGAGCGTGCGCGGGCCCGCCACCGGCGCAGTGCCCAGGATCACCCTCGCGCGCCCGCGGGAGCCGCAAGCAGGCCCGAATCCCGCCGCGTCGCCACGTGGGACGATTTGCAGTGTTTTCCAGCCGGTGGGTGGGGGAGGGAGCAGCCGTGCCCAAGGTGTCCTCGGTGTCTGTCCCGTACGCGGCGTATCTGCGCGTGTACGAACCCCTCGCAGCCTTCCCGCAGCCGGAGCGCGGCCATTGGGAGCGCTACGCGAAACGCGAGAGCCTCCCCTCCTACCAGGATGAATTGCGCCGATCCCTGGCCGATCTGCTGCCCACGCCGCCCGTGCCCGTGCCGGTGCACGAGAGCGACGACGCGTTCGTGATCGTGATCGACGGGGTGGTGTGCGTGTGCCCGTGGCGCACCCGGCTGCGGGGCTGGCAGGCCCTGGACGAGCTGCCGGGCGAGCTGCCGCCCACGGTCCTGGACGCGGCGATCCCGCCCGTGGTGCGCCGGCAGTCGGCCGCCGATTACGACCGCTGGCTGGAGCGCAATCCGGACGCCAGGCCCTGGATCCGGACGTCCACGTGGCAGGTGCCGATCAACTGGTTCGTGCTTGTCTCGGACGACGAGCGCGAGTACGAGCAGAAGAGCGACGGGAGCGAGGGCGAGGGGGAGGACGCCGGGGTCCCGCGGCTTCGCTATCGGACGCCGATGGTGCAGGCGAGGCGCCGGGTCGCGCGCGGCCTGAAGGCGCTGAAGGACTCGATCGAGGAAGGCCCCCTGATCGACGGCCTGGTAGATGTGGGGCGCTGGCTGGAGGAGTTCCACCCCCGCTCGTACGTCGAACTCGACTACGGCGGGCTGGTGCACGCCCTGCCGCAGGACTTCCTCGAGGACGACCACTCGGCGGCGGATGTCGCCGAGGGCATCGCGGCGCTGCGCGTCGGTGACGAGGACGGTGCGGGCGAGGCGTACGCGAGGCTTGTGGAACGCTGGCGGTCGGCGCGCGACCGGCAGTTCGCGAACTGATTCCCCAAGTGAGGCCGCTCACACCGGCCTTCGGGACCTACGTCCTGATCCGGGCGTTTGCCTCAACCGTGACGGACGGCACTTACAGGGACCTTGCGCCCATCACCCCTCCTCGTGTCAAAATAGGACAAGGAGTCCGGGGAGGGCTCCTTCCGTCCAACTAAGTCCAACCATGGACGGATTACTCAGCATTGCACTGCCGCTGGGGGGTCTGATGGCTCCTGATCACTCTGTGACTGATCGTCACTGTGGCGTGACTGTCCGCTATGGCACGGTCCATCGGCATCCGTCGCTGATGAACACCTGGGAGGGCAATTCCATCGGTTTGGCCGACGTGGCTGGACGGATGGTGTAGTTGTAGTGCCGAGGACAAGCCGTTCGTCCTATAACCGACTCGACTCGCGTCCGCCATTTCGGGCAACGCGGGTCAAGGTGCAGAATTTAGAGGAATGAACCGAGAAGGTTCGGTTCTCCGAGGAGGCCGCTCATGACCGCTCGCACCCCTGATGCCGAGCCGCTGCTGACCCCCGCTGAGGTCGCCACGATGTTCCGCGTCGACCCCAAGACGGTCACGCGCTGGGCGAAGGCTGGCAAGCTCACGTCGATTCGTACGCTCGGCGGACACCGCCGCTACCGCGAGGCCGAGGTCCGCGCCCTGCTTGCGGGTATCCCGCAGCAGCGCAGCGAGGCCTGAGGTACCGCACAACGCAGCAATACGGGCGTTTCAGGTCCCCCAACCTGTCGCACGCCCACCCATAGCTCCACTCGACGCGGGTCCTGCCCCAACAGGACTCCTTCTTATGAAGACCGCCGAGGCGTCATCTCCACAGCCTCATGGAAGCGTCACTCGATCGCGCTGGACTCCGCCGGGTCCAGCGCGATCTTTTTTGTGCGCGCGGGCCGGCCCCCGGTGGGGGCACCTCTGTGGGCACCTGTGGTCACGTGCCAGGGCTGGTGCAATTGCACATATTAAATTGAGCCGTTGTAGGGAGGGGGTAAGAAACGGTGTTTCCAAAACAAGTTCGGTGACACCCGTCACACGCCTCGTCGCTTGTTGCAGGTGACGCCCTTGCGCTATTGGGCACCGGCGTCGGCGTGTGCTCCCGCTCGCATCCTCGACTCTCCCCAGGTTGCCACCAGTTGAGGGCGCGCAGGGCCGCCTTTGGTCATGCCTTCGAGGGGCTTTGGTCCCGGTCGGCCTCGCGGGCGCTCTCGGGGCGCTACAGGGGCCTTCGCGGCGGGGGTGGCGCCCCAGGTGGCGCCCCGTCGGGCCCCTGCCGGCGTTCGGGGCGTGGAGCCCCACCGGCCGAAACGAAAGAAGACCCGCACCGTACGGTGCGGGTCTTCTTCTACTGCGGTCCTGACGGGATTTGAACCCGCGGCCTCCACCTTGACAGGGTGGCGAGCACTCCAAACTGCTCCACAGGACCAGGTTTTCGCTGCGCCGTACTGCGTTGCGCTGCGAGACAGGACTCTACAGCAGCGCAGGCCGTGCGGTCGAACTCACCCTTCGTGGCCGACCGGTCACGGGACCTGCGCGTCGATCGCCTTCACGATCCGCTTGTCCGAGACGGGGTACGCCGTGCCCAGCGCATGGGCGAAATAGCTGACCCGCAGCTCCTCGATCATCCAGCGGATGTCGAGCACCTCCTGCGGCACGGGCCGCCCCTGCGGCATCTGCTCGAGCAGCCACAGGTACTCGTCCCGCATCTCGTGGACCTTCTCCATGCGGGTGGTGTCCCGCTGGACGTTGGTCGGCATCTGCTGGAGCCGGCGGTCGGCCGCGACGAGGTAGCGCATCAGGTCGGGCAGCCGCCGCAGTCCGGTGGCCGTGACGAAGCCCGGCTTCACCAGCTCGTTCAACTGGGCGCGCACGTCCTGGAGGTTGGGCAGCAGCACCGCGCTCTTCGTGGACTTCAGACGGCGCTCACAGGCCTGCCAGGCCGCCAGGACCTGCTGGACCTGGCCGACCGCTCGCACCGTGGTGTCGACGATCTCCGCGCGCACCTTGTCGTAGAGCTTCCGGTACGACTCCTCGTCCCAGGCGGGCCCGCCGAAGTCGCCGATGAGTTTGTCCGCCGCCGCCATCGCGCAGTCGTCGAAGAGCGCTTGTACGGAGCCGTGCGGGTTCGCCGACAGGGCGAGCTTCTGCGCGTTGCTCAGCTTGTCCGAGGCGAACTTGCCGGGGTTCACCGGGATGTTGCGCAGGATGAGCCGGCGCGTGCCCTTCCACATCGCCTGCGCCTGCTCGGCCTCGCTGTCGAAGAGGCGTACGGACACGGTGTCGCCGTCGTCCACGAGCGCCGGGTAGGCCTTCACCGGCTGGCCCGCGCGGCGCGTCTCGAAGACCTTCGACAGCGCCCCGACGCTCCAGTCGGTGAGGCCCTTGCGCTCCACGGACGGGCCGCCGGAGCGCTCGGCGGTGGCCTTGGCCGCCTGGGAGATCGCCTGCCGCGCCTTCGGCTTCAGGCGGAGCTTGAGCGCCTCCAGGTCCTTGTCCTCGGCGAGCTTGCGGCGCCGCTCGTCGACGATCCGGAAGGTCACCTTGAGGTGGTCCGGTACGCGGCCCAGGTCGAAGTCGTCCGGCGAGACCGGGACGCCGACCATCTGCTGGAGCTCGCGCGCGAGCGTGACCGGCAGCGCCTCCTGGAGCGGCACCGCGCGGTCCAGGAAGGCCTTCGCGTAGTTCGGCGCGGGCACGTAGTTGCGCCGGATCGGCTTGGGCAGGGAGCGGATCAGCTCGATCACCACGTCCTCGCGCAGGCCGGGGATCTGCCAGTCGAAGCCCTCGTCGGTGACCTGGTTGAGCACCTGGAGCGGGACGTGGACCGTCACGCCGTCCGCGTCCGCGCCCGGCTCGAACTGGTACGTCACCCGGAACTTGAGGCCGCCCTGGCGCCAGCTGTCCGGGTAGTCGTCCTTCGTGACCGCTTCCGCGGACTCGCGGATCAGCATCGAGCGCTCGAAGTCGAGGAGTTCGGGCTCCTCGCGCTTCTTCTGCTTCCACCAGGAGTCGAAGTGGGCGCCGGAAACGACGTGTTCGGGGACCCGCTGGTCGTAGAAGTCGAAGAGCGTGTCGTCGTCGACCACGATGTCGCGGCGCCGGGCCCGGTGCTCCAACTCCTCGACCTCGGTGAGGAGTTTGCGGTTGTCGGCGAAGAACTTGTGGTGCGTGCGCCAGTCGCCCTCGACCAGGGCGTTGCGGATGAACAGCTCGCGGCTGACCTCGGCGTCGATCCGCCCGTAGTTCACCTTGCGCTGGGCGACGAGCGGCACGCCGTACAGCGTGACCTTCTCGTACGCCATCACGGCCGCCTGGTCCTTCTCCCAGTGCGGCTCGCTGTACGTGCGCTTGAGGAGGTGCTCGGCGAGCGGCTCGACCCACTCGGGCTCGATCTTCGCGTTGACGCGCGCCCAGAGGCGGCTGGTCTCCACGAGCTCCGCCGACATCACGAAGCGCGGGGGCTTCTTGAAGAGGGCCGAGCCGGGGAAGATCGCGAACTTGGCGTTGCGCGCGCCGATGTACTCATTGCGCCCGCGGTCGCGGCCGGCCTGCTTGGGGTCCTTCTGCGTGGACTCCTTGGACTCCTTCACATCCTTCATGCCGATGTGCGATAGCAAACCGGAAAGGAGGGAGATGTGGACGGAGTCGCCCGCCGCCGGGGTCTCGGCGTCGCCGAGATGGATGCCCATCTGCTTCGCGACCGTCCGCAGCTGCGTGTAGATGTCCTGCCACTCGCGGATGCGCAGGAAGTTCAGGTACTCGCGCTTGCACATGCGGCGGAACGCGGAGGAGCCCAGCTCCTTCTGCTGCTCGCGGACGTAGCGCCACAGGTTGAGGAACGCGAGGAAGTCGCTCGTCTCGTCCTTGAAGCGGGCGTGCTGCTGGTCGGCCTGCGCCTGTTTCTCGGAGGGGCGCTCGCGCGGGTCCTGGATGGACAGCGCCGCGGCGATCACCATGACCTCGCGCACGCAGCCGTTCTTGTCGGCCTCCAGGACCATGCGGGCCAGGCGCGGGTCGACGGGGAGCTGGGCGAGCTTGCGGCCCTGCTCCGTGAGCCGCTTGCGCGCGTCCTTCTGGGCCGGGTCCAACGCGCCCAGTTCCTGGAGGAGTTGGACGCCGTCGCGGATGTTGCGGTGGTCCGGCGGGTCGATGAAGGGGAACTTCTCGATCTCGCCGAGGCCCGCCGAGGTCATCTGGAGGATGACGGAGGCCAGGTTCGTCCGGAGGATCTCCGCGTCCGTGAACTCCGGGCGGGCCAGGAAGTCGTCCTCGGAGTACAGACGGACGCAGATGCCGTCGGACGTACGGCCGCAGCGGCCCTTGCGCTGGTTGGCGCTGGCCTGGCTGACCGGCTCGATGGGTAGCCGCTGCACCTTCGTACGGTGCGAATAGCGCGAGATGCGGGCCGTACCCGGGTCGATCACGTACTTGATGCCGGGGACCGTCAGGGAGGTCTCCGCGACGTTCGTGGCGAGCACGATGCGGCGGCCCGTGTGGCGCTGGAAGACGCGGTGCTGCTCGGCGTGGCTCAGGCGGGCGTAGAGCGGCAGCACCTCGGTGAACTTGTATCTCTTCTTCTCCAGTGCGTCCGCGGTGTCGCGGATCTCGCGCTCTCCGGAGAGGAAGACGAGGATGTCGCCGTCGCCCTCGCGCATCAGCTCCTCGCACGCGTCCGTGATTGCGGTGATCTGGTCGCGGTCCGAGTCGTCCGAGTCCTCCTCCAGGAGCGGGCGGTAGCGCACCTCCACCGGATACGTACGGCCGCTGACCTCGACGATCGGGGCGTCCCCGAAGTGCCGCGAGAAGCGCTCGGGGTCGATGGTCGCGGAGGTGATGACGACCTTGAGGTCCGGGCGCTTCGGCAGCAGCTGCGCCAGATACCCGAGCAGGAAGTCGATGTTCAGGGACCGCTCGTGGGCCTCGTCGATGATGATCGTGTCGTACGCGCGCAGCTCGCGGTCCGTCTGGATCTCCGCGAGCAGGATGCCGTCCGTCATCAGCTTCACGAACGTCGCGTCCTGGTTCACCTGGTCGGTGAAGCGGACCTTCCAGCCGACCGCCTCGCCCAGCGGCGTGTGCAGCTCTTCGGCGACGCGCTCCGCGACCGTGCGGGCGGCGATACGGCGCGGCTGCGTGTGCCCGATCATGCCGCGCACACCACGGCCGAGCTCCAGACAGATCTTCGGGATCTGCGTGGTCTTTCCCGAACCGGTCTCACCGGCGACGATCACGACCTGGTGGTCGCGGATCGCGTCCGCGATCTCGTCCTTCTTCTGGCTGACCGGGAGCTGCTCGGGATACGTGACGTCGAGGGCCTCGCGGCGCGCTCGGCGGGTGTCCGTGCGGACGGCGGCCTTCTCGGCCTCCGCTGCGATCTCCGCGACGACGGAGGCGCGGGCCTCCGGCTTGCGGATCTTGCGGGCGCCTTCGAGCCTGCGCCCGAGGCGGTGCGCATCGCGCAGGGACAGCTCGGAGATCCGCCGCGCTACGGCGGCGAACTGATCGGCGGCGGGGGCAGGCTGGGTAGACATACGCCCTCAAGGATCTCACCTCGGGGAAATGCGTGGCGACCGGTTTTGCGGCCGGTGCCTCGGGGCGGCCGGGCTCCGCGTCCGGATGCGGTTCGGATGCGGTCCGGGTGTAGAGCGACGACGCGTGGCTTAACGTGCGGTTATGTCGCACTTGTCCGATGGGCCCGAACCCGAGAAGGAGCACCCTCCGCACGGCGCGCATGGGCGACCGCTGAGCGGGCCGGAGCGCTGGACCGGCTTCAAGCAGTCGCCCTTCTTCCCGGCGACCGTGCTCGTCCTCATCCTGGCCGCGGCGGCCGCGCTCTTCGCCGGCTCGTACACGTATTCCATGGCGAACCCGACGCCGCACCACATCCCCACGGGCGTCACCGGCGAGCACGACGCCGCGCGGCGCAGCGCCTTCGTCGGCGCGATGGAGAAGGCCCTCGACGCCCAGCTCGACCTCAAGGTCTACGACTCGCCGCGGGCGGCCCGTGACGCGCTCGACGCCCAGAAGATCTACGCGGTGTTCGACGTCCGCGACAACGGCGCCCGCGTCCGCCTCGACGTCTCCGGTGCCTCCGGCGTCACCGTCGCCCAGGTCTTCGCCGAGGCGGCGCCCCCGGTCAGCAAGGCGACCGGTATCCCGGTGACGGTGAAGGACGTGAACCCGCTCCAGGGCGGCGACCCGCGCGGCCTCACGATCTTCTACATCACGCTGGCCGCGGTGATCATCGGCTTCGTCGGCGCGATCCAACTCAGCGTGCACGCGCGCGGCCTCAACCCGGCCGAACGGATCGCCTTCACCATCGCCTACGCGCTGCTCGGCGGCTTCGCCGTGGCGGCGGTCGCGGACTGGGGGCTCGGCGCGGTGGACCTGCCCTTCGTCGAGTCCTGGCTGATCCTCGCGCTGACGATGTTCACCTGCGGCATGGTCTTCACGATGTTCAACACGTTCTTCCACCGCTGGGCGATGATCCCGACCTGGGGCCTGCTGGTCCTGCTCGGCAATCCGGCGTCCGGCGGCGCGGTGGCGCCTCCGCTGCTGCCCACGTTCATCGGCCGCCTCGGTCAGTGGCTGCCACCGGGCGCCTCGTACAACGCACAGCACACGGCGGTCTACTTCCAGGGCAACCAGCACGCCTTCCCGTTCCTGGTGCTGGCCGGCTGGTCCCTGGTCTCCTGCGCCCTCTTCTGGTTCTGGCGCCACCGCCACCCGGGCGGCCGGGGGACAGGACCGCTGCACGCGGCACCGGTCTGACCCCGGTCCAGCGGGATCACGCGGTCAAGGGGACCGGATGGATCTCGTCGGCCCTGTGGCCCGCGCGCTCGTGGATACGCTGGACCGCTTCCGCCGAGGGAGCGTCGGACAGGCAGTAGACCGTCCCGGACGTGGTGGACGTCCATGAACTGGGACATGTCGTCGCACCTCCTTCTGCCACTTCCATCCTCCTCCCGCGCTCCCCGCACAGCGACACGGGTACAGCGACGCGGGCACACGAAAACGCCCCTTCCGGGAATCCCGGAAGGGGCGTAAGCCCTGATGGGCTGCGGTGGCTGGGGCCGGGATCGAACCGGCGACCTATCGCTTTTCAGGCGATCGCTCGTACCAACTGAGCTACCCAGCCACGAAGTTCACGAGGAACTTCAGCGGTCCTGACGGGATTTGAACCCGCGGCCTCCACCTTGACAGGGTGGCGAGCACTCCAAACTGCTCCACAGGACCAAGCTGTTGTGCGAGACAAGCGCGAGCAAGTGTCTCACACGGTTGTGCGTGCCCCCAACGGGATTCGAACCCGTGCTACCGCCTTGAAAGGGCGGCGTCCTAGGCCGCTAGACGATGAGGGCTATCGGCCCGCCTGCGCGCTTCGCAGCGCGTCGGGGACGTGAGAAGCATATGGGATGCAGGGAGCTATCGCCAAAACGGTTTACGGGGAGCTCTCCGCAGGGCTCGGCGAGGGGGTCGCGCCGGGCTGGTTCTCCTGCGGCAGATGGCGGCTGACCTCCGCCTTCGTCAGGCCGAGGCCGCCCAGCCGGATCTCGTCCCAGGCCTGCAGGCGCTTGCTGGTCCGGTCCAGGTAGAGGACCGAGGCCTCGACCGGATCGGGCTTGCCGTCGTCGACCGCGCGCAGGCCGCTGCCGCCCGTCGAGCCCTCGACGCGCAGCCGGGTGCCGAGCGGGAGCACCTCCATCTCCTGGTGGTGGATGTGGCCCGCCAGGACCAGCGGCACCTCGCCGTCCACCTCGCGGGCCGCGGCCGGCTCATGGGCGAGCGCGATGTCGACCGGGGTGCCCGCCGCCTTCTGGTCGCGCAGCGCCGACGCCAGCCGGACGCCCGCGAGCCGCTCGGCCGGATCGCCCTGCGCCTTCACCGCGCGGTCCGGGGTGTACTGCGGGTCGCCCATGCCGGCGAAGCGCAGGCCCGCGACCGTGGCGGCCTTCCCGTCGTCGAGGACGCGGACGTTCTTGAACCGCCCCCGGTCGGAGAGGTACTTCTGCGTCGCGTTCTTCGAGTCGTGGTTGCCGCGGATCCAGACGTAGGGAACCTTCAGGTCCTTGATCGGGTCGAGGAACGCGTTCTCCGCCTTCGAGCCGTGGTCCATCGTGTCGCCGGTGTCGACGATCGCGGAGATCCGGTACTGCTCCACCAGCGAGGCGATGATCTTCCACGACGCCGGGTTGAGGTGGATGTCCGACACGTGCAGGACCCGGATCGTCGAGGGGTCCGGCTGGTACGTGGGGAGCGTGGACGTCGCGTCGTAGAGCTTGGTGACGTTCGTGACCAGGAGCGCCAACTCCTTTTGGTAGACGTCGAATTCGGTCACGATCGAGCGGGCGCTGCCGACCACGGACGGCGCCGAGGAGAGCAGCCCCGAGAACTTCGGCTCCAGGACGGACTCCGGGTTCCACGTCGCGTACGCCGCACCGCCGGAGGCCGCGAGCAGGGTGAGCGCCAGACCGCCGGCGGCCAGGGCGCGGCGCGGGCGGCGGTAGACCGCGAGGCCGAGCGTCGTGGCGCCCGCGACCACCGCCACGCACGAGCGCAGCGCCAGGTCGACCGTGCCGTGCTCGACATCGCGCGCGACCTCGTCCTGGAGCCCGGAGAACCGCTCGGGGTGGTCGACGAGGGTCTGGGCGCGGGCCGGGTCGATGCGGTCCACGTCGACGTCGAGACGGATCGGCGCCGTGTGGGAGTGCAGCTCCAGGGCGCCGAGCGGCGACACGTTGATCTTCGTACCGCCCGAGAACGACGGGCGCAGCGTCATCTTCGTGTCCATCGGCCCCACCGGCGTCCGCACGCTGCCGACGATCAGCAGCCCCAGCCAGGCGCCGAGCAGCACGACGGCGACCAGCCCCAGGGCGCGTACATAGGGGTGCGGCGGGTGGACGAGCTCGACGACCGGACGGGGATGCCGGTCCCGGTAGTGGCGCAGCAGGGCCGAGGGCGCTCCTCGTACGCCCCGTGTGCGGCGGCGGATTCCACGTATGGCGGCGGTGGGCGAGCGGGCCATTGCTCCCGTATGCCCAAGTGCACGGGTGGATATGCGGGTTGTACCGGACAATGGCCGTGTGCTGGAGATGACGCGCGAGACGTTCGAGGAACTGGTCGCCGAGGCGCTCGACCGGATCCCGCCCGAGCTGACCCGACTCATGGACAACGTGGCGGTGTTCGTGGAGGACGAACCGCCGGCCGAGGACCCCGACCTGCTCGGGCTCTACGAAGGGACGCCGCTGACCGAACGGGGCGAGTGGTACGCGGGCGTGCTGCCGGACCGGATCACCATCTACCGGGGGCCGACGCTGCGGATGTGCGAGTCCAGGGAGGACGTGATCGCGGAGACCGAGGTGACCGTGGTGCACGAGATCGCACACCACTTCGGGATCGACGACGCGCGGCTGCACGCGCTGGGATACGGGTGAGACACGAGTGACGCACGGGTGAGGCCCCCGCACTGATTGTGGGGGCTTTGTGCGGTGCTCGCGCGGCGCGTGTCCTCGTACGGGCGACAGGAGTTGGGGACGGTACCCCCCATGGTCACTCCGTACCCCGTCCCGTGCACCGGAGGTGCTCGCCCGTGCGCCAGCTGTCCGTATCGCAACGCGCCCTGTCGCTCAGCGCGCTTCGTCTGGGCCGGCTGGCCGCGACCACGGTGGCCGTCGCCGCGGCCGCCGGCTGCATGAGCGTGGGCGCCGACGGCACGGGCGCGGCCACCCACTCCCCGCCGCAGCGCGGCTCGGGCGCCGCGCCCGACGGCGCCAACGAGGTCCCGGACGGCGGCGCGGACGTGGGCGCGCGCGTCGGGAAGGCCTCCGCGATGCCCTCCCGGCGGCCCGCCTCGCGCGAGGTCCCGGCCACGCCGTCGTCCGCCTCCCCCACGCGGACGACGGCGTCCACCCCCGCCTCGAAGCCCGCCTCGCCGTCCCGCAGCGTGCCGCAGCGGCCCTCGCAGCGGCCGAGCCCACCCGGCGCGACGCCCACGCCCACGCCCACGAAGTCGTCCCCCGCGCCCTCCTCGTCGCCGCCGACCGCCGAGCCCTCGTCCTCGGCGCACGAGGAGACCGCGTCGGAGCGGGCCAGCGAACCGAGGCCGCAGGCCGGGGACCCCGCCTAGGGCCGGCGACCCCGCCCAGGGTCAGGCCGTCACGTAGCGCCAGGTCGTCGTGTGAGCGGGGTCTCAAGGATCCGGTTTGCCTCGGGGGGTCTGGGGTGCGTATGGTGGTAGATCGTTTGATCCCATTTGCCCGGCGCCGTCAAGAGAGCGCCGCGTGGCGCGTACTCTCCCTTGCCGTGGCTGGACCGCATTGAGGCGGTCGATTTGCTGAATTGCGAATACACGGAGTTGCGGGCGCGTGCCGAGACTCCGGAAGGTTTCGCATTTCGCATGTCCATTTCCACTGAGAACATCGCCGACCAGGCCGTCGAGAACGACATCGACACCGACACGGTCGACATCATCGAGAACGACGAGCCCACCATCACGTTCGCCGACCTCGGTCTCCCCGAGCCGGTCGTGCGCAAGCTCGCGCAGAACGGTGTGACCACCCCGTTCCCGATCCAGGCCGCGACCATCCCGGACGCCCTGGCCGGCAAGGACATCCTCGGCCGTGGCCGCACCGGCTCCGGCAAGACCCTCTCCTTCGGTCTGCCGACGATGGCCCGCCTGGCCGGCGCCCGCAGCGAGAAGCACAAGCCGCGCGCCGTCATCCTCACCCCGACCCGCGAGCTCGCGATGCAGGTCGCGGACGCCCTCCAGCCCTACGGCGACCAGGTCGGCCTCAAGATGAAGGTCGTCTGCGGCGGTACGTCGATGGGCAACCAGATCTACGCCCTGGAGCGCGGCGTCGACATCCTCGTCGCCACCCCGGGCCGCCTGCGCGACCTCATCAACCGCGGCGCCTGCGACCTGAGCAACATCGAGGTCGCCGTCCTCGACGAGGCTGACCAGATGTCCGACCTGGGCTTCCTGCCCGAGGTCACCGAGATCCTCGACCAGGTTCCGGGCGGCGGCCAGCGCATGCTCTTCTCCGCCACCATGGAGAACGAGATCAAGACGCTCGTCACCCGCTACCTGAACGACCCGGTCAGCCACGAGGTCGACAGCGCCCAGGGCAACGTCACGACGATGTCGCACCACATCCTCATCGTGAAGCCCAAGGACAAGGCGCCGGTCACCGCCGCCATCGCCTCCCGCAAGGGCCGCACGATCATCTTCGTCCGCACCCAGCTGGGCGCCGACCGCATCGCCGAGCAGCTCCGCGACGCCGGCGTGCAGGCCGACGCGCTGCACGGCGGCATGACGCAGGGCGCGCGCACCCGCGTCCTCGAGGACTTCAAGAAGGGCTACGTCAACTCCCTGGTCGCCACCGACGTCGCCGCCCGCGGCATCCACGTCGACGACATCGACCTGGTCCTGAACGTGGACCCGGCCGGCGACCACAAGGACTACCTGCACCGCGCGGGCCGCACCGCCCGTGCCGGCCGCACCGGCACGGTCGTCTCCCTGTCGCTGCCGCACCAGCGCCGCCAGATCTTCCGCCTCATGGAGGACGCGGGCGTCGACGCCGGTCGGCACATCATCCAGGGCGGCGCCGCCTTCGACCCGGAGGTCGCCGACATCACCGGCGCCCGGTCCATGACCGAGGTCGAGGCCGAGTCCGCGGGCAACGCCGCGCAGCAGGCCGAGCGCGAGGTCACCGACCTCACCAAGCAGCTGGAGCGCGCCACCCGGCGCGCCGCCGAGCTGCGCGAGCAGGCCGACCGCCTCACCGCCCGCGCCGCCCGTGACCGCGGCGAGGACGAGGAGGGTGTCGCCGCCGCCGTCACCGCCGCGCAGGAGGCCGCCGCCGAGCAGGCCGCCCAGGCCGCCGCTGCCGCCGAGGAGGCGGAGCGCCAGGAGCGCGCCGAGCGTTCCTCCTACGACTCGCGTCCGCGCCGCGACGAGCGGGGCAACTTCGAGCGCCGCGACAACCGTCGTGACGACCGGGGCGGCGACCGTGGCGGCTTCCGCCGCGACAACGACAAGGGTGGCTTCCGCCGCGACGACCGTCGCGACGGCGACAAGGGCGGCTTCCGCCGGGACAACGACCGTGGCGGGCGCTCCTTCGAGCGTCGCGACGACCGCGGCGGCGACCGTGGCGGCCGTTCCTTCGAGCGTCGTGACGACCGTGGTGGCTTCCGCCGCGACGACCGCCGCGACGGTGACAAGGGCGGCTTCCGCCGGGACGACCGTCGTGACAACGACCGTGGTGGCCGTTCCTTCGAGCGTCGTGACAACGACCGTGGCGGCTTCCGCCGGGACAACGACCGCGGCGGCTTCAACCGCGACGACCGTGGTGGCCGTTCCTTCGAGCGCCGGGACAACGACCGTGGCGGCTTCCGCCGCGACGACCGTCCGTCGGGCCACCGGGGCAGCGACCGTCCGTTCAACCGCGACCGCCAGGGCGACCGCCCCTCCGGCGGCCACCGTCCCTACGGCCGTCGTGACGACCACCGTGGTGCCGGCTCCGGCTCCTCCTTCGGCCGCCGCGACGACAAGCCGCGCTGGAAGCGCAACGGCTGACCGTTCCTGAAGCGACAGAGCCGCGGCCCTACTCCCTCACGGGGGCGGGGCCGCGGCCTTTTTCCGTACCGGGCAGGGGAGTTGGGCCTTGATCGGCCGCATGCGGCGCCCCCGGCGAGGGAATCGCTGCTGGCATGACAAGTGATGCCAGCAGAGCCACTGACGCGCAGCAGTCGGCCGTGGCCGCGGGCTCCGACGAGGAGCGCCTCGCCCAGCTCGGCTACACGCAGGTCCTCGCCCGCCGCATGTCGGCGTTCTCCAACTACGCCGTCTCCTTCACGATCATCTCGGTCCTCTCGGGCTGTCTGACGCTCTATCTGTTCGGCATGAACACGGGCGGGCCCGTGCTCATCACCTGGGGCTGGGTCGGCGTCGGCCTGATGACGCTCTTCGTGGGCCTGGCGATGGCCGAGATCTGCTCGGCGTATCCGACGTCGGCGGGGCTGTACTTCTGGGCGTACCGGCTCGCCCCGGAGCGCAGTGCGGCGGCGTGGGCCTGGTTCACGGGCTGGTTCAACGTCTTGGGACAGGTGGCCGTGACCGCCGGCATCGACTTCGGCGCGGCGTCCTTCCTCGGGGCGTACCTGAACCTCCAGTTCGACTTCGAGGTGACACCGGGCCGCACGATCCTCCTGTTCGCCGGGATCCTGCTGCTGCACGGCCTGTTGAACACCTTCGGCGTACGGATCGTCGCCTTCCTCAACAGCGTCAGCGTGTGGTGGCACGTGCTGGGTGTCGCGGTGATCGTCGGCGCGCTGGCCTTCGTGCCGGACCACCACCAGTCGGCGTCCTTCGTCTTCGGCGAGTTCGTGAACAACACCGGCTGGGGCAGCAGCGCGTACGTCGTCCTCATCGGGCTGCTGATGGCGCAGTACACCTTCACCGGGTACGACGCCTCGGCGCACATGACGGAGGAGACGCACGACGCGTCCACGGCGGGCCCGAAGGGGATCGTCCGCTCGATCTGGACCTCGTGGATCGCCGGCTTCGTGCTCCTGCTCGGCTTCACCTTCGCGATCCAGTCGTACGAGGGCGCGCTGAACTCGCCGACGGGCGCGCCACCGGCGCAGATCCTGCTCGACGCGCTGGGCGCGACGGCGGGCAAGCTGCTGCTCCTGGTCGTCATCGGCGCGCAGCTGTTCTGCGGCATGGCGTCCGTGACCGCCAACTCCCGAATGATCTACGCCTTCTCGCGCGACGGGGCGCTGCCGTTCTCCCGTGTGTGGCACACGGTGAGCCCGCGCACGCGCACGCCGGTCGCGGCGGTGTGGCTGGCGGCGGCGGGCGCGCTGGTCCTCGGTCTGCCGTACCTGATCAACGTCACGGCGTACGCGGCCGTGACCTCGATCGCCGTCATCGGGCTCTACATCGCGTACGTCGTTCCCACGTTCCTGCGGCTGCGCAAGGGCGACGCGTTCGAGCGGGGGCCGTGGCACCTGGGCCGCTGGTCGACGGTGATCGGGGTGGTGGCGGTGGCCTGGGTCGTCGTCATCACGATCCTCTTCATGCTGCCGCAGGTCTCCCCGGTCACCTGGGAGACCTTCAACTACGCCCCGGTCGCGGTCCTCGTGGTGCTCGGTTTCGCGGGCACGTGGTGGGCGGTGTCGGCCCGCCACTGGTTCCTGCGCTGACGTTCCGTCCGGCGCGCGGGACCCGGGATGCCGATACCCGATCGGCCTCCCGGTCTCGGCGGGCTATGCTCGGGGGTGCGTCGGCTCAGGTCGGCGCGGTGGACCCTTAGCTCAATTGGCAGAGCAGTGGACTTTTAATCCATTGGTTGTGGGTTCGAGTCCCACAGGGTCTACGGGAAGTAGGTGGGGGATACCCCCTCTGACCTGCTACGCAGCGTCTGAGTCGGCATTGGTTGACTTGGGCGCTGCTTTGTTTTCGGGGGCTTGCGTGAGCGATGCGTGAGCGGATGGGGCGGCAGGAGCCGGTTGCGCGGCGGATCGAATGGAAGCCCCGAGGGTCATCTGCCCACGCAGAGAGCGAAGGCCGTCGAGGAAGCCGGCGAGGTCGTCGATCACGGCATCGAGCTGATCGGCGGCGAGGAGGACGCCGTTGCCGCCCGAGTTGAAGGAGACTTCGGGGCCACTGAGGTAGCTCTCGTTTGCGACGAGAACAGCGTGCAGCAGCTCGTCATCATGGACGTCCATGCCCTTGGGGATGGGCATGGTGATGCTGGGACCGATGTGCTCGGTGTACGTATCCCCGTCGTCGTACTGGCTTACGACGCAACCGTCGGGCCTGCACCACGGGAAGTGACCGGGCTGGACGGACGGCGTCTCGGTGATCTTGCGGGCCGCCTCGACAAGAGGCTGGAGCGATTGCCGCCGGTACACGCGGTCGACGACAGGGATGAGGTTGCCGTTTCCCAGGCTGCGGACGGCTTCGGCCCAGAGGCCGTAGACCATGCCCCGGGTGACCATTGCGTGAGCTGGGCCCACAGCCTCCGTCGGGAGGTCGGCCGTGGCCAGAACGCCGTAGCCCCATCCCCCTCCGGCTGCGACGGGTCGTTGTGCTGCCGTGAACGTGGAAACGGGGCCCGGCACGCGTGCTGCTTGCCGGGCCCCGTTCCATGGCGGGAAAGGAGACGTCTAGGCGTCTGGGCCGACATCCTGGACTCGCTGAAGCCAAAGAAGCGCACCCCCGCGAAGAAGACCACGGCCAAGACCAACACGGAGAAGACGCCTGCCGGCGGCACCACGAAGGCCGCGTCCCAGAAGACCGCGGCCCGCCGGTAGCGCCGCAGCGCCTGAACGCCCGGTGTGCGTAAACCGCCTCAGAGTACGTACGGGGACATTGTTGTGCCTGAGCAGAGGACTTGCCGGGCTTCCGGCGGAGCCGTTGTCGGCGTTCCTCGTTGCCATCCACTGGTCAAGTGCCATCGTGCGCGCTAGCCTCAGACTTGTTCTAGTTTTATGCGAACAATTAGGGGGTTGCATGGGCCAGCGGGACGGGACGTCAAGGACGTCCGGGGTAGGTGCGTCGGGCCGGCGCGGTGCGCTGCTTCCGCGAGTGCTCGTCGGAGTGCCGTGTGTGGTGGCTGCGGTGGCGGTGGGGGTGGTGTTCGCCCTGTCGTGGTCGAGTCTCCCCGACCCGATGGCCATGCATTTCGGGGCGGGCGGGGACTCTAACGGGTCGGGGTCGCCTGTGGCGGTGCTTCTGATGTCCGAACTGGTCCTGCTGTGCCTGGGGGCCGGGTTGTCGAGTAGCGCGGTACGTGGGTCGCGTTCGTTGCGGGCGCTCTACATGACATCGGCGGCCAGCGCAGTAGGTCTGGGCTATCTGCTGAGTGTGGCCGTGCTGGTGAACGCCGGTGCAGACAGCGCGATCCATGTGCGGATGCCCATGTGGCATCTGGCGGTTGCCGTCGGTGCGGTCGTGGTGATCGCCGCGGTGGTGTGGGTACTGACATCGGATGAGCGGCCGGAGGAGGCAGGGCATCCGAAGGAGTCCCGCAGCATCGGGCTGCGGCAGGGGGAGCGCGCGGTGTGGGTACGCAGCATCGGGCCGCGATGGCTGGTCGGCGCGGGGCTGCTCGCGGCAGTGGCGGCCGTCGCTGCCGGGGTACTGGGATGGAACCCGGGTTACTGGCTGTGGCCGGTCGGTCTGTTGCTCGCTGCCTTGGCCGCCGCCAGGGTGACGGTCGACGGTGAGGGTTTGACCGTGCGGTTGCCGCTGTTGCGGGTCCCGCGGATCCAGGTACCGCTACAGCGCATCGAGCGGGCATGGGTGGCACAGGCCAGGCCATTGCCCGACCTCGGCGGCTGGGGCTATCGGATCACTCAGGGCCGGCGTGGCCTGGCCCTGCACGCAGGTGAAGCAGTGTGGCTGGACCTCGACGACGGAAAGCAGTTCGTCGTGGTCGTGGACGACGCGGCCACGGCCGCAGGGCTGCTGGGCGACCTGCTGACGGTGGCAGAGGACCGGCGGAGCGGCTGAGATGCTCATCAGGATCGACCCGGGCTCCTCGGCCCCCTTGGGAGAACAGATCGCCGCGTCGGTACGGCGCGCGCTGGCGGACGGCGCCATCGCCACCGGCGAACGACTGCCCGCCGCCCGGGACGTGGCGCAACTGCTCGGGGTCAACGTGCACACTGTGCTGCGCGGCTACCAACAGCTGCGCAGTGAGGGGCTGATCGATCTGCGCCGAGGACGCGGTGCTGTGGTGGTCGCCGCCCCGGCGCGGGCGAGGCTGCAGATGGCTGCGGCTCAGCTGGTGACCGAGGCCCGCGAGGCAGGCTTCTCCGAGTCCGGGACCATCGAGTTGCTGCGCTCGGCCTGGACCGGAGGCTCTTGACCCGGATCCTCATCCGTACGTGGCCGCCGGAGCTGCAATTCCCCGCCCAGCGGCAGGCACAACAGCAGCAGTCCCGCCCACATGGCCAGCGCGAAGCTCCACAGGCCCATCATCAGGGCGATGCACAGGTGGAAGCCGAAGCCGGCGACGAGTACCACGTACCGCTTGCGCTGGGAGAGCAGCAGCGTGGCTGCCAGGGAGATCTCGATGAACAGCGGCACCCAGGTCATTACGGCGACCCCGACAGGGTTGGCAAGCACCGGACCGGCCAGCATGTGCAGCCATCCGGACGCGCCGAATGCCAGACTGTTGCCCCAGTACCACATGCCGGTGCCGTCGGCCCATTCCGGATGCGACAGCTTGGAGATGCACGCCTGGAAGTACACCACTGACATCTGGAGGCGCAGCACGACAAGGGCCGTGGTCCCGGCAAGGAGTACCCAACGTGCCTGCGGGCGTTCTGGGTCGGCGCCTGCCCAGTGCCAGCGACGGCGGTCGCCGAGCGCGGGCACCAGCAGGAGCAGGGTGAGCACAGCGGTCATCTGGTCGCCGCCGTCACCGATGGCGATGCCGGTAAACACACTGAAGCTGACGTAGGCATGTGGCAGTGCCGTCAGCCGGGGCTGCCAGCCGCTGGCCACCACGAGCAGGACCAGCACACAGGCCCATCGCATCCAGTCCAGTTGATCGTGGCCGGCCAGACAGAAGGCGCCGCCGGCCTCCACGCCGCGACAGGACGGGTGGTCGCCCTGGAAGGCGACTGGGCGGAAGAGTGTCGCGGAGTCGCTGAAAGCCAGAGTCAGCAGTGTGCCGAGGGCGAGAAGGGTACGGGCCAGACCGTAGACATTGGTCCAGGGCGCGGGGATACGTACCGACGTGTTCAGCATGTCACGTCCAGGACGGTGAGACGGTCGGGGGTGTGTGTGCCCGGAAGGAGGTGGCGCCACGCGAACGGCACCGGCTTCTGCTCGACCAGAGCGACCGTGCCGCACAACGTCGGTTCAGGAGTGCGATTGGTGACATGTCCGTGCCGCGTCGCACGCGCCAGACACGCTTCCAAATCCCGGTCGCAGGCCGTCCAACGCAGACTGCGGGCCTTGGAGAGCAGCAGCGCCATCTCGATGCCTTGCGAGCGCGAGCGGCGATTCACCCCGAATGCGTTGTGCGGGGCGCCATGCGGGGCGAGCAGCCGGTCCTGCCAGGCGCCGTCGCGCAGGACGAAGGGCTGTAGTTCGCTCTCGCGTGGCGACTTGGTGAAGAAGCTCCATCCCTGCGGAGCCAGCCGGTTGACGGTGGGCGCCATCGCCGTCTGCCCGGGAAAGGTGAGGGCGTTGCCCGGCAGGTGGATCTGGGCCACGTACAGCACTGGCACCAGCCAGGCCACGGCAGCTAGCACCACCCAACGACGGGTGAAGCGAACGAAGGAGAGTGCTTCCCCCACAGCCAGCGGTAGTCGGTCCTGCCAGTCCTTGAGCCTTGCCATGCCCTTGTGCGTCCTTCCCGCTTGCCCTGCTGCCGGGGATGCGGCAGGCAGCCGGGCAGCTGCCTGCCGCAAGGTGGTCAGTGCGTCAGATGACGCGCAGTTGCTCGGTGAACCGGGCGATCTGCTGGTCACTGCGTTCCGGGGCGGGCGATGCGGCCGAAGAGCCCCACCAGAAGTTCAGCTCCAGTACCACGTTCGCCTGGGTGGCAGCGTTGATGCCGGCCACCACGTTGACGAATGCACCGACGTTCACGGTGACCAGGCAGGTGGGGCTGTTGGCATCGTCCTGGGATTCCACTTTGGCCACCTTGGCCACCTCGGCGGCGCCGTTCTCGACAGCCGCCTTGACGCGGAAAGGGTTTCCGCTGCGAATGTCAGCGGAGAAATCACTGAAGAATTTAGGCGATGACTTGTCTATCGCGGCGGTGAGATCCGCGATCGCCTTGTGAGCCTCGTCCGTGCCGTTCTCCTGGAGCTGGCCCGACTCGTCACCGATGTAGGCGTCGCTCTTGAGGAGCTTCGCCCCGACGTCGCCCTGACCGAAGTACAGGCCGTTGAAAAGGGTCTTTCCGTCGGCCTTGGCGTCGGCCACCTTCACGGGGGCTGACGCCGGTACCGACGCAGCCGACGTCGAGTCGGCTGCGTACGACGCCGTGACGGCTCCGCCGGCCAGGAGTGCGCCAGCGACCACAGCACCAACAATGGATCTATGCATGCCGAATTTCTTCTCCTCTTAATGCGAGAGCGGCGCGTTCCGATACGCGCCGCCGGGAAAGTTGAAGATGGCATGTTTTCGCAAACTTGAGCGAGCGCTCCCCATAGAATTCGCTTTCCAAACATCAAGGAATCGGCCCCTCCGGATATGTTGGACAAATGGGGTAATTATGTAGGTTGCGTGAGCCGGGAAGGCGGAATGGATGATTCCCTAGTGGGTTCCCAACTTTTTACGGCAGTCGATTTGGCTGGGAACGTGGGCGCCCGTCAGTCAGGTCTCAAACGCGTACATGTGCAGTCCATTGGAGGAAGGTCATGGCCACGGCGTGTCGTCGCCTACACAACGACTGCACCGCGCGGCGCCCATGCGGGATACTCGTGGTGCGGGGTCATGTTTTGGATGTACCGCGCGGCGAGCGGTCTGACCAGCAGACAAAGAGTAGTGGGCCGGAAACCTATGCCGACCTGCTAGCCAGTGCCCGGGTCGGCTTAGGTCGGCTCGGGCGCTTCTTCGTTCGCGAGCCACTGCGCGAGCGATGCGTGAGCCGACGAGGTGGACGATTGCTGGGCGGGCGACTCTGGAGTAGCAGGCTTCGGCACGCAGGCGCGGGGGATCAAGCCCGCCGCCTTCTCCGCGATCTCCCGGTCGAGTTCCGGCAGCAGGCTCGTGTACGTGTCCGAGGTCAGCGCGATGGTGGAGTGCCGCAGGGTCGCCTTCACCGTGTGGATGTCGCCGCCTCCGCCGTGCGTGAGCGTCGCGGCCACGTGCCGCAGGTCCCGGAGGGTGATGGGTGGCAGGTCGGTGGTGGCGAGGATGCGACGGAAGGTCGCGGAGAGCGTCTCGGGGTGGAGCCAGGAGCCGTCTTCCTGGGTGAAGACCTTGCCGGTGTTCTGCCAAGCAGGGCCCCACTTCGCGCGCTCCTTGTCCTGACGCGCCTTGTGCTCGCGCAGGACGAGGACGTTCATGCTGGCCAACGCGATGGTGTCGGCGCTGCCGTCCGTCTTGGGATCCGACTCGTACGTGTCCCAGCCGTCGACCACGATCTCTTTGGAAGGCGTGATCTGCCCGCCGACGAGGTCGACGTTGTGCCAGTCCTGGCCGACCGTCTCGCCTCGGCGGAGGCCGCGAGTGCCCATGAGGTGGAAGGCCGCGTACAGGCGATCCCCCTCGGCCGCGTCGAGGAACGCGCCGAACTGGGCGGGCGTCCACACCATGACCGGGCCGGGGATCTCGCCGGTCGCACGCCAGCGGCGGACCCGTTCGTCGGTCCAGAGCAGGGGCTTGGGGCGCCGGCCTGAGGCCATCTCGACGTGGGACGCCGGGTTGAACGTGATGAGCTGCTGCGAGATTGCCGAGTTGAGGGCCGCGCGGAGAGTGCGGCGGATGCCCTGCCAGGTGGAGGGGCCGCTCAGCCTCCGGAACGGCTTCATGTCGGCGAGCTTGGCCCGCTCGGCAGAGAGACGAGCGCGTTCGGCGGCTGCAGGGCGGCCGGGCTTGGGCGGCTTGGTGCGGGCGACTTGTTCGTGGCGGGCCGCGTTCTCAGCGGTGATTACCTCGTTTTCGTCTGCGATGGCGTCGAACATTTCCACCAGGTGGCCGACGTTGAGGCGGTCGAGGCGTATGTGCCCGATGCGGGGCTTCAGGTGGACGCGTATGTGGGAGGCGTAGCTGTTGAGCGTCGTCCGGCGACTCTTCTTCGACGCGAACCACAGGTCCAGCCACTCGCCGACGGTCATGCTGCCGCGTAGGTCGATGCCGGCCTTCAGGCGGCGCCGGGTCTCCTCGATCTCGGGCAGCGGAGCCTTGTCTGTGGTGAGTTCAACCAGGAGGGCTGTGATCCTCTCGACGCTGTCAGGGTCGTCGCTGTCGGCGAGCGCGATGAGGGAGCGGACGTGGTCGAGATCGTTCTGGGCGGCCTTGAGGGTCTCGTAGCCCCCGCGATTGAACGAGCGGCGGGTGCCGTCCTCGCGGGGCGGAAGCTCCTGGCGGATCGAGTACGAGCCGTGCTTTCGGCCTGCGAGCTTGGGGCACTTGCTGCCGAGCGGCTTGCCGGTCTCGGGATCGCGGCAGTAGCAGCGGCGGTGGGTGGAGCCCTTCAAAGGCCGTTCTCCTCCAAGGTGTGGGGATCGATGTCGTCGAGCTGCGATGGAAGGTCGGGCGGGGTGCCGCCTTCGGCGCGGATCAGGTCGCGGTACTCGGCCAGAGCGGACTTGGCCTTGGCGGCCTGGTCGGCATAGCGGGCGAAGGCGCGCTCAGCGGCTTCCCGCTGGATGTGGTTGGCGGCAGTCCTGACCTTCCAGCGCTCGTAGTCCTCGCTCTCCACGGCGGCCAGGGCGGAGCGGAGTTCGAGGTCGTGAGCGAGGAAGTGGTCCAGCATCGAGTCCTCGGAGCCGAAGTCCGGGTCCTGGCCTGTGAACCACTGCAAGACATCCCAGGTCGGGCGCGGATCCTCGTAAGGGAGGGCGCGGACCTCGGGGACGTAGCCGACGGGGTAGATCAGGCTGATGGGAGTCACGCGCAGGGCTCTGGCGAGCACCATGACCTCGACCAGGGGCAGGGTGGCGCGACGGCCGGACTCCATGTTGGCGATCACGTTGCGGGGGATCGGGTAGCCGACCTCCTCGCACTTGTCGGCCAGGTCCTGGGCGCTCCAACGCAGCTCCTTCCGCCGTCTGCGGATCGCGCCGGCCACGGTGGCCATGACGTGGTCCTCCCATTCGAGGACGTCGTCGCCGTCCTCTTCCCTCTCGCTTCCATGGTCGGAAGTGTGTTGTGTCATGGCAACACATTAGCTCGCCCATCCTGGTTCTTGGACGTCTGGAGACGGGCGCGGTCGTCGCGTTCGCCGAGGGCTCAGTCATGGATGGAGTACGTGTGCACGAGAACGAAGCCGCAGGGCGTGAGGACGGCATGAGCCGGGACGAGCTGCTCGCCCTTCCGGTCTCCGTTGACCTGGAGACGGGCAACCGGGCGTTGGGGCTCGGGAGGAGCAAGGGGTACGAGCTGGCCAAGCGCGGCGAGTACCCCTGCAAGGTCCTGAGGCTCGGTAACGCCTACCGGGTGGTGACGGCCGAGCTGCACCAGTTGCTGGGGCTGGCCGCGTGACGGGGCGTGGGCTTCGGCAGGACTTCTGCGCTGAGCTGACACAGTCCCGCTGGACTGTGCCGGGGTGTGGTCATACCGTTCCTGGTCGCTCGCGGGGGCCGTATGCCCGCGAGAAAGGGGTGAGCCTCCGGCGGTGCGTCGCCGGAGGCCCGATGGCTCCCCTGTGGCCCGAAGTGAACCGACACGGCGGCAAGGGCGTGCGAGCCCGCCACCGCCAGACAAGGAGCTGCCGAGTGCAACCCCTGCCCCCAGATCCCTATTCCCCTGACGCGACGATCGTCTCGAAGGACGGGGCCGAGCTGCTGGACGAACTGCGAGCGCAGATAGCCCGGTTCGTGATCCTGCCATCCCAAGATGCTCTGCACGCCGTCACGTTGTGGGTGGCGGCCACGCACCTGCAGCCCGCGTGGCAGCACGCCCCGCGCCTGGCGGTGGTCGGTCCGGCGAAACGGTGCGGCAAGTCGCGTCTCCTTGACGTGGTCACCGAGACGGTGCGAAACCGCCTGATCACGGTCAACGCCAGCCCGGCGGCGATCTTCCGCTCCATCACCGACGAGGACCCGCCCACGCTCCTGGTCGACGAGGCCGACACCCTCTTCGGATCCGTCAAGGCGGCGGAGAAGAACGAGGACCTGCGCGGCCTCCTCAACGCAGGGCACCAGCGAAACCGTCCCACGCTGCGGGTGTCCGGACCCGAGCACAAACCGCAGGCATTCCCTACGTTCGCGATGGCGGCGCTGGCCGGGATCGGCGACCTGCCCGACACGATCATGGACCGGTCCGTGGTGATCCGGATGCGGCGGCGGGCAGCCGGTGAGGAGGTGGCCGCCTTCCGCACCGGACGGGACACACCGGCGCTGCACGCCATCCGTGACCGCCTCTCCGCCTGGATCCAACCGCTGTACCCGCAGGCGCTGGAGGCGGAGCCGGTGATGCCGGTCGAGGATCGCGCGGCGGACACCTGGGAACCGCTGATCGTGATCGCCGACCTGGCCGGTGGCGAGTGGCCCACGTTCGCCCGCACCGCCTGCCGCTCCATGTCCGACTACGAGGCCGGGCAGGACGAGGAAGGCGGCCTGCGGACTCGCATCCTGGTCGACATCCGCCGGGTGTTCGCCGCCGAGGGCGATCCCACCGTGCTGCGTACAAGCCGTCTGCTCGACGAGCTCAACGCGGACAAAGAGGCGCCGTGGGCCGAGTACGGCGCCGGTGGCCTCACCCCGCGTGGACTGCAACTGCTGCTGAAGGACTACGGAATCGGCTCGGCCAACCGCCGTTTCCCCGACGGCACCCAGGCCAAGGGCTTCGCCCACAACCAGTTCCTCGACGCCTGGGCCCGCTACTGCCCGGAGCCGGAGGCCGCGCCCGACATCGCAGCCTGACCCGACTCGACCCGTCGCACTCGTCCCCGCGCAGGTCAGCGCGGGGACGGGTGCCGGACCCGCAACGAGTCGTCTCGGCATCATCAATCCACTCGTACCTGCTCTGACCAGGCGTGCAACGAGTGGTACGAGTCCACGCACCTCGCAGCGGCCACCTTCTGTCCACAGCCTGTGGCCCCTGCCCAGCTCACTGGAGCCCTTCCCCTTGGCCACCACCGCCACCAGCACCTCATCGATACCAGGGACGTCTGCTGTCCGCGCCGGCATCGCGCTGCTGGCCGCGTTCGCCTTCGCCCTCTCCTACGACGCTCTGCGACAGATGGCCGTCGCCATCCACATCCGCGGCCTGCTCACGTACGCCTTCCCGCTTGTGATCGACGGGTTCATCGCCATCGGTGTGGGAGCCCTGCTCATGCTGCGCACCGCGCCGCTGCGCTCGCGCGTGTACGTGTGGGCGCTGGTCGGTGCCGCCACCACGACGAGTATCTGGGCCAACGCCCTGCACGCCGTCCGCCTCAATGAGCAGGGCCGACATGGCGACGGCCTTCGGCTCGACGACGTCACCGTTGGTGTCCTGTCCGCCATCGCTCCGCTCGCGCTGGCCGGTGCTGTTCACCTCTACATCGTCATCCGACGCCATCCCGCAGTCACCTGCGAGGAGACGGCTCCCACGCCTGCCGGCGATGTGACCCCGGATGCCATCAACGTGGCGAATGAGCGCAGGCCGACCGCCGCCTCGCACGACCAACTGCCCGCCGACGTCTCCGCCGAGCGGTTGGCCCTCGCCCGCTCCGCGCCTCTTGGCCGCCACGGCCGCGCCTCGCGCCGCCACATCGAAGCCACGTTTCGTGAGAAGGACCTGACGATCGGGCGGGTCGAGGCAGACCAGCTGAAGGGCCTCGTCCAGAAAGAACTTGATGCCAGCGCAGGCCAGCCAGAGCTCGCCGCAAACGCCGCCTGACGCGGCCCCTCGCCCCCGGTCCCGTACTCCCGGAGAACCAGCTCATGTACGCCCCGCATCACCACGAACCGCACACCGCCCAGCAGGAGGCGACCACCCAACCCAACAGCGCAGCAAGGTATCCCGTTGGACCGTCCAAGGGCCGGTCCAACGGGGGAGCCTCCGCCCCGGGGGAGGCGGAGGCAGCCGAGCGCCAGGGGGCACTCGACCACGAAGAAGCGCGATCCATGCCGTCCCGCGCTGCCGACGAAGCTGCCGTGCACCGCGTCGCCCGCCGCCGACGCCGCGAGCCCGTGCAGCGCAAAGAACGCGTCGACGTCCGCTACAGCAGCGCCGAGAAGGCGGCCATCCTCGCCAAGGCCCGCTCCCTGAACATCGCTGGGGCCCACTACGTCGGTGCTGTCGTCATGGCGCATCTTCACGGAGACCTTGCCCTGCCAGGACAGCGCACCCAGCTCGACGACTACATCGACGAGCTGGCCGCCCTGCGTGAACAGGTCGCGGCGATCGGCCGCAACACCAACCAGATCGCCAAGAAGCTCAACTCCGGCGGCACGCCACACCCCGGCGACACCGCCCTGCTCGCCCAGGCCGAACGCACCCTCACCAAGGCCGCCAGCGCCGTCACCGACATCGCGGCCGGAGCCAACCAGGCCGTCACCAACGGCAGGAAGCCCAGCAAGGCGGTGCCCCGTTGATCGCGAAGATCAGCAGCGGCAAGAGCACTGGCGGCCTCATCCGCTACCTCTTCGACACCAAGAAGGCCACCGACCACACCGACCCGCACCTGGTCGCCTCCTGGGACAACTTCGCCCCCGACCCAGGCCGCACCGCCGAGAACCCCGACGCCGTCCGCAAGCAACTCGTGGCGGACCTCGACCTGCGTGTGAACCAGGCCCGCCGCCACGGCCGCGCCCCCGAACGCTACGTGTGGCACTGCTCGATCCGCGCCGCCACAACCGACCGCCACCTCACCGACGACGAGTGGGCCGACATCGCCCATCGCGTCGTCGCCACCACCGGCATCGCACCGAAGGGAGATCCGGACGGCTGCCGCTGGGTCGCCGTCCGCCACGCGCCCGA
The DNA here is from genome assembly GCF_044453445.1 of Streptomyces sp. NPDC051684. Taxonomy (NCBI): domain Bacteria; kingdom Bacillati; phylum Actinomycetota; class Actinomycetes; order Kitasatosporales; family Streptomycetaceae; genus Streptomyces; species Streptomyces sp. NPDC051684. Next base: position 49,362 of record NZ_JBITCS010000003.1, on the reverse strand, counting down.
CCACATCCACATCGCCGCCATCACCGTCCGCGCCGACCTGCGCCCCGCACGCCACTGGAACGACTACCTCACCGCCGACCGCGAACTCGCCAGGATCGAGAAGGAGTACGGCCTCTTCCAGGTCATGCGCGGCGACCGCACCGCCGCCAAGCGACCCACCCGCGCCGAGCAGGAGAAGGCCCACCGCAACGGCCGGGCCAACACCCCGCGCGAGCACCTGCGCACCACCGTGCGCACCCTCGTGGCCGCCGCCCGCAGCACCGAGGAATTCCTGCACCTGCTCGCCCACACCGACGGCGTCCAGGTCGAGGTCAAGCACTTCCCGTCCGGCGACATCCGCGGCTACACCATCGCTGTCACCGGCGACACCAACCAGGCCGGCAATCCTGTCTGGTTCTCCGGCTCCGAACTCGCCCCGGACCTGTCCTTCCCAAAGATCAAAAAGCGCCTCGACGACCTCGCCCCGCAAAACGGAGAACAGTTCGCCGGGCGGCGCACCAACCCCTGGCATCAGGCAACAGCCGCCGTCGAACGCATCCCCCACCACCTCGACGGCAACGTCGACGACGAGGCCGCCCAAGCACACATCAACGCCCTCGGCGAAGCCCTCGACGCCCTACCCTTCGTCGCGCCCGCACCTCTGCAGGCTCCACTTCGGCAGGCGACAACGGAGTTCGAACGTGCCGTCCGCTCTCGCGTACAGGCCGAGCACCAACACGCTCGCGCCCTGCGGGGAGCGGTCCGCGCGATCCTGCGCTCGCCGTCACCGAAGGACGGAGCCGCGTTGGCGATGTTCCTCGACGCCGCGCTTCTGGCCACGCTCGCCGCCGCTCGCTGGCACCAGCGCCGCCACCACAACCAGCAGGTAGCCGCCGCTCAGCGCACTCAGCTCCACATCCAGGCCGCCTACGACGAAGCAGCCGCCGCCCCTATGGCAGCGCTTGCCCGGCAACGGCCTCCCCAGCTCACCGTCGATCGGCACATCGCCTTGGTCCGCGATGTCGTGCCCGACTATGCCGAGAAGATCGTTGAGGATGCCGCCTTCGACGCGCTCACCACAATGCTCGTCCAGGCAGAGGAGGCCGGACACACCCCCGAGCAGATTCTGCGCTCGGCTGTTGACCGACGCACTCTGTCCGACGCCGAGTACCCGGCCAGGGCCCTCACCTGGCGAATTCAACGTCTTGCCGCCCGTCCGGCGCCCAGCCCACTGGCCCGTGCCGCGCAAGCCCGCAGCATCCATGGCGCGCCTCCTCGGTTCACTGCGCCTGCCAGCGTCATCACAGCTGCACAGCAGGCACGCCCCGAGCCCATCCGACGCCCCAAGCGGTGACACGAAGGACTCCTCACACGCACCCGGGCACGGCCCCAACATGCTTGACCCGACCTGATCTCGAAAGAAGGATGACCGGCGACCGGCCGCCGCATCACTGACCAGATCGGCGGTCAATAGCACCAGCATCACCACGGGGAGTTTGATGTTCTCGGCTACAAAGAAGCGTGTCGGCATCACGGCATTGGGAATCACGCTCGGCCTCTTCGGCGCGGCAGTCGCGCCGGCGCAGGCAGCCACTAACCCCAACCCCATCGACTGGAGTGTGTACTCCACCCACTTCGGTCCCGACGGCGAGGACCTCCCGCTGCGCGTAGGGCAGAAGGACGCAGCAAGCATCGACGGATTCGGTAAGCGGCACATCGAATCCGGGCACGGCGACCAGATCTCCAGCTGGTCGAACATGAAACGCGACATCGACAAGACATTGGACCGCGGAAAATGCGGATCCAAGGGCAGCAAGACCACGTGCAAGCTCCAGAGCAACACCTTCAGTAACGTCCGTGCCGGCGCCATGAAGGTGGTGTTCACCGAACGAGTGGACTCCCGGTCCAAGGACCACCGTCCCGTCGGCATCATCACGGCCTACTACTACGACTGCGGCTGCTAGGAAGTGGAATGGCATTGATCACCGAATACGGGGACTACCTTGAGGAGTTCCGGTCGGAGGTCGTCGACGGCCTGGCCTCCGATCTGACGGATCGCGGAGCTACGCTCCGCGACCTCGCCTTCTCGGAGGACGAGGACGGCGTCTGGGTGGAAAGCATCGTCGACCTGCCGAACCAGCAAGAACCATGGGTTCGTCGGCGTCTGATCATCCCCGCGCAGGGCCCCGACAAGGACGCCTGGCTCGCCGGAGTCATCTTCGCCTCGGCCGTCAACGAGGAACTCGACACGAGCCACTAGCCAACTACTGCTGATCACCTCCGGCAGGTGGCCAGCAGGCAAACACGCGACGGACCGGCCCGATCGCTTGGCGGTCGGGCCCGTCCCGCGTCGCCATGGGGACCAGCCGGGAGTCTTCCTGTTACGCCGCTGCTGCCGTGGGCGGTAGTGCCGTCAGGCTTACGGCCCGGATGACCACGGTCAGGAGGTGCTCGGGGAGCATCCCGACGTACGGATCGAACTGCACGAGCAGGGCTGGTGCGAGAACGGCGGTCAGAGCCTGCGCGCGGTGATCAACAGCGTGGTGGGCCACGGAGCGTGGCGACCGTCGTGGAACTCCTGCGCAGAAGTGAGCCCGAAGCCGGCCCAGCGCTGCCTATTGACTGAGGGACTCGGCGCCGTGAGCCTGCGCGATGTCGTCGATCCGGTGGGCCAGGTCGAAGTCAGCGGCGGTCAGCCTGTGGCCCGCATCGTGCGTGGTGATCCCGAAGCGAATCGTGTCCCAGCGCAGGTCGATGTCCGCGTGGTGGCCGATGAGCCGTTCCACGTCGGCCACGTGCACGATCAGCGCGACGCCACCGTGGTACCGGATGCCGAACGTACGCGTGATCTCGTCGCCGTCTCGGCGCCACCCGGGCAGGCCGTCAAGCGCGATCACGATCTCGTCCTCGGTCAGCGGCACCGGGTTCTCGGCCACGCTTCAGCTCCCCTCGATCACGGGCGCCAGGGCCTCGGCAAGCTCCTGGCCAATCGGGGCATCGTGCCACGGGCGCATCGCGCGGTGAAGAGTGCCGAGTTCGCGCCGCATGCGGGCCGACCTGGTCTCCACCGCGATGTCGGCGACGGCCCGCGCGATGTGCACGGCCTGATCGGGATCGCCCGCACCTGCTGCGGCCGTGGCCTGCCGGGCCATGTAGACCCCGCGGTCCCGGCGCGCCGTTTCCGGGACACCGCGGAGGACCTGGTCCCACAGGTCGCCGGCCTCACGGCCGAGACCGAGGCGCCCGTAACAGGTGGCGCGCTGCACCTCCAGATAGCCGGGGGTGCGACGGCAGGTGTTGCCCCAGGGCAGGTCGTCATCGACTCGGGGCAGCAGCCGGTCGGCGTCGTCGAGCAGCCGGTCGACCGCACTGCGGTCGTTGTTCAGGCTCGCACCGTGGGCCTGCTGCTGTCGCGCCATGATCCGGACCTTCGGAACCAGCTGCTGCTCGTCGATCAGCGCCGCCTCACACAGGTCGATGACCGCGTGACCGTCGCCTAGGTCGGTCCTCACCTGGGCCTGGTTCACCAGGCTGTAGCCGACCAGGTGCGGATCGCGGGACCGCATGGCGATCTCCTGGGTGACGCCTCGCCAGAAGCTCGCGCCCTGCATGTCCCCGGCGTCCTGATAGAGCCAGCCGACGAGCGCCGCGTAGGCCGCGCCCACCCGGAGCAGACCGTTTCGGGTCTCGCCCTTCGCCGAGCGCAGGAGCTTGTCGATGAGCTGGTACTGGGCGCTCACCGTGCCGATCAGGTCGTGCGGCCCGAGGAGCATGTCAGCGCGATAGTGGCCCTCGAGTTGTTCCTGAAAGTACGAGACCAGGGCGGGGTCGACGTGCTGCCGCGCAACCGGCCCCGGGACCAGGGCGGCAGCGGTGACGAGGCCGAACTCGCGACGCTTCACCTTTTCCTCTTCGTGGTGTTCCGGTCGGATCCACCCCGGCGGCGTGGTAAACCCGAGATCCTCTGGCCAGCGCCCGAGCGCGTCATGGATCACGATGGCCGTTTCTTCGTTCGGCCATCCAGGGCGCTCGCCCTCCCACCGCCGCCACGTACGCGCGGACACCGTGAAGTGCCGGTCGTCGAGAAGCTGTTGGCCGTGCACGCTCAGCGCGGCGGCGGCCTTCTCCACAGTCCGCCAGCCCTTGCCGAGGCGCGCGGCTCTCAGCGCATCATTGCGGCTCACACGTGCAGTCTGAAGTGCCATCGCGCCCGCTTCCGGCCATGGCCGCACCGTGGCCACACATGGCCACGGCCTGACCTAGTCCCGTATCACCGTGCGTAGACATCATCCTGCTGTGAGCAGCAGACGTGCACCGAACGCGAGAGAAGATGCCACCACGGGTGTCCCGGCCCGCGGTGCAGACGCCCGGGTCGGTCTTCCTGCCGAGGAACCCATTGAGTACCAGCTGGTCCGCGCCGTCGTCCGGAAGGCCGAGGCGCTGGTGTTGTCCGAGACGAGTCGCGGGGGTCTGGACGCGGACAACAAGCTGCTGACGGAGCTGGTGCAGCGGATGATCCGCGCGGACTACCCCGACCAACGCCCCGCCACGATGGCCGTGTTCCGTTCCGCGTACCGCGTGCTGAGCTCACCTGCGAATCCGACGCCGCTCGACAGCGACTACCTCGTGTACGCGCACGTGAAGAACCTTGCGCGCGCCGCTGGCGCCCTCGCGGACGTACTCGATCCACCCGGATCCGCCGCCGGGTTCGTCGCCCGGCCCGGTCTCCCGCCGGAACGCCGACTGCCCTAAGCCCCCTGCCCCGTGGAGGCCCGAGATGCACCGCATGATCGCCAGCCCGTTCCTCGGCAAGTACCTGCTCGTACGCCCTGGCCACGAAGCCGGCGTCCGTATCCCCGAGACCCGCTACAAGGAGCTGGGTGCCGCGACGGCGGCCCGGGCCGCCGCCCCTGACTGGCTGCGCGACGCCGCCCGCGAAGCCTGGGACATGGACCTCGACCACCCTCTCGACACCGACCTGCTCGTACGCGAGCCCTCCAAGCACCCCTACGGGCGCGCGTCTTGGGAGATCAACCTCGGCTGCGACTACGACTGCGCGTTCTGCTACCTCGGCGAGAAGAAGCGCGAGGGGCTGCCCTGGGACAGCAAGCAGCGGCTCCTCGAACTCCTCCGGGACGCCGGTGTCCTCTGGCTGCAGATCACTGGCGGCGAAGCGCTCATCGACCGTGACTTTCCCGCCGCTTACCAGTACGCCAACGAACTCGGGCTGATGATCTCCGTATCGACGAACGGCTCCCAACTCCACAAGCCACGGATGCTGGACCTGTTCGACCGCTATCGCCCCTACCGCCTGACGATCAGCCTGTACGGGGCGACCAGCGAGAGGTACGACCAAGTAACTCGCAACCGAGGCGCGTTCGGTCGTTTCCTCCGCGGTCTCGAAGCAGCCCGCGAGGCCCGCCTGCCCGTCCGGCTCAACATCGTCGTCTCGGACGGCAACGCACACGAACTCGACGCGATGCGCGCCCTGGCCGACCGGCTCGGCTTCCCCCACCACGTCTTCACCAACCTGTCGCCGACCATCGACGGCGCCGCGAACCCGCTCGCCTCCCAGGCCGACGAACACCTCCGTGCCCGCACCCCGTTCCGCGGATGCAACGCCGGCCACACCTTCTTCCACGTAAACCCGCACGGCGTCGCCTCGATCTGCAAGGTCGGCCGCGACCCGAACGTGCAACTCCTCACCGAGGGCATCGACGCCCTGCCCCGACTCGGCGGCATCGCCGAGTCCCTACAGCTCCGCACCGGTGGATGCTCCGGCTGTCAGCTCTCCGGCACCTGCTGGACCTGCCGACCACTGGCCAAGCTCTACCAGGAGGCGGAGGCAGATCGATCGCTGTACTGCCAACACGGAAGGAACTAGCCATGCCCCCACCCACCGCCACCGCGACGCGCCCCGAACCCGTACTCGTCGCCATCAGCCGGCGCCCTCCCGCAGAGGAGGCGGACACCCTCCCGATCCCGCTCGACGTCGACGCCATCGCCGACGACACGTTCATCGTCATCGGCGACATCGACAAGGAGTCCGAGGCCGCGATGTGCAACTGCTCGGCCAGCGACGACAACCCGTACTGAGCCCGGACCCTGCTCAGTAACCGCTGCCTCGCCCCCTACCCTGAGGGCGGGGCAGCAGCCCGTACCCCACCGGCGAGGACACCGCATGGCCATGCCCCGGCTCCACTTCGAGGAGCTGAACGACGCCGTCCGCGAGGCGATCACCGACAAGACCGGCACCATCTACGCAGCCCGCACGGCAGGCGGCGGCATGAACTCCGGCATCGCCGCACTCCTCGACACGGACAGCGGCCACGTCTTCGTCAAAGGCATCCCCCACGACCACCCCCAGGTCCACGCCCAACAACGGGAAGCCGTGATCAACCCGTATCTCCCAGCGGCCAGCCCGCGCCTCCACTGGCACATCGAGGCCGGAGGCTGGGACCTCCTCGGCTACGAGGTCCTCCAGGCACGGCACGCCGACTACCGGCCCGGCTCACCCGACCTCGACCTCCTCGTGGCCGCGATCGACGAACTCCAGAAGGTCGAGGCCCCGGACGTCGACCTGAAACGCGCCGAGCAGCGATGGGGCACGTACGCACCGCCAGGCACAGCCGACCTCTTCGCAGGAGACCGGCTGCTGCACACCGACTTCGCCCCGGACAACGTCCTCATCGACGACCGAGCCCACATCATCGACTGGGCCTGGCCCACCCGCGGCGCCGCCTGGATCGACCCCGCCGTCCTGATCCTGCGCCTCATGGACGCGGGCCACCCGGTGGCAGACGCGGAGGCATTCGCGTGGCGGTTCGCGTCCTGGCGAACCGCACGACGGACAGCCAAGTGCGCCTTCGCCGCCGCCAACGCGGCTCTGTGGCGGGAGATCGCCGAGGAGTCCCCGACACCGTGGAAGCGCGGGATGAGCCGGCACGCCGCCGCGTTTCACGAGCACATGGCCACAGCCGTCTAGAAATCCACTCAACCTGCCTGCCCCACAACCAGGTCGATGAAAGGAACTCTGTGGCCAAGCCGACGACCAATTCGCGCCTTCAAGCCCTCAAGCCCGCCCTCGAATCCATGACCCTGTTGGTCGCGGCCGTCATCGTCCACGACAAGGCCACCAACCGCATCGTGCTGCTGCAGCGCGGCGAGAACGCCAAGTTCGCCCGAGGCAAGTGGGACCTGCCGGTCGGCAAGAGCGAACCGAGGGAGCCGATCACGCGGACCGCAGTACGGGAGCTGTACGAGGAGACCGGCCTGGTCGTGAAGCCGGAGGCGCTCAAGGTCGCCCACATCATCCACGGAGCATGGGGAGTTGAGGCGCCCAACGGTTTCCTGACGGTCGTCTTCGTAGTCCACGAGTGGAGCGGCGACCCCGAGAACCGTGAGCCGCACAAGCACGCCCAGGTGCGGTGGGTCGACACTGACGCCATCCCCGAGGAATTCGTCGATACGACCGACAGCGCGCTGCACCGCTACCTGGAGGGCGGTCCGGAGGTATCCCTCGACGGTTGGAAATGACTGGTCGGCCTATGAAAAGGCTCGGACGGGGTGCGGAACAGTAGTCACCGGAGGCGCAGGCCTTTAGACCTACTCGGGCCCGGCGCTGCTTCGGTTCCAAAGGTCGCCGTAGACCTGGAGTTCCTCTGCCGTCAGCTGACTGAGCCCGTGGGTCCGCACCATTGTTGTGTCCCAAAGGCGATAGCCATCGTGCCGCGGGGTCAGCAGAACGCCGAGAGTGGCTGTCTCTTCGGCTGCGCCGATTCGTTGCTGCACCTCATGGTGGCGGAGTTGGACGTAGGCGGAGAAGGACGCCTGGATCTCCGGTGCAAAGCGGGTGGCAGCGCCAAAGATTAGTTGTCGCAGGCCGTCATCGTCGACTTGGCGTCGGAAGCGCCATTTGCAGTGGCCGTCAGGCACGTGTGGAACATCGTCCAGCATCTCCAGCAGGAGGCGTCCCCAGTCGGCGCGGGTGGCTACAGGCAGCCGGTCGACGTCGTGTAGCACGGTCAGGCGGTTGGCCTCCGTGATCGGTTCTTGAAGCGGGCTGGTGGCAAGGTCTTCCAGAACCATTCGGATCATGCGGTGCGCTTGACTGCCGTCAGCTCCAGCCGGGGCCTGCGGCAACTGAGGAGCGGAGGCTACCTGCGCATCAGGGCCGAAGAGGCGGAGGTCGATCGACCCTGGTGGAGTGTCGAGGTCAGCCCTTGCGAGCTCGTAATAGCGCATGGGCTCTTCCCCCAACGCCACGGCAGGCAAATCGGCCACGCGGAAGAGATAGTCAAGAACTGCTGTGGTTGAGCACAGTTGGTGGAAGAGGAAGTCGAGGTCCCGGCGGGTGACGGTGATGGCCGGCATTCCCGGCGCTCCGAGATCGAGGCATGTCCCTGGAGGGACCTGTTCGTGATCCAGAACCACGAGCGCGATCCACTCGAACGCGTTGCCGTCCACTTGCAGGGATCGACCGCGTCCGTTGGTCATTTCGGCGCTGCACAAGCGCAGTTGCCGCACCGTTCCCTTGGCCTGCTTGAGGGCCTTGTTCGCGTTCTTCTGCAGCCAGGAACGCTCGCCGTCCGTGTCCCCTGGCGTCACTGTGCGACGTTTGCTTTGCAGTACCGTGCCACGGGATCCACTCAGCAGGAGGCGGTCTCCCTGCTCTCGTCGCCCTGAGCCTTTGACAGCGTAGGAAGGTTCGAAGACGAAGTCGGGCAGTCCCCAGGTGGCTGCTGCCTGGTGGATGGCCAACTCCGCGCCCACTCCCGGCTCTACGTGAGACGGAAGTGGAAGGGCCGGGGCGATGCGGCGCACGTGGGGCCCATCGGGTGTCTCCACGATGAGAGTGAGATCTTCAGGGCGATCATCCGGGAAATAGCGCCACAGGCCAGGGACATAGGTGCGGTCGGTCATGAGTGCTATTACAGAGGGCGACTGGGGCGAAATCACCCGGTTTTCGGCAAAGCCCGGTCCGGAGGTCAGTTGCGGTGATCGCCGAGACTGCACTGGAGCGGTAGCCCTGAACGGCGCCAACGCCTGCATTGCGGCCCTGGCCTGCCTCTGTTCATGCACAGGCGACGCGCTCTCTCAGGGGCAGCCAGTACGCACTAGGATCCCGGTCCATGGCCGATCGTCCCTTAGCTCCTTCTCGATCCTCCTCCATGCGGACGCTGGCCGCTCGAGTGCGCAGCCTTCGTGAGCAACGCGGATGGACGCCTGAACGGTTGGCGAAGGAGGCCGGACTCCAGCCTGCGACGGTGGCGCGCCTTGAGGGCGGGGGAGTAATTCAGCCAGGTTTCTTCACGGTTGGCGCAATGGCCGAGGTACTCGGCGTCTCGCTCGATGAGCTGTTCCGTCATGCACAAGAGCCGGAGGCCGGCCTGTGGTCCGCTGGTTATGAGGGGCGGGACATCGATTCGTTCGTCGTCTCTCTGCTGGAAGCCCAGATCAGCATGGTCGCCGATGTCCGCCTGACCCCCATCAGTCGCAAGCCCGGATTCAGCAAGACCCGCCTCGGACATGCCCTCGACGAGGCGGGCATCGCCTACACCCACCTGCGTGCCCTGGGGAACCCGAAGGACAACCGGGCTCCCTTCTGGGAAGGGCGTATCAGCGAAGGCCGAGCCCACTTCCGCAGTCTGTTGCGCACCGACGCAGCTCAGGCTGATCTCGACGAACTCGCGAAACACGCAGCTCAGGCTCGAGTGGCGGTGCTGTGTTTCGAGAAGGACGAGCAGCGCTGCCACCGCCACGTGGTCCTGGAGATGTTGCGTAAGCGCATGTCACTACCTGTCAGCCCCTTGGCCTGACTTCAACTACCTCGCGTGAACGCACTCTTGCGTGTGCGAACCCACTCATTTCCAATCTGGTCCAGACGATACGGACCGGGGGTGGGGCATGGCCGGAGCGTGGCAGCGGGCACGCATCGTGATCACAGTCAAGACGTATCCGGAGCTGTCCGCGAAGTACCGCGAGACGAGTTGCGTCGCCGGGATACGGCTTGACCGCGACAGCCCTGAGCATGTCCGCCTCTTCCCGGTTCCCTTCCGGCTCCTTGAAGAGAAAACCCAGTTCGCCAAGTACGCGATCGTCGAGGTCGACGTCCGCCGTCACCAGCAAGACCGTCGGCCCGAAAGCCTGCGTCCGAACCTGGACACCCTCAAGGTCGTCGACAGGATCGGCACGAGCGACGGCTGGCGTGAGCGCTACTCGATCGTCCGTCCGCTGATCGCCCCGTCTTTGTGCGCCATCAAGCGGGACCAGGAAGAGCATGGCACCTCTCTGGGACTCTTCCGTCCGGCGGACACTGTCGACTTCCGCTTCGAGCCCGCCGATCCCTGGCCCCCCTCCAAGGCCGCCCTGGCCGACCAGATGGATCTCCTCGACCAGGACCTGCGCCGGTTGGAATGGGTGCCCTTGGAGTTCCGCTACACCTTCAGCTGCAACGATTCCCGCTGCACGGGGCACGACCTGGCGCTCAGGGATTGGGAGGCCGGCGAGTCGTACCGCAAGTTCTTGCGTCAGTACGGGCCGCGAGGCGTGGAAGAGAAGCTGCGCGAGGTCTGGTTCACTCGGATGTTCGCCCCGGACCGTGCCGCTCACTGTTACGTCGGGAATCTCGCCAAGCGGCCCAAGACATTCATGCTGCTCGGTCTGTTCTACCCCCGGCGGGAAGCCGTCGAGAACTACCAGGAAGAGCTGTTCTCCCTGTAAGGCAATCGGCCCGCCATGCGTGAGCGATGCGTGAGCGGACGTGGCCCCACAGTCCGTCATGCGGCGGACCCAACCATTCAGCACCAGCTCTCTGACCTGGCCTTTTCGGATAACGCGTCAGTCCCTGCGGCCACCCAGCACAAGATCGCCGACACTTTTAATCCATTGGTTGTGGGTTCGAGTCCCACAGGGTCTACGAGAAGTAGGTGGGGGGATACCCCCTCTGACCTGCTACGCAGCGTCCGGGTCGGCTTCGGTCGGCTCGGGCGCTTCTTCGTTGGCGAGCCATTGCGTGAGCGGTGGCGCGACAGGGACTTGCTGCACGGCCGACCGCGCCGGTGAGCCACCCAGGTGTTTTTCGCCTGGCTCGGGCAGCCACAAGGGGCTGCGGGAAGTGGCGGTCAGCCCGGCGGCTGAGCCGTGGCCGCCCGGTGGGTGTGGGGGGAGCAGCCGAACCAGCGGCGGCACGAGCGGGTGAAGCTGCTCTGTTCGCTGTAGCCGAGGACGTCGGCGAGCTGCGCGAGCGGCATGGTCGTCGTGCGCAGGTAGCGGTCGGCGAGATCGCGGCGCACGTCGTCGACGATCTCCTGGAACGTGGTGCCGTGGGTGGACAACTGCCGTTGCAGGGTGCGCGGGTGGAGGGCGAAGTTCTCCGCCACGTCCTCCAGGCCGAAGCGTCGCGTGGGCAGCGCCCGCTTGACGGTGGCGCGGACCTCGGAGGGCAGGCCGTGGCCGACGGCGCCGCCGGCCATGCCGCTCAGGTACTCCAGGACGACCCGGCGCACCGTCGGATCGCTGCCCTCGACCGGGCGATCCAGCACGTCGGCCGGGAAGCGGAAGCCCCAGTGGTCCTGCTCCACCGCGACCGGGCAGCCGAAGTAGCTCTCGTGTACGGCCGTCGGGGCCGCGGGCCGGTGCAGGAGTGAGACGGACAGCGGTGTGAAGTCCGGGCCGATCAGCATCCGGAAGATCTGCAGGGACAAGCCCAGGGACAACTCGCCGATCTGCACCAGGTCGGTGAGGGTGCGCTGGACCCGCGGGCGGAGCCGGAAGCCGTAGTTGGTCACCGGGCCGGTCGTCTCGAAGGTGATCTCGACCGCCGGGCTGTACTGGTAGAGGAACTGGGCGATGCGGTCGAGCGCGTCGCCCACCGAGGCGGCGTGCCGTCCGATGACGCCGACCGGGCCGAGGATGTCCAGACCCTGATGGGCGGAGAGCCGCAATCCGAAATCGGGTTGGCCGAGCCGCGCGGCGGCCAGGTCGACGGCCATCACGAGCGAGCGGTACGGGACGTACTCGTCCGGGTCGTCGATCGCCTCGGGCCGGATGCCCGCCTGCCGCAGCAGTGCATCGGGGTCTCCGCCGAGCGAACGCACCAGCGTGGGAAACCCGGTGAGGCTACTGGAACGGATCAGCGAGCTCATAGTCGCCAAGTGTCAAATTCCTGTCGCTCCATGTCAATACGTAGCAGACGCGGAGTCGCAAGCTGGGGCTGTTCATCTTTCGGATCCGGCGCAAGGGAGCCCTCGGATGCCCGTCGACTTCGACGTATCAGGCAAGCACGTCCTCATCACCGGCGGCCGCGGCGGCATCGGCGGCGCGATCGCGGCGGCGTTCGTCGAGGCGGGCGCGCACGTGATCGCCACCGATGTCTCGCCGGTACCGGCCGAGCCCCGCAAGGGCATCGACGACCGCGTGCTCGACGTGCGCGACGCCGACGCGGTGCGCGATCTCGCCGAGGACCTCGACCGGCTCGACGTGCTGGTGCAGTGCGCGGGCCGTGCCGTGCCGATGGAGGAGTACGAGCTCGCCACCTTCGAGGAGATCGTCGGCATCCACCTCACCGGCTCGTTCTCGATGGCGACCGCGCTGCGTCCGCTGCTCGCGGCGTCCGGCGGCAGCGTCCTCAACGTCGGCTCGATGTACAGCTACTTCGGGTCCCCGCTCGTGCCCGCGTACGGAGCCGCGAAGGCGGCCATCGTCCAGCTCACCAAGACGCTCGCCGTCGCCTGGGCGGCCGACGGCATCCGCGTCAACGGAATCGCGCCCGGCTGGATCCGTACCGCGCTGACCGCGCCGCTCGCCGATGTGCCCGAGGCGGCGCAGGCGATCGTCAGCCGCATCCCGAGCGGAGAGCTCAGCGCGCCGGAGGAGCTCGCCGGAACCGCCGTGTTCCTGGCCTCCCCGGCGGCCCGCCTGATCACCGGCGCGACCATCCCGGTGGACGGCGGATACAGCGCGAGCTGACCACCCGCGCATCACCTCGCCACCCCGCCCAACTGCCCCGTGAGGAAATGCCATGACGATGCAAGCGGTGGTCCTGACCAACGGCTCACTCGAACTCGCCGAGGTGCCGATCCCCGAGCCCGGCCCCGGTGAGGTCCTGGTCAAGACCCTGGCCAACGGCATCTGCGGCTCGGACCTGCACTGCGTGACGCACAGCCACGCCCTCGCCGCCGGAGTGAAGGCGGTGACCGGCGGCGACCTGCTCGACCCGGACAAGCCGGTCGTGCTCGGTCACGAGTTCTGCGCGGAGGTCGTCCGCAACGGCCCCGGCACGCAGGGCACGCATCGGCCCGGCGCCCGCGTCGTGTCGCCGCCCATGCTGATCCGGCCCACCCCGGTCAACCTGGGCTTCGGCGGCGTCGAGGCGCCCGGCGGCTTCGCCGAGTACATGGTGCTGTCCGAGGCGCTGCTGATGCCGGTGCCCGAGGACCTGTCGACCGAAGTCGCCTCACTGACCGAGCCGTTGTCGGTGGCGCTGCACGCCGTGAACCGCGGCGCGCTCGGCGCGGACGACGTGCCAGTCGTCATCGGCTGCGGTCCGATCGGCCTCGCCGTGATCGCCGTGCTGAAGATGCGGGGCGTCGGGCCGATCATCGCCGCCGACTTCTCGCCGACCCGGCGCGCGCTGGCCGCGGAGCTGGGCGCCGACATCGTGGTCGACCCGCGCGAGACGTCGCCGTACGACTCCTGGCACGAGGTCGCGGCCGTCGACGACCCGGCCCGCTACGGACGGCAGACCGCGCTCTTCCCCGAGCTGCCGTACCGCCCGTCGGTCGTCTTCGAGTGCGTCGGCGTGCCCGGCGTCATCCAGCAGGTCCTCGCCGGTGCCCCGGCCTGCTCCCGCGTGGTCGTCGCGGGGCTGTGCATGGCCGAGGACCGCTTCCTGCCGACGTTCGGTGTGCTCAAGGAGATCGACCTGGTCTTCTCGCTCTACTACACCGTCGAGGAGTTCGCCCAGACCCTCGGGCACCTCGCGGCGGGCGAGCTCCACGTGGAGCCGCTCATCACCGGCCGGGTCGGCCTCGACGGCGTCGCGGACGCCTGCAAGGGCCTCGCCGACCCCGAGAAGGACGCCAAGGTCCTCATCGTGCCCGGCATCTGACGACCCATTACCAAAGTACGTACACCCCCTCAGATCAACAAGGAGACCCGCAGATGGCCGACCAGCCCTCCGCCGCCAAGCTTCCCGTCATGTCGCTCCCACAGGGCGAGCTGCTGACGCTGAACGTCAACGACATCCCGGTGATCAAGGACTCGCTCGGTCCCGGCATCCACTACCAGCCCCTCTTCCTCGACCCCGAGGTCGGCGTCTGGGTCGTCCTCGCCCACTTCGCCCCCGGCGCGGAGCTCCCGATCCACCTGCACACGGGCGCCGTGCACGCGTACACGCTGAAGGGCTCGTGGGCCTACCGCGAGTACCCGGACCAGCCGCAGACCGAGGGTTCGTACCTGTACGAGCCCGGCGCCTCCGTCCACAAGCTGTTCGTGCCGGAGAGCAACACCGAGGACACCGTCGTGCTGTACGTGGTCTACGGCGCGAACATCAACTTCACCGACGACGGCCAGTTCCACTCGGTGCTCGACGCGGTCACCATCCAGGGCCTGACCCAGCAGCTCTCCGCCGCGCAGGGCCTGGACGTCAACTACCTGACCGGCGGCGCGGCCCGCTACGCGGCGAGCAAGGAGGCGTGAGCCGTATGAACAGGACTCCGGGCACCGCGCGTGACATCGGAGGAGTGCCCGCGGGCACGGTGGTGACGGCGGAGTTCGCGCGCCTGCTGGCACGGGACGTGTACGTGTGGGGCTGGCCGATCGTCAACGCATTCCACCGCCGCGCCTCCTTCGCCGCGGCCCCGGAGCGGGGGCTCGTGGGCGGCGTCCTGCCCGCGGCCCCCATCGGCTACGTCACGATGCTGAGCGGGTACGTCGACCCGGCGCAGCGCTGGGTGGCCCACCCCAACCAGGACGTCGTCTACGGCTTCGGCTACGGGGCGGTGGACGACGACCCCGTCGTGCTGCAACTGCCGGACTTCGGCGACCGCTTCTGGGTGTGCTCCCTCTACGACGCCCGCAGCGAGGAGTTCTCCCGCCTCGGGAGCCAGTACGGCACGGAGCCGGGCAACTACCTGGTCGTCGGCCCCCGTTGGGACGGCAGGGTGCCCGACGGCATCCGTGACGTCCTGCACGCGCCCACCGAGCTGGTGGCCATGGGCCCCCGGGTGTTCCTCGACGACACGGCCGAGGACCTTCAGGCCGTGCAGCCGCTCCTGAACCAGCTGGTCATCCACCCGCTCAGCGCCCACACCGGCGAACCGAGCCACGTGGACTGGCGCGAGATCCCGCACTTTCCCGGCGGGGCGAACACCTCGGGCGAGCACCAGTGGGTCGACCCCGGGACGTTCTTCGACGAGCTGCCCGGCATCCTCGACCGCGTCCCGCCGCTGCCGGGTGAGGAGTCCCGGTACGCCATGATGCGGGCGCTGCTGGCCGCGGCCGGCTCGGACCCGGCCGTCGCGGCGGCGCTGAAGGAGGCCGCCGTCGAGACGGAGGCCACGGTCGTCGCGCCGCTCTTCGACTTCCGGACGAACGGCACACGGCTGCCCGGAGGCTGGAACTCGCCGCTCAATGTCGCCCGTTGGGGCTTCGACTACCTGACGCGCACCGCGACGGCCAAGTCGAACATGTACGTGAACCAGCCCGAGGAGACCCGGTACTTCTTCCAGGAGTACGACAGCCTGGACCGGCGCCTCGACGGGGACCGGCGGTACACGATCACCTTCCCGCCAAGGCAGGTCCCGCCGGTGAACGGGTTCTGGTCGCTCACCCTGTACAACCCGGAGCACTTCTTCGCTCCGAACGCGCTCGGGCGCTACTCGATCGGGACGAAGAGCAAGGATCTGACGTACGCGTCGG
Source organism: Streptomyces sp. NPDC051684 (assembly GCF_044453445.1). Taxonomy (NCBI): domain Bacteria; kingdom Bacillati; phylum Actinomycetota; class Actinomycetes; order Kitasatosporales; family Streptomycetaceae; genus Streptomyces; species Streptomyces sp. NPDC051684. The sequence continues at coordinate 33,462 of NZ_JBITCS010000003.1, read as the reverse complement.
ACGGCTCGCTCACGATCCACATCCAGCACGAGCGGCCCAGTGACGAGCACGCGGCGAACTGGCTGCCCGCGCCCCGTGGCGCGTTCGAACTGACGATCCGTGCCTACTGGCCGGGCCCGGCGATCGAGGACGGGACCTGGACACCCCCGCCCGTGCACCAGGTGTGAGACAGCACGAAGCCCCCGTACGCCGACCGGCACGTACGGGGGCTTCGTGCTGCCACCCGGCTCCCTACTGCAGGGACGCCTTGGCCTTGGCCTCGCCCAGCAGGTCCGTGTGCGCGTCGTCGCCGGACGCAAGCACGACCTTCTGGATACGGCCGCCCGTGAAGACGCCGCGTACGGTCCCGTAGTCGTCGGTGACCGGGTTGCCGTTGTCCTCACCCACGTCCAGGCCGTCCGTCATGTGGTAGATGAACGGCACCGTGTGCTCGATGCGCGTGGATCCGGCCGGCTTCCCGTCGACGAACAGCTCGCCCAGGCCGCCCTTGCCCACGCCCCCGCCGTCGTACGTGAACCGGTACGTCAACCGGTGGGTACCGGGAGCGAGTTGCTCGGGGCCCGCGATCTCGTAGCGCTCGACGTCGACCCAGTTGTAGTGGAACACCGGGATGCCGTCGCGCAGGTACAGCGCCCAGCCCGCGAACCGGCTGCCCTGGGCGACGACGACACCGCGCGCCGGCTGCCCGGGGGCCGCGGTGATCTCGACGTCCGCCGTGAGCGACCAGGAGCGGTTGCGCGTCGACGGCAGCACCGACTCGTGCAGGGCCCGCATGCCCGGGTAGAGGGTGACCGAGTCCGGGTTGCCGATCGTCGGGCGGCCCACCGCGTCACTGTTGGCCCGCACCGCCTTGCGGTCGTCGAGCGGGAAGACGTTGTACTTGGCGCCCTCGATGAGGAAGAGGTCCTTGAGGTTCTCCAGCAGGTCCGGCATCTCGGCCGCCAGATCGTGCGCCTGGCTGTGGTCGCCGGGCGCGTACAGCTCCCACGTGTCCTCGGAGAACGGCAGCTGCTCGCCGTTGAGCTCCCACGGCACGGCGTGCTTGGTGCAGGCCGACCAGCCCTCGTGGTAGATCCCGCGGTTGCCGAAGATCTCGAAGTACTGGGTGGTGTGCCGCTCGGCGGCGTCGGCGTCGTTCAGCGCGTAGGCGAACGAGACGCCCTCGAAGGGCTTTTGGGCCACACCGTTGACCGAGGTCGGCTCGGGGATGCCCGCCAGGTCGAGGAGGGTCGGAGCCACGTCGTTGACGTGCGTGAACTGTTCGCGGATGCCGCCGGGGGAGTCGATGCCCGCGGGCCAGTGCACGATGGTGCCGACCCGGGTGCCGCCCCAGTGCGAGGCCATCTGCTTGGTCCACTGGAACGGGGTGTTCATCGCGTGCGCCCAGCCCACCGGGTAGTGGTTGTAGAGCGTGGGCCCGCCGAGCTCGTCGACGCGCTCCAGCATCGACTCGACCGTGCCCGGCACGATGTTGTACGTCGCGTACTCGTTGACGCAGCCGTCGGGGCCCGCCTCGGCGCTCGCCCCGTTGTCGCCCATGATGTAGAGGATGAGCGTGTCGTCGAGCAGGCCCATCTCCTCCAGGGCGTCGACGACCCGGCCGACCTGCGCGTCGGTGTGCGTCGCCATTCCGGCGTACGCCTCCATCATCCGCGCGTACAGGTGCCTGGCGTCGTCGGACTGGTCGGCCCAGGCGCCGATCTCGTCCGGGCGGGCGCTCAGTTCGGCGTCCTCGGGCGCGAGGCCGAGCTCCTTCTGCCGGGCCAGGGTCCGTTCGCGCTGCTCGTCCCAGCCGTGGTCGAACTGCCCGCGGTACGCGTCCACGTAACTCTTCGGCGCCTGGAACGGCGAGTGGCAGGCGCCGAACGCGAGATAGCCGAAGAACGGCTGGTCGGGCGTGACGGCCTGCTGCTCGCGGATGTCGGCGATGGCCCGGTCGGCGAGGTCCTCGCTGAGGTGGTAGCCGGGCTCGGTGGGCGTCGGGACGGGAGTGGTGCCCTCGTACAGGTTCGGGTACCACTGGTCGGTCTCGGCGCCCATGAACCCGTAGAACCGCTCGAAGCCCTCACCCGTCGGCCAGCGGTCGTACGGGCCCGAGCGGGAGGTCTCCCAGGTGGGCGTCTGGTGCCACTTGCCGAACGCGAACGTGTTGTAGCCGTTGCGGCGCAGGATCTCCGGGATCGGGGCGCACGAGTCGGGCCGCGACGAGGTGTATCCGTCGTGGCTGGTGGCCAGTTCGGTGATTCCGGCCGCGCCGACGGTGTGGTGGTTGCGGCCCGTCAGGAGCGAGGCGCGGGTGGGGGAGCAGATCGCCGTGGTGTGGAAGCGGTTCAGCCGCAGACCGCCGCCCGCGAGCCGCTCGGCGGTCGGCATGGCGCACGGGCCGCCGTACGAGGACGAGGCACCGTACCCCATGTCGTCGACCAGGATCATGAGGACGTTGGGCGCGCCCTTGGGCGGGCGGACGCGCTCGATCGGCGCGGGCTGCGCGGCGTCGCGGACGTCCATCGGGGTCGCGTGCGGGCGCTTGGGCTGCTGGATCGGAAGGGTGGCGCGGTAGGCCGGATTCACCACGGAAGTGGTCCTTTCGGGATGGTGCGGGTGGTACGGATCAGACCCCGGCGGCGCCGGCGAGCGGGGCGCGCCCGGTCTGATCGGTCAGAGCGCGACGAAAGCGCAGGACGAGGGGGAACGTGGTCAGCAGCAGCAGTCCCGGCAGCACGGAGTAGGCGATCCGGATGCCTTCGAGCGCGGTCGAGGACTGGGTGACCGGGTGGTCGAGGGTCGAGGACGCGTAACCCGTCAGCGACAGCACGAGGGTGTACGCCACCGGGCCGAGCGCGTGACCGGCCGTGTCGACGGCCGTCCACACCCCGGAGAGCACCCCCGCGCTGTCGTGGCCCGTGCGCTCGGCCTGGATCCGGATGCAGTCGGTGAGCAGCGCGTACATCGCGACGAGCGAAGCGGCCTGCCCGAGGGCGACCAGCACGCTGACGCCCGCGGTGGCGCCGACGCCGACCCCAGCGGCGCCGTACAGGGCGATCCCGCCCGCCACCCACAGCGCGATCCCGGCCATGAGGAGGGGCACGTTGCCGAACCGCCGCGCGAGGACGCCCGCGCCGGGCACGGCGAGCGTGGAGCTCAGCGCGAACACCAGGAATACGGTGGCCTGTTCCTTCTTGCCGCCGAGGAAGTACGTGGCCACGTACGGCAGTCCCGTCAGGATCATCACGGTCAGGACGTAGTAGAGGAACAGCACGCCGGACAGCAGCACGAACGGCCGGTTGCCGCGGGCCGTGCGGAACGCCGAGCGCAGCGAGGGCACATCGGCGGCGGGCCGCGCCCGCACATCACGCGTGGACATTACGGGGACGAGCAGCACCACGAGCAGCACCACACCGACGATCACGGCCATGGTCCGGTACGCGGCCGGGGTCCCGTCCTTCGTCAGCAGCGGCCCCGCGACGCCACCCACGAGCATGCCGAGCGTGAAGAACAGGGTCCGCCAGGTCATCATCCGGGTCCGCTCCCGCGGCGAGTCGGACATCTCGGCGGGCAGCGCGGTGAACGGCACCTGGAAACAGAGGTAGGCGGCGGACGCGACGAGGAACAGCGCGAACACCCACAGGGCGGCGGCACCCCCGCGCACCGGAGAGCTGAAGGTGGCGACGAACGCGAACGGCAGCACCAGCGCACCCGACGTCATCAGCCGCCGGCGCCGCCCGGTGCGCGTCGCCTCGCGGTCGCTGAGGGCACCGAACCAGGCGCTCGCGATCAGGTCGAACAGCTTCGGCACGGCGACGACGACACCGGCGAGCGCGGCCGGGACGCCGAGGGCGTCCGTCATGTAGATGAGCAGCAGCAGGCCGGGCAGGGTGTTGAAGGCGTTCGACGCGAAGGCACCGACGCCCCAGCCGGCCATCCGGCGAGCGGTCAGGGGCCGCGAGTTGACCATGTCGTGCACCGTTCTTCGCGGGGGCCGTGAGGCCCTGGGAGCAGGCGTGCACGACACCATCCCTCCAGCCACCCGCCCGCGCCTTGGCACGCGACGTCAAAAACCTGTCGTCCCGGGACAAGCGGTCGGCGCCAGTGACGCGCCTCACCAGCACTTTGTCGCCCACGGGCAAGACGCGGCGGAAGCCCTCCGGCAGCCTGCGGAGGCCACCCGGAACATCCCGCAGGAAAGAGGTCGACGGTGACCAATCTCGTTCGCAACCTGGTGCACACCGCCGAGGCCCGCCCCGAGTCGCCGGCCCTGCGCCTGGACGACCAGGTGCTCGACTACCGCACGCTGGACGAGCGCAGCGCCCGGGTGGCCGCCTGGCTCGCGGCCGACGGCCTCGCCCCCGGCGACCGTGTCGCGATCATGCTGCCCAACGTCCCGCAGTTCGCGGTGGTCTACTACGGGGCGCTGCGCGCGGGCGCCGTCGTCGTGCCGATGAACCCGCTGCTGAAGTCGGGCGAGATCGCCTACAGCGCCGGGGACTGCGGGGCCCGGACCGTGCTCACGAGCGGGATGTCGCTGCAGGAGGCCTCGGCCGCCGCCGCGGACCTCGGCATCACCTGCACCCACGTCACCGGCGACGCGTTCGCCGCCGCCCTCGACCGTGTGGAGCCGTCCGCCGCGGTCGTGGAGCGGGCGGACGACGACCCGGCCGTGATCCTCTACACCTCGGGCACCACGGGCCGCCCCAAGGGAGCCGTCCTCACCCACGGCAACCTGCGCAGCAACACCGAGACCGTCTCCCGGCTGCTCGGCGTCACCGGAGACGACACCGTCTTCGGCGGCCTCCCGTTCTTCCACGTCTTCGGCCAGACCTGCGGCCTGAACGCCGCCGTCCTCACCGGCGCCTGCGTGACGCTGCTGCCCCGCTTCGACGCCGCGAAGGCGCTGGGCGTACTGGCCCGCGACCGGGTCACCGTCATGGAAGGAGTGCCCACGATGTTCGTGGCGCTGCTCGCGGCGGCCGAGGCGGCGGGCGGCGCGGGGACGGACACGATCCGGCTCGCGGCGACCGGCGGTTCGGCGATGCCGGTCGACGTGCTGCACCGCTTCGAGGCGGCGTTCGGCTGCCCGGTCGTCGAGGGGTACGGCCTGTCCGAGACGGCCCCCGTGGTCACGCTCGGCGCGCTCGACGGCCTGCGCAAACCCGGCTCGATCGGCACCCCGGTCGACGGGGTCGAGGTCCGCCTGCTCGACGACGAGGGCAACCCCGTCGCCGAGGGTGAGGTCGGCGAGATCGCGGTCCGCGGCCCCAACGTCATGCGCGGCTACTGGAACCGCCCCGAGGCCGACGCCACCGCCTTCACCGACGGTTGGTTCCGCACCGGCGACCTCGCCCGCCGCGACGAGGACGGCTTCTACTTCATCGTCGACCGCAAGAAGGACATGATCATCCGCGGCGGATACAACGTCTATCCGCGCGAGATCGAAGAGGTCCTCTACACGCACCCGGCGGTCGCCGAGGCCGCCGTCATCGGCGTCCCGCACGAGCTGCACGGCGAGGAGGTCTGCGCGATCCTCTCGCTCAAGCCCGGATCGACGGCCACCTCGGACGACCTGCGCGACTACGTCAAGGCGCGGGTCGCCGCGTACAAGTACCCGCGGACCGTCCGTTTCGTGGACGCTTTGCCCAAGGGGCCCACCGGCAAGATCCTCAAGAGGCAGCTGTCCGGAGCCCTCTGACCTACTCAGTAGCGCTCGAGTCGCTTTTGGGTGGCTCGGGCGCTTTCTCGTTCGCTGCCCATTGCGCGAGCGATGCGTGATCGGACGGGGCGTCAGGACGCCGGAAGGACGGCTTCGGTGCGGCAGGCTCAGGCACGCAGGCGCGGGGGATCAAGCTCGTCGCCTTCTCCGCGATCTCGCGGTCGAGTTCCGGCAGCAGGCTCGTGTACGTGTCCGAGGTCAGCGCGATGGTGGAGTGCCGCAGGGTCGCCTTCACCGTGTGGATGTCGCCGCCTCCGCCGTGCGTGAGCGTCGCGGCCACGTGCCGCAGGTCCCGGAGGGTGATGGGTGGCAGGTCGGTGGTGGCGAGGATGCGACGGAAGGTCGCGGAGAGCGTCTCGGGGTGGAGCCAGGAGCCGTCTTCCTGGGTGAAGACCTTGCCGGTGTTCTGCCAAGCAGGGCCCCACTTCGCGCGCTCCTTGTCCTGACGCGCCTTGTGCTCGCGCAGGACGAGGACGTTCATGCTGGCCAACGCGATGGTGTCGGCGCTGCCGTCCGTCTTGGGATCCGACTCGTACGTGTCCCAGCCGTCGACCACGATCTCTTTGGACGGCGTGATCTGCCCGCCGACGAGGTCGACGTTGTGCCAGTCCTGGCCGACCGTCTCGCCGCGGCGGAGGCCGCGAGTGCCCATGAGGTGGAAGGCCGCGTACAGGCGATCCCCCTCGGCCGCGTCGAGGAACGCGCCGAACTGGGCGGGCGTCCACACCATGACCGGGCCGGGGATCTCGCCGGTCGCACGCCAGCGGCGGACCCGTTCGTCGGTCCAGAGCAGGGGCTTGGGGCGCTTGCCCGAGGCCATCTCGACGTGGGACGCCGGGTTGAACGTGATGAGCTGCTGCGAGATTGCCGAGTTGAGGGCCGCGCGGAGAGTGCGGCGGATGCCCTGCCAGGTGGAGGGGCCGCTCAGCCTCCGGAACGGCTTCATGTCGGCGAGCTTGGCCCGCTCGGCAGAGAGACGAGCGCGTTCGGCGGCTGCAGGGCGGCCGGGCTTGGGCGGCTTGGTGCGGGCGACTTGTTCGTGGCGGGCCGCGTTCTCAGCGGTGATTACCTCGTTTTCGTCTGCGATGGCGTCGAACATTTCCACCAGGTGGCCGACGTTGAGGCGGTCGAGGCGTATGTGCCCGATGCCGGCCTTCAGGCGGCGCCGGGTCTCCTCGATCTCGGGCAGCGGAGCCTTGTCGGCGGTGAGTTCAACCAGGAGGGCTGCGATCCTCTCGACGCTGTCCGGGTCGTCGCTGTCGGCGAGTGCGATGAGCGTACGAGTCTCCGCCCCACACGGTGGCCACCTCCTGCTCGCAGCGCCCGTGGCCACCACCCAGTTCACAGGGAGTCCCTCCGCTTGCCCGCCTCCACTGACACTGCGCCCTCTGCGATACCGGGGACTTCTGCGATTCGCGTCGGCATCGCGCTGCTCGCCGCGTTCGCCTTCGCCCTCTCTTACGACGCGCTGCGGCAGATGGCCGTCGCCATCCACAGCCGCGGCCTGCTCACGTATGCCTTCCCGCTCGTGATCGACGGGTTCATCGCCATCGGCGTGGGCGCCCTGCTCATGCTGCGAACCGCACCGCTGCGCTCACGGGTGTACGTGTGGGCGCTGGTCGGCGCCGCCACCACGACGAGCATCTGGGCCCTGCCGGCCGGATCCGAGAGGGCGAGGCTGGCCTGGGGCTTCGACGTTGTGATCAACGGCATCGTGCACACGCCCGGCCCGGGTGCCGAGGGTTGAACACCCGGCCAGAATGGGCCGTATGGACCCTGATGTGCGGGCCTACATCGACGGGATCGCACCCGAGCACCGCCCGCTGTTCGACCGGGTGCACCGGCTGGTCCTGGCGGCCTGCCCCGAGGCCGGACTCGTGCTGTCCTACGGGATGCCGACGTACCGGGCGGGCAACCGCGGGCTGCACGTCGGGGTGTGGCAGCACGGCGTCTCGCTCTACGGGTGGGACAGGGAGCGGGGCGCGGACTTCGTCTCCCGCCATCCCGGTCTCCTCAGCGGGAAGGGGACGATCCGGCTGCGCACCCGGGACGCGGCGGACGTCACCGACGACGAGCTGAGCGACCTCGTCCGCGCTTCGCTGGGAACCTGACCCGCCCTCGTTGCCGTGCATGCGCGAGCGTCAGCACCGCTCAGGAGCACGAGCACAGGTCATGGCTCCAGCCGATCGCCGTGTCGAGGACGAGCGGTTCGGCTGTTCCGGCAGGCCGAGTGCCGCGGACACGGAGTGCGCGAGAAGGGCGGCAAGAAGCGACAAGCAGGGCGTCAGGAGAGGCCGCTGACCGGTCGCACACGACCGGCGCAACAGATCCTGCGGCAGCGGCCTCCACGCGTCAGGCTGCCATTGATCCGACCGGAGGTGTTGCATGGCAGCGGGCGCACGGACGCGACGCGTTCTTCTGGGGGGCCTCGTCCCCCTGTTGGTGGTGGCCGCGACGGCGTGCGGCGCGTCCACCCGGACCGACTCCGACGTGGGGGCGCACCCCGAGCACCGGCCCTCCGGCGGCCCCTTCGCGCACCCCGGCGTCCTCGTCGGCAAGGGTCAACTGGCCGCGGTCCGCGACCACGTGGCCCGCAAACAGGAGCCGTGGATCTCCGCGTACAAGGAGATGAGCGCCAGCAAGTACGCCGACCTCGACTACGAGGCCAAGCCGTACGCGACCGTGGAGTGCCCCTTCGACGCCCAGGCCGGACAGGGCTGCGTCGAGGAGCGCGAGGACGCCATCGCCGCCTATACGCAGGCCCTGCTGTGGAACATCACCCGTGACAGGGCCCACGCCGCCAAGGCCGTCGAGATCATGAACGCCTGGGCGGACAAGGTCACCGGGCACAGCGAGGACAACGCCGGGCTCCAGGCCGCATGGGCCGGCACGTCCTGGGCGAAGGCCGGCGAACTCATGCAGTACACGTACAAGAACTGGCCGGACGGGCAGGAGCTGAAGTTCCAGCGGATGCTGCGCGAGGCGTATCTGCCCGAAGTGCGCGGCGGTTCCGCCGACTTCAACGGCAACTGGGACCTGGTGATGGCCGACGCGACGATGAGCATGGCCGTCTACCTCAACGACCAGAGCGCCTTCGACCAGGCCGTCGGGCACTTCCGCGCCCGCGTCCCCGCGTACTTCTACCTCTCCTCCGACGGAAAGCTGCCGGTGAAACCGAAGGGCAGCGGCATCGACACCCCGAAGGAACTGCAGACGTACTGGTTCGGGCAGAAGACCTTCAAGGACGGGCTCGCGCAGGAGACCTGCCGCAACTTCAAGCACGCCAGCTACTCCCTCGCCGCCACCTCCCACATGGCCGAGACCGCCTGGCACCAGGGCGTCGACCTGTACGGGGAGGTGAAGGACCGGCTCGCCGCCGCGCTCGAACTGCACTCCAAGTACCAGCTGGGCGCCAAGGCCCCGTCCTGGCTGTGCGGCGGGAAGGTGCAGCGCGACATGGGGCCCGACACGGAGGTCGGCCTCCAGCACCTGCAGGGGCGGCTGAAGATGGATCTCCCGCAGACCGAGAAGCTCACCCGCACGCAGCGGCCGGAGGGGACGGACGACCTGTTCGTGGCGTGGGAGACGCTCACGCACGCCGCCGCGTGAGCGGTCACGCGAACCGATTCGCGTTCACTCCCCCTGATGGCGTAGAGTTGTGAACACAACGGCGCGGGGTGGAGCAGCTCGGTAGCTCGCTGGGCTCATAACCCAGAGGTCGCAGGTTCAAATCCTGTCCCCGCTACTGAAGACCGAGGCCGGAATCTCATCGAGATTCCGGCCTCGGTTTTTTTCTGTCCCCGTGTCCGCCCGCGCCGCCTGTGTCGCCGGTGTTGCGCCCGTCACGTTCCCCACCCGTACGGCCCACCCCTGCTCGCCTCGGCGCCGCCGTGCAGGAACTCTTGGTGAGACGCCGGAAGCTGGCAGGGAGCGGCAGGAGACGAGTGGTGGGGCAGCGAACAGGAGGCACCGGCGGGAGACGGAGGGGGCGCGACTCCGAGGTCGCGGGCACCCGGGTCTTCCTGCGGCTGCTGCCCCTGCTGCTCGTCGTCGGCGGCGCGGTCTACGAGTACGTGACCCCCAGCGGCTTTCCCGGCGCCCCCCTGTTCAGCGCGGCGCCCCTGGTGGCCGCCCCGTTCTTCTCGCTCGGTGCGACGGTCCTGGTCGGCGTGGTGTCGATCGGCGCGATCGTCGCGGTGCACCTGCGCTTCACGGAACACCTCGACTCCGTGTTCGTCACCGAGATCGTCACCGTGGCCACCGTCTGCCTGCTGGCCTGTGTGCTCAACCGGATCGTGTACCGCAGCTACCAGCAGCTGGCCTCCGCCCGCGAGATCGCCCAGGCCGCGCAGTTGGCGGTGCTGCCCGAACCGGCCCGCCGGCTCGGCGGTCTCGCCATCGCGGCGCGCTACGAGGCGGCGCAGGCCGACGCGTTCATCGGCGGTGACCTGTATGCGGTCCAGGACACCCCGCACGGCATCCGGATCATCGTCGGTGACGTGCGCGGCAAGGGCCTCGGCGCGGTCGCCGCGGTCGCCGTCGTCATCGGCGCGTTCCGGGAGGCCGCCGAGCAGGAGGGTTCCCTGGAGGCGGTCGCCCAGCGCCTGGAGCGGGCCCTGGCCCGCGAGGGCACCCGGCGCAGCGGCATCGACGACTTCGAGGGCTTCACCACCGCGGTGCTCGCCGAGATCCCGCACGGCGTCGACCTCGTCCGGGTCCTCAACCGCGGTCACCCCGCCCCGCTGCTGCTGCTCGGCGACGGCACCGTACGCGCACTCGACCCGTGCCAGGCGGCGCTGCCGCTCGGCATGAGCGAACTCGGCAGCTGGCCCGACCGGGCCGTCGAGGCGGCGTTCCCGTCCGCGGCCACGCTGCTGCTCTACACCGACGGGCTCTCCGAGGCGCGCGACCCGAGCGGCCGCTTCTACGATCCGGCGGCGCGGCTGTCCGGCCGTGTCTTCCCGGGGCCCGAGGAACTCCTCGCGGCCCTCGCCGCGGAGGTGCGCGCGCACACCGGCAACGGGACGACGGACGACATGGCGCTGCTCGCCGTGCGGCGCACCTGAGGTCCTTGATCGTTTGTTACCCGAGGTAGCCGACCGTAGTCGAACGGCGTCGCTCCGCATAACAATTGACGCACCGTCAGAAGATTGAGTTCGTTGAATGTGGGCAGGGTGTGACGTCAACTCGCCCCGATCCGCCCACTGGTGTCCCGATAAGTCCTGGCCAGAGTCGTGAACGATCAGTGGGAAGCGCTTGGAATTACTGTCTGCTGTCTATTAACGTTCGATAACGCAGCGCGGTCGTCCCAGCCGTCACAAGAGACGGCTCCGTGCGCACGCGCCTAATCCCGCAAGGGAGCCGGGGAACCACCAACTTGGGGTGAATCGGACACCTTTGGTGTTCGTAGGAGACCTTCCTGCTCCGAACCCGTCAGCTAACCCGGTAGGCGAGAAGGAAGGAAAGGAGAGCGCCCCCGTGGCGTCCAACCGGCCTGCCCCCGACTTCTTCTACGGCCCCGAAGACCACTCCGGCGTCGAGCAGGAGACCTGGGAGGAGTGGAATCCCACCGAGGATTCCGTCGCTCCCCTCCGCGGCAGGCATCGCGTAGCCCGCCGTCGCGGTGGATTCGCGCGCAGCTCCACTGTTCTCGGCGTCGGCGTGGTCGCCGCCGTCGGTGCGGGCGGTATCGCCACCGCACAGGGCGGCAAGCCGCCGGTCCACATCTCCATGCCCGACCTCTCCGCGGTCAAGGACTCGCTGCCCGAGGCCAAGTCGCTGCCGGGTGTGGGCTCGCTGATATCCGACGGTTCGGACTCCGGTTCCGACTCCGACGCCACGGCCTCCCCGCTGAGCGGCGCCGGAATCACCCAGGCCGAGGCCGCCGACGGACAGACCGGCGCCGGCGAGGCGCTGCGGGCCCGCATCATGCAGCAGGCCGAGACGCAGCAGGACGCGGCCGACGCCACCGCGAAGCAGGCCGCCGAGGAAGCCGCCGCCAAGCAGGCCGCCGAGGAGGCCGCCGCCAAGCAGGACGCGGCCAGGGCCAAGGAGATCGCCGCGAAGAAGAAGGCCGAGGCGGAGGCCCGCCGCAAGGCCGAGGCCGAGCGCCTGCGCAAGCTGGCCGCCTCCTTCAAGCTCCCGGTCGCCTCCTACACGCTCTCCGGCACCTTCGGCCAGCCCGGCTCCATGTGGTCCTCCGGCTACCACACGGGTCTGGACTTCGCCGCCTCCACCGGTACCCCGATCCGCGCCATCCACTCCGGCACGGTCACGGAGGCCGGCTGGGCGGGCGCGTACGGCTACCGCACGGTGCTCACCCTCGACGACGGCACCGAGCTGTGGTTCTGCCACCAGTCCTCGCTCAATGTCAGCGCGGGCCAGAAGGTCTCCACCGGCGATGTCATCGGCCGCGTGGGCGCCACCGGCAATGTCACCGGGCCGCACCTCCACCTGGAGGTCCACCCCGACGGGCAGTCCACCGGCGTCGACCCGGCGTCCTGGCTGCGCGACAAGGGCCTCACCCCCTGAGAGCCTGTGAACCCCGGCGGTCCTGGCGCTGACCCCCCGACGTCAGGGCTGCCGGTTCGCCCTTGCTCCGCCCGATCCCGGAATACCGTGTTCCGTACGGGTGTTGAGGCAGGGCATGACTTCCTCCTCTCCCTCGCTGCGCAAGCTCGGCACCTCCGACCTCGAGGTCTTCCCGCTGAACCTGGGCGGCAACGTCTTCGGCTGGACCGCCGACGAGGCCACGTCCTTCGCCGTGCTCGACGCGTACGTCGCCGCGGGCGGCAACTTCATCGACACCGCCGACGTGTACTCGGCCTGGGTGGACGGCAACCGGGGCGGTGAGTCGGAGACCGTCATCGGCAAGTGGCTCGCCTCGCGCGGCCGCCGCGACGACGTGGTCGTCGCCACCAAGGGCAGCCAGCACCCCGAGTTCCAGGGCCTGTCCGCCGCCACCATCAAGGCCGCGGCCGACGCCTCCCTGAAGCGCCTGGGCACCGACCACATCGACCTGTACTACACGCACTACGACAACCCCGAGGTGCCGGTCGAGGAGATCATCGGCGCCCTCGACGAACTGGTGAAGGCGGGCAAGGTACGACACATCGCCGCGTCCAACATCTCCGCGCGGCGCCTTCAGGAGTCCCTCGACTTCTCCGACCGCGAGGGCCTCGCCCGCTACGTCGCGCTCCAGCCGCACTACAACCTCGTCTCGCGCGACACGTACGAGGGCGAACTCCAGGACGTCGCCGCCCGCGGGGGCCTCGGGGCCGCGCCGTACTCCGCGCTCGCCTCCGGCTTCCTGACCGGCAAGTACCGGCCGGGGCAGCAGGTCGACAGCCCCCGCGCGGGCAAGGCCGGCGCGTACCTGGAGACCGAGCGCGGGCAGCGGGTCCTCACCGTCCTCGACGAGGTCGCGCGCGCCCACGACACCGAGATCGCCACGGTCGCCCTCGCCTGGCTCGCCGCGCAGCCCACGGTGACGGCGCCGATCGCGTCCGCGCGCACCCGCGAACAGCTCCCGGCGCTGCTCGCGGCGGCGGACCTGCACCTCACGCAGCCGGAGCTCGACCGGCTGACGGCGGCTTCCGCGTGAGCCCTCGGCAGGGCCGGCCTCAGTACCGGTAGGGGTTGTAGGAGTACGTCGGGTACGCGAGGCCCTGCGCCAAGGGGCCCGCGTACACCGGGGGCAGCCACATCGGCGCCGCGATCTGGGAGCCGTACGCGAGCGCCGGCCGCGCGTAGGCGCGCCGCGCCCACAGCGCCTCGAGGAGCTCGCGCTCCCGGGTGACGAAGTCCGTGCCCGCCTTTCCCCTGCGGCCGCGGTGGCGGAGCAGCGCCAGGGACGTCGCGAAGTCCTCGTACTCGGCGACGGCCGTTGCGGCCGGGCGGCCGCCGTAGTGCGTGGCGAAGTCGCGGGCCAGGCGCCGCGCCTTGAGCGAGCCGAGTGCGAACGGCTCCGGCGGGGCGAGCCAGCCCGCGGCGACGTAGGCGGGCAGCTCCTGGCGGACGGTGCGCAGCTCGCGCTGGCGTACGTACACCGAGAGCCAGGTGAGCACGCCGAACACCGGCACCATGAACGCGGCGTACACCGCGAAGAAGCCGTACTCGCCGAACGACGACGAGCCGTTCCAGAACGCGTGCATGCCCATCGCCGCGAGCAGCCCCGCGAGCGGGAGCAGCATCCGGCGCAGCCGGCCGCGGCCGGGGGCCATGGCGGCGGCGATGCCGAAGCCGATGCCGGTGAGCACCGTGAACAGCGGGTGCGCGAACGGGGACATCACGACGCGCACGAAGAAGGTGGCGGCGGTGACCGAGGTCAGGCCGGGGCCCGTGCCGGAGAGCTGGTCGGTGCCGAAGGCGTTGCCGAGATAGAGGATGTTCTCGGTGAACGCGAAGCCGGTGGCGGTTACCCCGGCGATCACGACGCCGTCGACGATTCCGGTGAAGTCCCGTCTGCGGAACAGGAAGACGAGCAGCACGGCCGCCGCCTTCGCGGACTCCTCGACGATCGGGGCTATCACGGTGGCGCCGAGGGTGTCGGCGCTCGACGGGTCGGCGGTCGCGGTCTCTATCCAGCGGGTCGCGAAGCTGTTGGCGACGATCGCTATCAGCGCCGCCGCGCACGCGCCCCACGCGAAGGAGAAGATCAGGTTCCGCCAGGGGCCCGGCTGTACGCGGTCCAGCCAGCGGAACGCGGATATGAGGAGGGGGACGGGCAGCACGGCGAGGCCGAGCCCGACCAGGAACCCCTCCGTGCCGGTCTGCTCGCGGACGAGGGCGAGGATCACGACCCCGGAGATCGCGAGCAGCGTCGCAAGCGCGGTGGCCCGCACGCCCTTCCGCTCCCACCAGCGGGGATGCCGAACCGCGCCGCTCGGGTGCGCGCCGAGGACGTCGCCCTGCGGGTGCGGATAGACGGGATACGAGGCCACGAATTGACCCTAACGAGGGATGTGCGCCGCCGCGACGGGGTGGCGGAACATCAAGCCTGCCTTCAGGTCCTTCGTCAGTCCCTTCGTCAGTCCCTTCGTCAGTCCCGTCGTCATTCCCGCCGTCAGGTCCGCCGGAACAGCAGGTCGTGGACGACGTGGCTCTTGTCCAGGCCCTTGCCCTCGAAGCGGGTCAGCGGGCGGAACGCGGGGCGGGGCGCGTAGCCGCCGTCCTCGATGGTGTTCTCGTAGTCGGGGTGGGCGGTGAGGACCTCGAGCATCTGCTCCGCGTAGTCCTCCCAGTCGGTCGCGCAGTGCACGAGCGCGCCCGGCTTGAGCGGCCCCGCCACCAGCGACAGGAATTCGGCCTGGATCAGCCGTCGCTTGTTGTGGCGCTTCTTGGGCCAGGGGTCGGGGAAGTAGACCCGCAGCCCGTCGAGGCAGTCGTCCGGGAGCATGTCGCGCAGCAGCACGATCGCGTCGCCGTTCGCCACCCGTACGTTGCCGGTGCCCGCGCGCTCCGCCAGGTTCAGCAGATTGCCCTGGCCGGGCGTGTGCACGTCGACCGCGAGGATGCCGGTCGTCGGATCGTCCTCCGCCATCTGCGCCGTGGCCTCGCCCATGCCGAAGCCGATCTCCAGGACGACGCGCTCGACGCCGGGGAACAGCTCCGCGAGGTCGAGCCTGCGCTGTCCGTCGATGTCCAGGCCCCACTTGGGCCACAGCCGCTGCAACGCGTCGGCCTGCGCGTCGGTGACCCGGCCGCGACGGGGCTGAAAGCTCCGGATGCGGTGCTCGTAGTGCGACCGCGCGGGGTCGGGCCGGGGCCCATCGGGGAACCGCGGCTCGTTGGGGCGGGCGGTGGACGCGGGGATCTCAGACGACTCAGACACAGTGGAACCGATTTTACGGCCCACGCCGACCGGTGCCGGCAAGCCAAGCCCCGCCGACGATTGAGGCGCGGGGTCCGGGGCAGAGCCCCGAGACGTCAACCACGGCCCGGCCTACAGCAACGCCAGGACCCGCCGCGCAATCTCCCGCCCAATCGGCAACGACGCCGTCGCCGCAGGCGAAGGCGCGTTCAACACGTGAACCGCCCGCGCCCCCTCCCGTATCAAGAAGTCGTCCACAAGCGTCCCGTCCCGCAGCACCGCCTGCGCCCGCACCCCCGCCGCCACCGGCACCATGTCCTGCGCGGTGACCGCCGGCACGAGCCTGCGCACCGCCTTGGTGAACGCCGCCTTCGACAGCGAGCGGTGCACCTCCCCCGCCCCGTACCGCCAGTGGCTGCGCGCCATCCGCCACGCTCCCGGCCAGGCCAGCGTCCCGCCCACCTCACGAGGCCGGACGACACCCCACCCGTAGCCCTCGCGCGCGAGGGCCGGCACCGCGTTGGGACCGACATGCACGCCGCCGTCGATCCCCCGCGTCAGATGGACCCCGAGGAACGGGAACGCCGGATCGGGCACGGGGTAGACCAGCCCGCGCACCAGGTCCGGGCGCCCGAGCTCGAAGTACTCGCCCCGGAACGGCACGATGCGCATCTCGGGGTCGTCCCCGGTCAGCCGCGCCACCTCGTCGCAGCGCAGCCCCGCGCAGTTGACGAGCACGCGCCCGCGCACCACATCCCCCGCCCGCGTCCGCACCGCGACACCCCGGTCCGCGCGGCGGTCGACCTGCACGACGTCCGCCCCGTAGCGGATCTCGGCCCCGGACGCCTCGGCGAACCGCTCGGCGACCGCGCGGTAGTCGACGATCCCCGTCGTCCCCACGTGGATCGCGGCGAGGCCGCGGACCTCCGGCTCGTACTCCTGGATCTGCGCGGAACCGAGCTCGCGCACCGGTATCCCGTTCTCCCTGCCGCGCTGGACGAGCGCGTGCAGGCGGGGCAGCTCGTCCCGCTCGGTGGCGACGATCAGCTTTCCGGTGACCTCGTGCGCGATCCCGTACTCGGCGCAGAACTTGACCATCTCGGCGGCCCCGCGCACCGCGAACCGCGCCTTGAGCGAGCCGGGCCGGTAGTAGATCCCGCTGTGGATGACCCCGCTGTTCCGCCCCGTCTGATGCCGGGCAGGTCCCTCTTCCTTCTCGAGGACCACGACCCGGGTCCCCGGCGCCGCCCGCGACACGGCATACGCGGTGGAGAGCCCGACGATCCCCCCGCCGACCACCAGCACGTCCCCGTCATACTCAGCCGCCCCCACGGGCCTCACCTCCGCTCCCGACACACCCAGCCACTCCCCACACCCAGCATCTTGCCCGACCCCACTGACAATTCATGCGGGCAGCCTCGGGCCCATGCGGACCGCGGCCTACGCCGGCGCCATCAGCAACGGCCGGGCCCGCTCCCGCAGCTCCACCACCCGCGGCTCGTCTCCGTACGGCTCCAGGCGGTGCAGCAGGTCCTTCACGTACTCCGTGGTCCGCGCGGACGAGATCCGCCCGGCCACTTCGAGTGCCCGGGTCCCCTGCTCGCATGCGGCGTCCAGGTTCCCCGACTCCAGCTCGGCCACCGCGGAGACCACCAGACGCAGGCCGTGCGAGCGCACGAACTCCTCGGTGGGCTTCGACAGCGCCTGCTCCGTGAAGCGCCGCACCTGGCGGGGCGCCTTCAGATCGCGGTAGCACTCGGCCGCGTCCGCCGCGAACCGGTCGTAGGAGTAGAAGCCGAGCCACGAAGGGTCGGTGTCGCCGTCCCGGGCCCGCTCCAGCCACCCCTCGGCGGCCCGCAGCGCGCCCCCGGCCGCATGCCCGTCACCGGTGCGCGCGTGCGCGCGTGCCTCGATGAGCCGGAAGAAGCTCATGGTCCTGGCGGTCGCGAGCCCCCGGTTGCGCTCGATGGCGGCCTGCGCGAGGTCCACGCCCTCGTCGCCGAACCCGCGGTAGGTGGCCTGCAACGACATGGTGGCCAGAACGTAGCCGCCCAGCGGCACGTCCGCCGCCGCGCGCGCGAGCCTGAGCGCCTGGATGTAGTAGCGCTGCGCCGCCTCCTGCTGACCGGTGTCGAACGCCATCCACCCGGCCAGCCGCGTGAGTTCGGCCGCCGCCCCGAACAGCGTGCGCCCCACCTCGTCCGAGTACGAGCCGAGCAGCAGCGGCGCCGCCTCCACCCGGAGGCACTCGGGCACCATCGACGAACGCCAGTCCCCGCCGCCGTACTTGGAGTCCCAGCGGCGCGCGTCCTCGGCGGCCTCGCGCAGCTTCTGCACATCGCTGTGGCCGACCCTTTGCGGCGCGCCGTCCTCCACATGGTGTGCCTCCCGGGCCACCGAGGAGTCGGCCGGGGTTATCAGCCACCGGGACGCGGGCGTCGCGTACGCGCTCACCGCGAAGGAACCGGCCAGCGACTGCCAGATCCCGCCGCTGCCGGCCCGCCGCCCGGCGAGGTCGAGGCGGTACAGCTCGGTCGCGGACTTCACCGCCTGCCCTACGTCGCGCGGGAAGGCCAGGCCCACCTCGGGCGCGGGATCCGCGTCGGCCAGCCCGATCTCGTGCAGCGGCACCGGCCGGCCGAGCTTTTGGCCGATCGCGGCGGCGATGAGGTGCGGGGCGGCGCCCTGCGGCACCATGCCCTTCGACACCCAGCGCGCCACCGACGTCTTGTCGTAGCGCAGCGTCAAACCCCGTTGCGACCCCAGGTCGTTGACGCGGCGGGCGAGTCCTGCGTTGCTGATTCCCGCGAGGGCGAGAACGGCGCCGAGCTTTTCGTTCGGCCCGCGTTGCTCCCTGGACATGAGCCACCCCTCGACACAGACGGCTGCCGCGCCGGGCACCACGCCGACTTTTTCGGCCTGGCATAACCGCGCGGCATTCGTACACACAGCGTAGTTCGCCGCATCCCAAGCGTTAAGGGTCGGCATTCCGGATGGCGGGATTGTTGTCCGTACTGAAGTACGGCGCAGGCCACGCCGTGTGACCGTGTGCTCCGGGCGTGGTGCCGTGCGCCCGTGCGTGCGCTCTTACCCGGACGGCGGGCCGGCGGTTGCATGGGACCTGCGTGGGTCGGCCCGCTGTACTGGATCCAGTGGGCTGGGGGACACCGCCGCCTACATCCCCGCGGGCGGCGGACCGGTCCGGGAGGCGAACTGCGCCTCCCGGACTGTGCGTTGCGCGCTGTGGCCGAAGCGGGGTGTTCAGCTCCGGCCAACCACGGCCGATTTGGCCGAATCTCGCCCCTGTCATCCGGACTCGCCCGGGTCGTACCACGGTTCAACCACGGCTCAAATGGGGCGCATTAGGGGGAGCGTACGCCATGTCCCGGCCGCTCCTTCCCTGCGTCGTGTCCCCTCTTCGGGGGCGCCTTCGTGGCAGCATGGGGACCCCTTGTGTTGTCCACAGCCTGTGGAGGCGGCGATGCGCTGGTTGGTGGGGTGGAGCAGTGCCGCCTCCGGGCCCGTTGTCCCCGGTTCCGCGGGTGCCACGGGGACGGAGGGCGAAACGGTACATCCGGTCGGCTCCCAACTCCTGTGGGGTGACCCGGATCCGCTGTGGGCGGTCGGCGACTGGCGCGCCGACGAAGTGCGCATCGTGCGGGCCGACGACCAGACGCGGATCGCGGTCCTCGGTGTCTGCGGGGCGTCCGACGAGCAGCTACGGGTGGGCCTGTTCGCCGCGCGCGGCGGCGCCCTGCGCCACCTCACGGCCTGGCCCGGCAGTTACACCGCCGTCGTCCAAGTGGGCCGCCGTGTCACGGTGGTGGGCGATCTGGCGGGCGCGCGCCCCGTGTTCCACACCCCTTGGGCGGGCGGCACCGCGTACGCGACGGCGGCGCTCCCGCTCGCCGACCTCATCGAAGCCAACCTGGACGTGGGGCACTTGGCCGCGCTCCTCGCCGCGCCCGACGTCCCGGAGGCGCTGCACGACTCGACGCCGTACCAGGGCGTGCACCGCATCCCGCCGGGCCACGCGCTGATCCTGCGCACCGGTTCCCGCGAGATCGCCGGCTACGAGCCCGTGGCCTCGCTCGCCGTGGGCGTCGGCGCCGTCGACCCGGAACGCGCCGTGGACGACGTGCGGGACGCCCTCGTCGAGGCGGTACGGACCCGGCTCGCGGCGCCCCGGCACGTGCCCGGCACCGACCTGGACCCCGGCCCCGTGCCCGGCATGGGCCCCGCCGAGCGGCGGGCCGCCCGCGGCATGCCGGTGCCCGGCATCGGCGCCGACGTCTCCGGCGGACCGGCGTCCGGCACCCTCGCCCTGCTCGCGGCGGGCCTGCCCGGCATGCCCGGCACGGTCCTCGGACACGGCACCGGCGCGGGCGAGCGCCTCCTGGCGGTCACCTTCAACGACCGCTCGTCGCGCGCGGACCAGCACGAGGCGGAACTCGAGAGAGCCGGGGCGCTCGCCGCGAACCCGCGCCTGCACCACGTAGTGGTGGCGGCAGGCGAAGAGGCGCTCCCGTACGCCGACCTGGACGGACCGCTCACCGACGAGCCGAGCCCGTCCCTCATCACGGCCGCCCGGCACCGCGCACGCCTCGTCTCCGGCAGCGCCGACCACTTCACCGGCTACGGGGCCCGGCAGGTCCTGGACGCCCACCCGGCACGCCTCGCCGACCTGCTGATGGACCGCCAGCGCCGCCACATGCTGCGCCCCGTCGCGGCGCTCACCAAGGCGGACGGCTCCCTCGCGGTGCCGGCGCGCGTCTACGGTGCAGCCAGAAAGCTCGCACGTACGCCCTACAAGGCGGGCCTCGAAGGGCTCGCAGGGCGGCTCCTGCAGCGCAGTTTCGAGGAGCCGGGCGGCGCCGTCGGGGCCTCGCTCGCCGCCCTCGCGTGGGCCAGACCGGGGCCCGCCGCGCGCTGGCTGACCGGGGAGGCGCTCGCTGAAGTATCGGTTCGCCTCCATGACGGCAAGACCCGCCCGGGGCCCGGACCGGGCCAGCGCCCCGGCGAGTTCCGCGCCCGCGCGGGCCTCGCCCGGCACGCGGCGGACCTGCGCATCCTCGAACAGGCCGCCGAGGTCCGCTTCCAGCGCCTGCACGCCCCCTTCCTCGACAACCAGGTCGTCCGCGCCTGCCGCGCCCTGCCCGAGGCGCTGCGCGTCCAGCCGGGGGCCCGCGCCGAGATCCTGCGCCGCGTCCTCGAAGGCGCGGGTGTCAGCGAACTGCCGCCCGGCTGGGGCGCCCCCTCCCACACCTCGTCCTCCGCCGCGACCCGCGCCGGACTCCGCCTCGCCGCCGACCAGCTGATCGGCCTCTTCGACACGCCACTGCTCGCGCAGACCGGCCTGATCGAGGCCCGCGTGGTCCGCAGGGCCCTGCGCTCGGCGGCCGAGGGCGAACCCCTGC
This sequence comes from Streptomyces sp. NPDC051684, assembly GCF_044453445.1. Classification (NCBI taxonomy): domain Bacteria; kingdom Bacillati; phylum Actinomycetota; class Actinomycetes; order Kitasatosporales; family Streptomycetaceae; genus Streptomyces; species Streptomyces sp. NPDC051684. The sequence goes on along the minus strand of NZ_JBITCS010000003.1, from coordinate 12,527 downwards.
CGCTCGACGGCCTGGCGGACCTGGTCGCCCTCGAACTGTGGCTGCGCCGCCTCCTCGCCCGCCGCGGCACCTGCTGGACCGGCACCCCCGCACGCGCGCGTGCCGTGCCGACGGGGAGCGTCGTCCCCGAGCGCGCACTGGGCGCGGGACCGAGGTAGCGGCCCGCCGGCCGCGCGTGGCATCGGTTCACGGGCGGCCGCGCCGGGGAAAAGACCGGGACCTCGGGCCGCGCAGCGGCGACAATGCCTCAGTGCAGTACAAGATCCTGGGCACCACACAGGCATACGACGACGAGGGCACACCCGTGCCCGTGGGCGGCCCGCGGCTGCGCGCCCTGCTCACGTCCCTGGCCCTGCACGCCCCGCACACCGCCCCCACCGACGCGCTCATCGACGACGTCTGGACCGACGACCCGCCCGCCGACGCCCCGGCCGCCCTGCAGGCCCTCGTCGGCCGGCTCCGCCGCACACTCGGCAAGGAGTCGGTCGCCTCCGAGACCGGCGGCTACCGCCTCGCCGCGGCCCGCCCCGACATCGACCTGTACGTCTTCGAGCGCCTGGCCCGCGAGGGCGCCGCGGCCCTCGCCGCCGACGCCCCGGAGACCGCCGCCCGGGCGCTGCGGGACGCGCTCGCCCTGTGGCGCGGCCCGGCCCTCGTCGACCTCCCCGACCACACGGCCGCCACCCGCCACGAGGCCCGCCGCCAGGACGCCGTCCGCGCGCGCGTGGAGGCGGACCTGCGCCTCGGCCGCGCCGTGGATCTCGTACCCGAACTGCGTGAACTCACGGCCGCGCAGCCGTACGACGAGCCGCTGCACGCCCTGCTGATCCGCGCGCTGCGTGATGCGGGGCGTGGGGCGGATGCGCTGGCCGCTTATGAGGAGGCGCGTCGTGTGCTGGCGGACGGATTGGGGGCGGACCCGGGGCCGGAACTCTCCGTTTTGCACGCGGAGTTGCTGAACGCCCCGGCCCCGGGCGCCCACTCGGGGTTGACGTCTCGGGGCTCCGCCCCGGGCCCCGCTGCTCAATCGCCGCAGGGGCTTAAATTCCCTCCGCCCCGAACCGGAAATCTCCGGCCCCGGCTGAACTCCTTCGTCGGTCGGGAACCCGAACTCGCCGCCATCCGTTCCCACTTGCGAGGAGCACGCCTGGTCACGCTCACGGGCCCGGGCGGCTCCGGCAAGACCCGCCTGGCGGAGGAGGCAGCCGCGCCGCTGCCGAACGCCTGGCTGGTCGAGCTGGCGCCGCTCGACGATCCGGGGGCGGTCCCCGGCGCGGTGGTCAGCGCACTGGACCTGCGCGAGACGGTCCTGATCACGAACGAGTTGTCGAGCGCCCAGACCGATCCTTCCTCAAGCTCTCAACAGGGTTCGAGCAGGGGAGACCCCACTCGCCTCCTCGTCGAGCACTGCGCCCACCGCAGCCTGCTCCTGATCCTTGACAACTGCGAACACGTCATCGGAGCGGCGGCCCAGCTCGCCGAGACCCTCCTGACGCGCTGCCCCGGCCTCACGATCCTCGCCACCAGCCGCGAACCCCTCGGTGTCCCGGGGGAGTCCGTGCGCCCCGTCGAGCCGCTGCCCCCGGACCCCGCCCACCGCCTGTTCGCCGAACGGGCCGCCGCGGTCCGCCCCGGCTTCGACCCCAGCCAGGACCAGGCCGCCATCGCCGAGATCTGCCGCCGCCTCGACGGGCTGCCACTCGCCATCGAGCTGGCCGCGGCCCGCCTCAGACTGCTCACGCCCCGCCAGATCGCGGACCGGCTCGACGACCGCTTCCGCCTGCTGACCGGCGGCAGCCGCACCGTGCTGCCCCGCCAGCAGACCCTCCGCGCGGTCGTCGACTGGTCCTGGGACCTGCTCGACGAGCGGGAGCGCGACACCCTGCGCCAGCTCTCGGTCTTCGCCGGCGGCTGGGACCTGGAGGCGGCGGAGGCCGTGTGCTCCAGTGGCGAGGTCGCCGACGTCATCGGCTCCCTCCTGGACAAGTCCCTGCTCGTCGCCGCGCCGTACCAGGAGCAGCGCGCCGCGGGCATGCGCTACCGGATGCTGGAGACCATCCACGAGTACGCCACGGAGCGCGCCGCTCAGGCACCCGAGCTCCTGGCGGAGGCCGAGCGGCGGCACACCGCGCACATGCGCGCGCTGGTCGAGGCGGCCGACCCCAAGCTGCGCTCCGCCGAGCAACTCCCGTGGATCCAGCGCCTGGAGACGGAGCTGGACAACATCCGCGCGGCGCTGACCCGCGTCATGTCCGGGCCGGGCCCCACCGATCTGGAGTCGGCGATCGCCCTGGCGCTGCACATGGGCTGGTTCTGGTGGCTGCGCAACTACCGCCACGAGGGCTCGAACTGGGTCGAGCGCATCATGCGCATGCTGCCGGACGGTGTGCTCCCCGAGGACACCAAGGACCCGATGTACTGGCCGCAGATGAACCTGCGGCTGCTCTCCCTGTTCATGCTCTCCGAGATCCACCCGCACAGCGCGGTCGCGGGTGGGGAGCAGCGCGCGTACGCGCTGCGCGTGCAGTCCGTCTTCGCGCCGCCCAATCCACAGGGCGCCCGCTTCCCCGGCATCGTCTGGCCGTTCACGCTGTTCCTCCTCGACGGCCGCGACGTGCGGGCCGATCTGGACGCCGCCGTCACCAACTGCCGTCGCTTCGGCGGCGAGTGGGAGCTCGGCGTCACCCTGATGTTCCGCGCCCACATGGCGGTCGACATGCCCGGCAACATGAGCGGCGTCGACGAAGATCTCGCTGAGCTGCGGGACCTGAGCCGCAGGGTGGGCGACCGCTGGATGCGGGCCCAGGTGTGCAGCGCGGCGGGCGAGGCCGCGATGGGGCGCGGCCGGTTCGAGGAGGCCAAGGGCGAGTACGAGGAGGCCAAGGGCGAGTACGAGGAGGCGCTGCTGCTCGCCTACGAAGTGGGGGCGTACGCCGAGTCGCCGTTCCTCATGGCGCGCCTCGCGGAGATCGCCTTCCGCGCGGGCGACCGGGACACCGCGCAGAAGACGCTCGACATGGCGACCGACGAGGCGGAGCGGTACGGGGTGGTGGACAGCGCCGCCTTCGCCCGGCTGCTGCGGGCCTACCTCGCCCTGTCGGAAGGCGATGTGGCCCGCGCGCGCGAGCACTGCGACGCCTCGCGCGCGGTCGCCGAGCGCGGCACGCCGCCACCGCAGTTCGTCGCGGCGCTCGGCATGGTCGACGCGCGCGTCACAGCGGCCGAGTCGGGGCCCGGGGCCGGTCTGGAGAAGGTGGTCCGCCTGCTGCGCGACGAGGTCCTGGGACAGACGGCCGAGTCGGTGACCGCGGGCCTCGTCGACGTCGGAGCCGAACTGCACGCGCGCGCGGGCGACGTGGCGCGCGCCGTGCGCCTGTTCGCGGCCGCCGACGTGATGCGCGCCGGCCTGCCGAGGTCGATGCCGGAGCGCGAGGAGTACGAGGGCGCGGAGTCCCGCGCGCGGGCCGAACTCGGCGACGCGCGGTACGAGGCCGAGCGCGCGGCGGGCGCCGCACTCACGCACGAGCGACTCCTGGCGGAACTGGCAACTACGGGTTGCTGACGCCCGCTGATCACGTGCAGGTGAAGCGGGACTCCGCCCAGTCGGCGAGCGCCACCGAGTCGGCCGGGCTGTTCGGTTCGGTCACGAGCCGGATCGTCTTCGCCCCCGACACGTTCACATGGACCGGCACCGCGGCCTCGCGGCCCTTGACCACGGACGAACTCCAGGCCCGCGCCCCGTCGACGTAGACGGAGAACCGGACGGCGCCGAGACCGAGCGTCATGTCGTCGACACCGGCAAGGGCGTCGTACGCCGTGCAGCTGCGGTTGAGGTCGATGGTGACGGAGGACTCGGAGTGCACCGTGACCCCCTTCGCGTACTGCTTGCCGCCGATCGACATGCCGTAGCGCTGCCACACCCAGCTGCTCTCACCGAGACGGATCTCCGGCTGGGAACCGTCCCCGAGGGTGTCGTACCGCAGCTCGTTCACCGGGTAGACGGCCGGGGCGGGCGGCGGCTTGGGAGCCGGCGGCTTCGGCGGGGGCGGCGTCGGCTTGGGGGCCGGCGGCTTCGGCTTCGGAGGCGTCGGCGTGGGCTTCGGGGTCGGCTTGGAGGAGGGCTTCGGCGGGGGCGGCGTCGGCTTGGGGGCCGGCGGCTCGGGCTGCGGCTTCGGCGGCTTCGGTTCGGGCTTCGGCTTCTTCGGCTCGATCGGCTGCGAGGCGGGCGGCGGCGCCTTCTCGTGCGCCTCCGGCTTCGGCTTCGGGTCGCCGCCGGTGAGCGCCATCGCCAGCGCGACGGCGGTACCCGCGGCCACCACACCGGCCGCGATCCCCGCCTTCGCGGGTGCCCCGAGTCCCTCGGAGGCCGCTCCACCGGCGGCGCCACCGCTCGTGGAGCCGCCGCCCGTCGCCGCGGCCGCACCGGCGCCGGCCGCGCCCGCCGCGCTCGCGGCGCCACCGCCGATGAACGCCGCGGCCTTCGCGTACCCGGCGGCGCCGAACCAGCCGATGACCGCGATCGGGACGACACCGGGGATGCCGCTCGCGACTTCCTTGATCTGGCCGGCCGCGAGGCGGCACTTGGCGCACTCCTCCATGTGCTTGCGCAGGCCGCGCTCCGCCCGGGTGCGCAGGCTGCCGCGCGCATAGGCGCCGAGCCGGTCCGCGTAGCGGGCGCACTCCTCGGACTGGGTGAGCGTGGTCGACACATGCGCCTGGAGGTAGGCCTCCTTCAGGCCCTCGCGGGCGCGCTTGGCGAGCACGCGCGTGCCGTTGGCGTCGAGTCCGAAGAGCGTGGCGACCTCGCTGGGCGACTCCTCCTCGACCTCCGTGTGCCACAGCACGGCCTGCCAGCGCTCCGGCAGCGAGCGGAAGGCCTGCATGGCCATCGACTGCTCGGCCTCGTGCATCGCGCGGACGTCGGCGCCCAGGTCGAGCGTGTCGTCGTCGCTGGCCTCCAGCGAGCGGGCGTCCTGCGTGGCGAACACGGCGAAGTCGTCGACGAGGTGCTCGCGCTTCGCCGACTTCGTCCAGCCCGCCGCGACGCGGCGCACCGTGGTCAGCAGATAGGCGCGCACCGCGTGCTCGGGGCCGCTGCCGCTCCGGACGGCCTGGAGGGTGCGGGCGAAGACCTCGGCCGTGAGGTCGTCGGCGGTGTGCCCGTCGCGGCAGCAGGTGCGGGCATAGCGACGCACGGCCGCGGAGTGGCGGCGGTACAGCTCTTCGTAGGCGCCGTCGTCGCCCGCGCGCATCCGGCCGATCAGGTCGGCGTCGGAGGACGGAGCCGGTGTCTCACCCTCGACGCCGCTGGAGCCGCTCTCGCGCTGCGGCGGCACGGACCTCTGCACGTCCGGCTGCTCGGCGGACGTGCGCCCCGGACCGCCCTGGCTCGGTACCTGCCGCGAGGGCGGGCTCTCGGCACTTGTCCCGCCGCCCTCGGGCCGCTGCTCGTCCCGCCCGTCAACGCTCATTGCGGAATGCCCCCGACCGCCCACTCTGACCCGATCACCGGGAAAGAGTGCCACACGCACCGGTGCCCGAAGTGGTTGCTGCACTGCAACCACTCATCCGTGGAGATTTCGCGTGCGAGATCCCTAAGGATCACCCGTTCTGGGAAGCCTCAACCACCATGCCCACAACAAGAGTTGACCGCGAGTGACGGTGTCGTCGACTCGCGGTCACTCCCTCGGTGCGGTGAGGATCCGAGCGCTCACGCAGGCCGCGAGCGCAGCCCCTCCAGCAGGATGTCGAGCAGCCGGGCCGAGGCCGCCTCCTGCTGCGCGGCGTCCGGCAGCGACGGGGCCGCCGTCGCGATGACCAGCAGCACGTCCGACACGGTCACGTCCACGCGCAGCTCACCGGCCTCCCGGGCGCGGTCCACGAGCCGGCCCACGACATCGAGGAGCGTCGCGGCGCCCGCGTCGTCCGCGGGCAGCCCCTCGCCGCCGACCGGCGGCTGCTCGACGAGCCGCAGCTCCGGTGTCGCGGCCCGCTGCTCGGGAACGCGCGGCTCACCGCGCACGCCCTCCTCGGAGTCGGCGACCCCGACCCGCAGCACCTGCGGGGGCAGCAGCCGGCCCGCCCCAGAGGCGACCGAGGTCCGCAGGAAGCGCGAGAGCGCCGACCACGGCTCGTCCTCCTGACCGAGCGCCGTGCGCGCCTGGTCGGTCAGCCTGGCGGTCTCCTCCTCGGCGATCCGCCGCACCAGTACGTCCTTGCTGGGGAAGCGCCGGTACACCGTGCCCACCCCGACGCGGGCGCGGCGCGCCACGTCCTCCATGGGGGCCCCGTACCCCAGCTCGCCGAAGACTTCCCTGGCCGCGCGCAGCACGTGCTCGAGATTGCGCTGTGCGTCCACACGCAGCGGTGTGGAGCGCGAACTGTCGCCCGCTCCCCGCCCGTTGGCCCCCGGGGCCGCGCCGGACGGCGCGACGGCAGAGGCTGAGGTCCAATGAGAGTCCTGAATGTGCATATGTGTTCCCCCGGTAATGACGTCTCCCCCCGGAGACACTCCCCGCCATTGTCTGTCGGAGTCAGAGGAACAGACAGCGATTTCCGGGACCCTTCCCGATCGCCCGCGTATCCCCCCAGACACCCCGACAGGAGACGAACATAGTTGAGCCGGGAGCGATTCAGAAGAGGCAGGTTCCGCACCGGGTGCCCCTCGAAAGGAGTATGTGCGGGATTTCGCCATGACGGCCGCACCGCACTCCGCTCCGGTCCGCGGCCCCGCCGCGGACGCTGACCTGGGACGCTCCCGCGCGCGCGGGTCGATCGCCGTTCCAGAAGGGGCACTTCTGGTCGTCATACAAATGGTCGGGACTGTGGACAAACGCATGGGCCCGATGCGTCATGGGAGGGTGAGGGAACCTGCGCGCATTCTTGTAGTCGGCGGCGGATACGTCGGGATGTACACGGCCCTGCGGCTCCAGAAGAAGCTCAAACCGGAGCTCAAGAGCGGTGCCGTGGAGATCGTCGTGATCACCCCCGACCCGTACATGACCTATCAGCCATTCCTGCCGGAGGCCGCCGCCGGCTCGATCTCGCCGCGCCACGTCGTCGTCCCGCTGCGGCGCGCGCTCGACCAGTGCCAGGTGATCGTCGGCGAGGCGCAGTCCATCGACCACGCCAAGCGCACGGCCACGTACACCACGCTCGCCAGCGACGAGGAGGGCACGGGCGCGGCCGCCCTCACCTACGACGAACTGGTCCTGGCCCCCGGCTCGGTCTCCCGCACGCTCCCGGTCCCCGGGCTCGCCGACTTCGGCATCGGGTTCAAGACCGTCGAGGAGGCCGTCGGCCTGCGCAACCACGTCATCGAACAGCTCGACATCGCCTCCTCCACGCGCGACCCGGCGATCCGCGACGCGGCGCTGACCTTCGTCTTCGTAGGAGGCGGGTACGCGGGCGTGGAGGCGCTCGGCGAACTGGAGGACATGGCCCGGTACGCGGCGAAGTACTACCACAACGTCAAGGCCGAGGACCTGAAGTGGATCCTCGTGGAGGCGAGCGACCGGATCCTGCCCGAAGTGGGCCCGGAGATGGGCCAGTACACGATCCGCGAACTGCGCGGCCGCAACATCGACGTACGCCTGGAGACCCGGCTCGAATCCTGCGAGCACCGCGTAGCGGTGCTCAGCGACGGCTCCCGCTTCCCGACCCGCACGGTCGTGTGGACCGCCGGCGTCAAGCCGAGTCCGCTGCTCGCCGCCACGGACCTGCCGCTGAACGAACGCGGGCGCCTCAAGTGCACCGCCACGCTCGCCGTCGACGGCGCCCCGCACGCGTGGGGAGCGGGCGACGCCGCCGCGGTCCCGGACGTCACGGCACCCGGCAAGGAGTGCGCGCCCAACGCCCAGCACGCGGTCCGCCAGGCCAGGACCCTCGGCGACAACATCGCGGCCTCCGTGCGCGGCGAACCGCTCACCGACTACGAGCACTCCTACGCGGGTTCGGTGGCCTCCCTCGGCCTCCACAAGGGTGTCGCGCACGTCTACGGCCGCAAACTGAAGGGCTACCCTGCCTGGTTCATGCACCGCGTCTACCACCTCAGCAGGGTGCCCACCGTGAACCGCAAGGCCCGTGTCCTGACCGAATGGACGCTCTCCGGACTGTTCAAACGAGAGATCGTCTCGCTGGGCTCGCTGGAACAGCCCCGCGCCGAGTTCGAACTCGCGGCCGGAGCGGTCCCTCCTACGGACCCATCTGGCGGACCCACCCGCGACACCCCGCAGGGGCCTCCCGAAAACCCGAAGGGGTCGCCCTGACCCCGCTGTTGACGTCCCTGACGGAGCACCGGTGACCGGAGCGCGGAACTCCCGCCCGCGGACCGGCGTCTGACGTTTGTCAGTACGGTCGGCCAGACTGGTCCACGACCCCGGGCGGGCTCCTCGCCCACCCTCGAACCCACGAGGCTTTTCCCCTGTGAACTTCACGCGCTGGAGCGCCCGGCTCCCCGGAACGCAGCGCCGCGCGGCGGCGCGGGCCGACCACGGCGGACCCCAGCGGGCCGACGGCGCGGTCCCCGCCGCCCGCGCCGAACACCTGTCCGCGAAGGCGCCCGGCGAGGCGGGCGGCGTCGACGAACTGCCCGTACGCCAGGTCCTCGACCGCATCCCCGCCCTGGTCGCCCTGGTGCACGGCCCCGAGCACCGCGTCGCGTACGTCAACGACGCCTACGTCGCGGCCTTCGGCGAGCGCACCGCGGGCGAGCCCGCCCGCGAGGAGCTGCCCGAGCTCGACGAACTCAGCCTGCTCCCGTTCCTCGACCAGGTGCTGCGCAGCGGCAAGCCCCGCACGGTCAAGTCCCGCAAGACCGCGGGCGGCCGCTCGTACACCGTCACCTGCACCCCGCTGGAGACGGCGGACGGCCCCGGCGTGCTGATCTTCGCGGCCGATGTCACCGACCACGCGGAGGCCGCCGAGCGCCTGCGCACCAGCGAACGCGAACAGCGCGAAACGGCGGTCACGCTCCAACGCTCGCTGCTGCCACAGGAGTTGGAGGAACCCGACGACCTGCGGATCGCGGCCACCTACCAGCCGGGCGGCACCGAGGCGGCGGTCGGCGGCGACTGGTACGACGTGATCACCCTCGGCGGCGGCCGCACGGCCCTGGTGATCGGCGACGTCATGGGCCGCGGCGTCCGGGCGGCGGCGGTCATGGGCCAGCTCCGCACGGCGGTCCGCGCCTACGCGCGCCTGGACCTGCCCCCGCACGAGGTACTTCAACTGCTCGACGGGCTGGCCACGGAGATCGACCCGCATCAGATCGCCACTTGCGTCTACGCCGTCCACGACCCGAACGAGGGCCGCCTCGTCTACGCGTCCGCGGGCCACCTGCCGATCCTCGTACGTGACGAGAACGGCACGATCCACCGCGCCGACGAGCCCACGGGCCCGCCGCTCGGCACCGGCGGCTGGCTGCACGCCTCGGGCTCGGTGCCGCTCGGCGCGGGGTCCACGGCGGTCATGTACACCGACGGCCTGGTGGAGCGGCGCGACGAGGACATCGACGAGGGAGTGGCCGCGCTGGAGAACGCCCTGGCGGGCGCGACCGGCACGCCCCAGGTCGTCTGCGACCGCCTGATCCGGGCGGCCGGGGTCACGGCCGATCACGACGACGACGTCGCGGTCCTGGTCCTCCAGCACCCGGCCCGCAAGGGCACCGACGGCGAGCGCTTCCGCAACGCGGCGCTCGAACTGCTCGGCGGAGTGGAGGCCGCCCCACGCGCGCGTGCCTTCGCGTCCGGCGTCCTCACCAGCTGGCGCTTCGCCGACGAACTCCACGACCTGGGGGTCCTCGCGGCCAGCGAACTCGTCGCCAACTCGCTCCAGCACGGCACCCCGCCCATGCGCCTGCGGCTGCGCCGCACGGACCGCCGCCTGATCATCGAGGTGACCGACGGCGACGACCACCTGCCGCGCCGCCGCCGCGCGGAACCGGCGGACGAGGCGGGCCGTGGCATCGCGATCGTCGCCACGATCGCCTCGAACTGGGGCTCGCGGCGCACGCCGGACGGCGGCAAGGCGGTGTGGTGCGAGTTCGTGCTGCCGGAAGGCGCGGGCTGAGGGCCTACGCCTCCGCGGCGGCGGGCTCCGGCGCACTGCGCATGACCACACGCGTGCCGGCCAGCGACGGCTGGTCCTGCACCGGCGTGAGCCGCTTGCCGAGCCGCAGCGCCAGCACCGTGATCGCCAGCGAGAACAGCACGAACGTCACGATGTAGGGACCGTGCAGCGCGGCGCCCATCGGCCCGCCCACCGCGGGCCCGACCGCCAGCGCGAGCTGCTTCACCAGAGCGAAGGCCGAGTTGTACGAGCCGACCATGCCGGCCGGAGCGAGATCGGCGACGAGCGGCGCCACGGTCGGCGACAGCATCGACTCACCGAGACCGAACAGCGCGTACGTCGAGATGAACGCGGCGGTCGCCATCGCCTGGCTCCCGTGCCCGATCCCCGCGTACCCGGCCGCCAGCCACGCGCCGGTCCAGATGAGCCCCACCGCGGCGATCACCCGCGAGCGCTTGCGGCGCTCGACGAGCTTGAGCACGGCGAACTGGGCGACCACGATCATCGCGGTGTTGGCGGCGAGCGCGATGCCGAGCGTGGACGCGGAGATCCCGGCGGTCTCGACGCCGTAGGCGCTCAGCCCCGACTCGAACTGCCCGTAGCAGGCGAAGAACAACACGAACCCGAGCACGCACAGCTGGAGCATCGCCCGGTGCCCGAGCAGTGCGCGCATGCCGCCCTTGCCCTCGCCCTTCGGCACGGCCTCGCCGAGCGTGGGCGCGTGCGGCATCCGCACGGTCAGCACGATCCCGGCGAGCACCAGGAACATCACGGCCTCGATGGAGAAGAGCAGCAGGAAGCTGTCCGGCCGGGTCTCGTCCACGATCTGGCCGCCGATGAGCCCGCCGATGCCGAGGCCCAGGTTCTGCAGGAAGAACTGCGTCGCGAAGGACCGGGTGCGCGTCTCCGGGGCGGAGCACCACACGATCATGGTGGCGAGCGCCGGTTGCAGCACCGCCGTTCCCGCGCCCAGCACCGCGGCGCCCACGATGGCGGCCGGTTCAATGGTCGCGAGCCCGAGGCCGACCGCGCCCACGGATGCCACGACCGAGGCCGCGACGAGCACGGGCAGCGGACCGCGCCGGTCGATGGCACGACCGGTGAAGGGCAGGACGACCAGGGCGGCCATGGCGAACGCGGCCAGCACGATGCCCGCCGCACTGGCGCCGAGACCTCGGACCTCCGCCACGTACACGTAGAGGAACGGAACCGTGAAGCCGATCCCGAACGCGCTCAGCGCGCTGCCCACCTGAATCCGGCGCATCGCGGCGCCCATCGCCCTGGTCACTTTCACCTGCCCTTTCACTGGCCCGGCCACTGGTCCGGGTCTTAGCACTGAAGACTTAGAAGCTAAACTTAGAAGCTAAAGAGTACACACGCAAGGACTTCAACGCCAATCACTCCCGTGCCATACTTCGCGCCATGGCGGACACCCCAGGCGCGCCGGCCGCCGAGCCGACGCTCGAAGAGCAGATCGCCGCGTACCAGCGCGAGTTCCAGGCCCTCGACCCGCAGGTCGAGCAGATCGTCTCGGCGCTCGGCAGACTCAACCGCCGCATGAACGTGGCGTACGGGCGTCACACCTCGGAGATCGGGATCAGCAACACCGACTGGGAGGTCCTCAAGGCCCTCGTCCTGTCGGGCACCCCGTACCGACTGGGCCCGGGAGACCTCGCGAAGCGTCTCGGCCTGACCCCCGCGGCGATGACCCACCGGATCGACCGCATGGTTCAGGAAGGTCTGGTCACCCGTGACCGCGACGAGAACAACCGCGTCCGCGTCATCGTCGAGCTGACCGAGGAGGGGCGAGAGAAGTGGCTGGAGGCGATGCGCCTGGCGTCGGTCTTCGAGGAGGACCTCCTCCAGGACCTCAGCGCCAAGGAGCGCAGCACCCTCGGCGAGGTCCTCACCCGCCTTCTCCGCCGCGTGGAGGACGCCCAGCCGGACGCCGGCGGCCGCCTCACCGACCTCGACTGAAGTCGGACAGAGGGGAGGGTTGACACGGCCTTCCGCGATCCGTAAGGTACCTCGGGTTGCCACGGGGCCGTAACGGTTCTGCGGCGACATATCCGCCGCTCAAGCGGCACCCAACCTCAGCACGATCTCCCGACCGGGATTCTATTCGGCATGCCCGAATTCCATTCCGAACCCCCGATTCGCTCGGGAGCCGGGAATCCGCTAAAGTTTGGGACGTCGGAACGGCCCAACAGCCGCAAAGACAAACCCCGCTGACTGGGAATCAGGCCCGAAAGGATCTGATAGAGTCGGACTCGCCGGAAAGCCGAAAGGCCGGAAAGCGAAGCGGGACCGAGGGAAATCGGCCGGTGAAACGGTCTGATAGAGTCGGAAACGCAAAACAGCAAGACCGAAGGGAAGCGCCCGGAGGAAAGCCCGAAAGGGTGAGTACAAAGGAAGCGTCCGTTCCTTGAGAACTCAACAGCGTGCCAAAAATCAACGCC